>DATDYZ010000020.1:0-5938 GCA_035288905.1 Candidatus Anderseniibacteriota bacterium | reverse complement strand
GGCGGGGCGAGGAGCCCTCTCCCCAATTGGGGAGAGGGGAACTGCTATACCGTCATCTTTTCCAGCTCTTTTAATTTCTGCTGTATCTTTTCTTCTTGTCCGCGGCGTGCAAAATCGTATTCACCCATATTTACACGCATGTGTTTTGCTATTAAAGGAAAAGCTTTTTCGAGGAGCTTAAATTTTTCTTGTTCAATATGCCGATAATCGGGGTGCCCTTCTGGTATAGTGCGCAGTTCCATTTCCCAAAAACATGATCGTAGATTCGTCCATTGCATAAATCGTACTCGATACGCCATTGGCACTGCGTATTGGGCGAGAACACTGTCGTGTTCCGCTATTTCTTCATATACACGTGCTGCGTGTTCCATTGCTGCGCGATATTCACTATCTAGCCCTGCATCGATGAGTTCTTGTGGAGTATCGTACCCATGCTTTGTGGTAAATAACTGGCGTTGTTGGGTGAGCATGCGGTGGCGATGCAAATCTCTCCATGCGCCGATGTTCATGGTGATATCGAAACGCAAATAGGTATTTTCAAATGCTCGTCCAGATTTTTGCCAACGTGCATTTCTGCCCTTGAGGTACGCTTCCAGAATTTCTTCTTTTTGTTTGGTGTTTAAAATTGCAACTGCGTTTAGTGTATCTTCCCAAGAAGATGTGTTTGTATCTGCACTGTAGAGTATGCCCGCGATAATTTTGTTTTCGCCATCTTCGTCATATTCTACAAGAGATACTTGGCTTGAATGGGACTCTACTGAACCATGTAATTCTTCTGGTAGAAACTTCGCAACTCGACTTTTTTTACCCGCTACGTATTCTTGGTAGCCTAAAGCAGTTTCCTGGTTTTCTGCATCTTTTACTCTTCGTAAGAACGACGGAGCTATTTTAAACAGCTCTTCATATGTTGCCTCTCCTGCCCAGCGCACTTCGCCCAAGGGATGTTTCAGCGAGCGGCTTACTAAGTACTCAAATGCCTGGCCGTTTCCGAAGAATGCAACTTGGGAAAGTGCAGATACGGGGAGGAGTCCGCGGACCGTGTCGAACGCCTTTTTTTCGATGACGCTTGGAGTTTCTGTCGGGAACTTTTCAGCAAGATACCGCGATACTTTTGGAATAAGTGCTGTATACGTATCAAATAATTCGTCCATTGCTGCTTGGTATTTTTGGGTAAGACCCACGCTTTCAAGTGTTGGGTCTGTGTAATATCTGTATGCCCCGGAGACTTTTTTTGAATAATCTACATAGCGTGTAGATTTTTCAATTGGGGCTAAGCCGATGCGCTGGTCTTCAATATGTTTAATTGCAAGTTGTGAAAGGGAAGAAAATACCACGTGCATGCCAGCCATTTGCGCGATAGAATCGTCCCCGTATTGCGCAAGCCATTTTGCATAAAACGAACGTGCTTTTGGATTGGAAAAGATAGATTCAATGGGGTGCGTATGTAAAAAGGCGATAAATTCTTTCAGGGTTTTACCGTAACTGTGTGCCCCCACCTCCGCTGAAGCTTTGGCGGGCAAGGCATCTGCCGTTGTATCTGTTAAAAATGGCGTTAAATATTCATTCAAGAAAATTTTTCGTAAATCATCTGGTGCCCTGCTCGTACGAGAACACAGCGCTCCAATTACTTCAGGAGAAAATATGAGCGCTGCATATACGGACTTATATAGGTTGGTAAAAAAGGGAGCAGTGCGCCATGTTTCTTCTTCGTTGTATGTATCTGGCGTGTAGGGTGGAGCAAATGATTCTACGGAAAGTGGTGTGTTCATATATGTAGTATTCCATATGAGAACTAAAAAGAAAAATGCCTTAGGTAAAAAATAAGCCCTCGGGAGTGCCGAAGGCTTTGGGGTCTGGTTGCGTTTTTGTTGTGTTCACGCGTGTGAAGTATGCGGTGCAGTCCATTGCACTTCGAGCCTTTCTGCAACTGCTTTGCACAAGTCTTCAACGGTTGAATATTGGTTGAATATCAAGGCTTCCAGGACACTTGACTCCATTCGCAGGCCGAATTTGAGCACTGTTCGCATTGATATGTCGGCAAAGTCTAGAGACTCTGCTCCGATATTCTCGGCAAGTTTGTCTGTGAGGGTTATGTCGAGGTTGTCATTATCCATTGCTTCTTTGATAATAATCACCACTTTTTCAAAAATCAGTTCTGAAGTCCAGGATTGCGCCATGGTATTACTCCCGAAAAAAGTGAAATGAACGTTCCGTCCCCTATACCTTTTATACACCATAGGATACCATTTGTCTATGCCAACAGAAAGCGAACTGGAGTATTTATATGGTTTAACACGGTTTGGGATCAAACCAGGGCTTGCGGTTATGGAGCGTATGATGGAACTACTCGGGCATCCGGAAAGAAAGTTTAAAAGTATTCATGTAACGGGAACAAATGGAAAAGGGAGTACGTGTGCAATGATAGAGTCGATACTGCGAACAGCTGGTTATACAACTGCGCTGTATACCAGTCCGCATATATATACGTTTAACGAACGTATTCGTGTGCAGGGCATAAGTATTTCTGATGAAGCGCTTACTGCGCTTGTTTCTGAAATACGGAATGCAATTGCAGACAAAAACATTCAGCCAACTTTTTTTGAGTTTACAACTGCATTAGCGTATTTGTATTTTGCTCGGTCAACTATAGATATTGCAATTATTGAAGTGGGAATGGGCGGTAGGTATGATGCAACGAACGTCATTACGCCAGTGCTTTCTGTGATTACCAATGTTGGGTTAGATCATATGGAATATTTAGGCCCAACTACTGCTGATATTGCTACAGAAAAAGCAGGGATTATTAAAAAAGGCATTCCTGTAATTACGGCAGAAAAAGATTCAGATATTTTGCATATTTTTGATGCGGAAGCTGCTGAAAAACATACGAGTGTTGTACGGGTAGATGATGTTGTGCAAGCTAAGTTGCTTTCTGCGGATTTGGACGGGCAGGAAGTGCAAGTGTCATTCCGGCCTCCGAGCCGGAATCTACGCGTGGATCCCGGGTCACGGCCCGGGATGACATCTGTTATCCATCTTCCATTACTTGGCTCTCACCAAATTGAAAATATGAAAACGGCGATTGCGGCGCTAGTTCCCCTCACCCTAACCCTCTCCCCGTCAGGGGAGAGGGGATCTGCGATTGCTACTGGTATTGCGAATACTGTTTGGGAAGGACGAATGCAGATTGTTTCTCAAAAACCACTGATTATACTGGACGGGGCGCATAACCAAGACGGTGCCTATGCACTTGCAGTTTTTCTCACAACGCTTTCTCAAGCAGATACAATCGTATTTGCTGCAAAAAAAGATAAAGATATTTCAAATATGTTGCAGAGTGTTATCCCGCTTTTTTCGCAGGTAATTATTACGGAAGGGTCGTTTATGCCAGAAGCAGCGGAAGCAATTGCGAAGCAGATACGCGCGATACATGTGAACGTTTCTATCGAAAAGAATGTTGATACCGCGTTGCGCCAAGCAATAGCAAAGACTCCTCAAGATGGTACGATAATTGTTACCGGATCCTTATATATGATTGCTGACGCATTAGCATATTTTA
Organism: Candidatus Anderseniibacteriota bacterium; assembly: GCA_035288905.1. Taxonomy (GTDB): domain Bacteria; phylum Patescibacteriota; class Andersenbacteria; order UBA10190; family UBA10190; genus HO2-45-11b. The sequence continues at coordinate 2,379 of DATDYZ010000020.1, read as the reverse complement.
AAAACGCATGAACCGCGTATTTATATCGGCGCTTTGTATTGCGTTTACCTTTGTTGGGGTATCTTTTTTTGTACCCATTTCTACAATGCCTGTTTCGGTCGTACCTTTTAAAGGGTCTCTTAATGCGATTACGCTTACATCGGGTTCGCATATTCGTGAGCGCGTGCATTTGTCCAAAGGAACGTATTCCGGTACTGCTATTTTTTCTGATGCATTCACATTAAACGAGAGAACTATTCACGTTACTATTAATGATAGCAAGGGGAATAAGATTGCTAAAGGCTCGGCGAACAATACGTCATATCTTTCGAGTGAGAACGTATTGCAAATAGATATTCCAGTATCGTGGTTTTCCGTAGTGCGCGACGGTTTTTATGTTGTGGATATTACTTTCCCTACAGGCGAAGCTTTGCCTCTGCGTGGTGTTTCTCCTGATGATGTATCTGAACATGCAATGTTGTCGTTATTGTTTACGAAGCGTATACCAACAGTCTTTGGGTTACAGCAAGGTATAATGATAGGTTCAGCATTTTTGCTTACAGTTGCTCTTGTTTCAAATATACAAAGTCAACGTAAGAAATATTTGGCCGCAGTTGTTCTGATTGTTCTATTTGCACCCCTTGCAACTCTTGGGTACTGGTTTTCAACAGGGGATTTGGGAATAGCGGACTGGGACTTTTATTTTACCCTCCATGATTCCTATCGGAAAGCAATATTGGAACATTATACATTGCCACTTTGGAATCCGTATATTTGTGGCGGTACTGCTGGACTGGGGGATCCGGAGTTTCCTGTATTTTCACCGACATTCTTGTTAGAACTTATTTTTGGAATTCCTGTAGGTATTCGCCTTGCAATTATTTTTTCCGTTATTGGTACCGCAACGGGCATGCTTGCTCTTGCGCGCTCACTTGGGCGTTCTGTTGAGGCGGGACTAATCGCAGCGCTTGCAGTGGCGTTTGGAACGGTTAGCCTTTTGGAAATAACAGAAGGGCACGTCAACGTGATGGCTGCTATGTGGGTGCCTTGGATACTGTGGGCGTGGCTAGGGGTGTATCGCGGTTCAAAAAAACCAATTATTTGTGGCATATTTTTAGCAGCTGCGTTTTTGGGTGGAGGAATATATCTGCTCATGTATACAGCGTTTGCATTTGCTGTACTTTTTTTGTTTGTGCCTCACCGCGTGAGGGCGATACGTAGTACGGTACAGTCGGGTATATGGGCGCTCGGATTTGTTTCATTTAAACTTGTCCCTGTATTGTATTGGCTTAAACAGTTTCCTGATGATGCATATCAAGGATCGGCGTATACGTTGCCCTGGATTGTTGATATTTTATTTGGACGCTATCTGCACGGTTCTTATGTTATTTTAGATCAGGCGAGTGGGTGGCATGAGTATGGAGCGTATATAGGGTATGGAGTATTTGCACTTTCTCTTATTGGCATATCATATATTCGTAAGAGTCGCATTGTTTTTGCACTTGTGGTATCTGCGGTTATTGCACTGCTTGTTTCTGCCTTAGGCCCATATCTGAAACCAGTCTTTGACCCTCTGTGGTTTTTTCCTCGCTCTAATATTTCTCGCCTTATTCTTTTTGCAGTTATTCCCATTGCTCTACTTGCTGCATATGGGGCGGACAGAATTGCGAGATTATTTTCAGGAGGAAGTATAGTTCGCGCTCTTTTAGTTGGGATTATTGCGATCGATATTATATCGCTTACGTACCAACTTTCAGAGCAAGCATTTATTTTACCGCATGTTGTACCTGCAATTTCTCCGGCGCCGCACCCTATAGCGTATACCACGAGTCGGTACGACCAATCAGGTGAAGGGTCTCGTACTACCAGGTCGTTTGATGCGTATATGGCAGGGTACGGAACATTTGCCTATTGTTCTGTTCTTGGCCCAACACCAGGGGTGAGTATTATTTCTGATGAAGGCAATACAAGCGTTGTGTCTGCAATTGATCTTGAAGCAACGGTTTCTCTTTTGTCTTGGAGTTACAACGTGGTTCGTGTTCACGTAGATACGCCTAAGCCAACAACGGTTGTTTTGAATGCTAATTATGTTGATGGATGGATGGTAGGTGAAGCAAAAGCAACTATATTTTCGAATCGTGTTGCAGCAGATGTTCCGGCAGGAAGTCGCGATATTGTGTTTCGGTACAAGCCCCCCGGACTTCATCTGGGTGTAACTCTATCTGCCCTTACGCTCATGATGGCTTTGTACACAAGAAAGCGATATAGTTAAGAAATGCATCTCCGTGCTTTTGTTATTGCGTTTGTAGCACTCGCTGTTGTTACTTCTTTATATCAAGTGCCCAGCGCGTATGCGACAACTGATACATATTCCACAGCTGGATCGTTTACTTGGACTGC
>DATDYZ010000019.1:0-8937 GCA_035288905.1 Candidatus Anderseniibacteriota bacterium | reverse complement strand
AAACGTTTTAGCGCGTAGTGCTTTTTTGCGTTTTCCCCTCACCCTAACCCTCTCCCCGTCAGGGGAGAGGGGATCGACGCGTGCTCTCCCTTCTCTTTACGAAGGAGAAGGGTTGGGGATGAGGTGGTGATCAGCGGGGTTCTAGCAGTATCTCCGTCGCTTTTTTTACGTTATCTTTAATTTTTTCTTTTAATGCATCTACAGAATCAAACTTTTGAATATCCGCTACTTTTTCGATAATCGTAAAGTGCATTGTTTCGTTATATAAGTTTCTTGGCGCAAAGTTGATGAGGTGTAATTCTACGCTATTTGATGCACCCGAAAACGTTGGGCGTGGGCCACTGTGAAGTGCTGCGCCGTACATGGTTGGGTCACCTTGGATCATTGCGCGGGCTGCAAATACGCCAATAGGTAAAACAATTGATGCATCGTTTAGCGTAATATTCGCAGTGGGGAAGCCGAGTGAAGTGCCTCGCCCATCACCTTTTTGCGCGGTGCCAGAAAACCACTTCGCAGTGTGCCCTTTGTCCGTTTCAATGTGAACCTCGTCGCCAACGGTTTTATGTTGAAACGTTGTATGTGCAAGTGTGTATGGCATTAAGGAAACAGTGAAAGAATTATCTAATACATCAACTACTGTAAGACTGACGCCATCTAATGTTACGGAACCTTTTGAAACGATATGCTTGAGTAATTCTTTTGGTGGTTGAAATGTTATAACACTATCATCGCCATGTTTTTGTATAGTAATAATCTTACATACGCCATCTACATGCCCCTGAACAATATGCCCATGCAAAAAATCCCCTGCTTTTGCAGGCTGTTCCAGATTAACCTTATCGCCAGGCATCAGCTTCCCAAGTGTTGTTTTATCAAGTGTTTCTGCCATTAAATAACATGTCCACGTAGTGTCCGTATGGGTAAGTACGGTGAGGCATGCACCTGCAACTGCAACGCTATCGCCCTCAGAGAGCTCTGCAGAAAAGGGTGCTTGTATCTCGAGAAAAACACTGCCATCTTCTTGGCGTGTGCTAGATACAATAGTTCCGATATTTCTAATAATGCCAGTAAACATAAGGATAAGAAGTAGGGTATAGTATGGGTATGGATATAACAATAGTTTTTTTGATTGTCGCGGTGCTTTTTGGGGGTGCAGGTGTTGCGTGGTTTATGATGCAGATGAATAAGCGGCTTATGGAGCAGATGGATAGAATGAACCAACAAATTGACCGGAGGCTTTCGGAAAACGTACGTGCGATGACAGAGTCTGAAAAGTCGGTGCGTTCTGTGAGTCAAGGATTGGGAAAATTAGAGCAAGCAACGGCAAGCCTGCAGCAAACAGGAAATGAAATCGTATCGTTTCAGCATTTATTAAAAGCGCCGAAAATACGCGGAAGTTTTGGAGAAGTATTGCTCGGCAATTTACTCGCAGATGTATTGCCACAAGATAGATATGAACTGCAACATACGTTTGCCGACAGTAGAGAAATTGCAGATGCTATTATTCGCCTGCAAGACGGGTACGTGGTAGCCATAGACGCAAAGTTTCCGTTTGCAAACTATGAAGCGTTTATGAAAGAGCAAGACAAAGAAGAACGGTCGGCACTACGGAAAATATTTATTCGAGATGTGAAAAAGCATATCTCCGATATTTCTCAGAAATATATTTCTTCTCATGAAAAAACACTGGATTATGCGTTTATGTATATTCCGATTGAAGGGGTGTATTACGAAACCATGGTGCACCCTTCGACAAGCTCAGGGCAAGAGCTTCATCTATGGGAATTTTGTTTGCAGAATAAAGTGGTGCCAGTATCGCCCAATAGCTTTTTAGCATACTTACAGACCGTGTTAGTTGGCCTCCGTGGAATGAAAATAGAGCAGAAGACGAGAGAAATTTTGCAATACATCGGGCAGCTCCGGCAAGACTTTGGAAAGTTTTCCGATGACTTTAGTATGGTCGGCAAGCATTTAAGCAACGCAAAAACGAAGTATGACGATTCAAACCGCAGATTAGATAAATTATCAAATAGATTTGAACAGATTGAGGTAGGGGAAGAGACGCCACAGATTTCTAGCGAGCTTCACTAGCTTGTTGATTATTTGCCACATAGGGAATATTGTGGGGTAAGCGTTTAATAGGCTGTTTCGAGAGTGTTCTTTGATAAAAGGAGTAGAGTCATGGAGCTCATTGATTTTATTGGGCTTTTGGTAGGCGGGTGGATCTTGGTTTTTGATGCACTGCTTTCAACGAGACACCTTTCTTGGAATATGCATATGGTGCGGATTTTAGCACTTTTGGTGGGAGTTTTAACGTTTGGAACGATTTCGATTATATCGCATGGGATCATCGATCGTTTGATGACGATATGTTTTCTCATTCTTGCGGCAATTTCTGTTAGGCAATTCCGGCAAGCATATCCAAAGCAGTGAAGAGTTCGCAATTTGAGCACCAATGCAACGCGCGGTTCTGAACGGAACCGCTTTTTATTTATATTGCCTTTAGTAATTTTTTCTTCAGCTCTGGTAAGTCGTTTTTGTAGGCATCCCAAATAACCTTTGTATCAATGATCCAGTATGCATGAACGATCTTATTTCGAAGGCCAATAATTTGATGAAAGGGAATATCGGAATGTTTTTCATGAAAAGAATTGCTTAATTTTGTTGAGGCCTCACCTATAATCATAAATTGGAAAACTACAGCATCAACTATTATCTGATTATTACAAAAATCATCAAATGTTCTTTTGGCGATATATTCGTTAATCGTCTTTATTGCATCTAGAATATGTTTAACGAGGGCTGGATTTTTGTTCATATAATAATTGTGCCTCCTGTAATACTTCGTCTCGAAAGTATTTACTTAAAGCTCGAGGAGTAACTACATCAACTTCCTTTCCAAGTTCTTTTTTAAATGCATCTTGGATATCAACCAATGCGAAAAAGCCAATCGAAGCCTTATCGTCAAAGTCAATTAGTAGATCAATATCACTTTTAGCTGTTGCTTCGTTATGTAAGTGAGACCCAAATAAGCGAATACGGCGAATAGCATCCTTGTGGGGCATTGTCTTCATTGCTTTGCACACAGCATTTTTTATATCTTGATTGCTCATGATTCTATTATACCACATATTGACAAAAAGAAAACAAGGGAGTATTTTGATTGCACTCAGACATTTGTAAATCCAGCACACTTTAAAAACAGAGGAGAGTTAAATGCCAGAGTCTTGGGAGAATGATCCTGATTGGTGGAAAGGAGAGGCCAGCGAAGGAGAAGAAGGCTTTGAGGGTCGCGGGAGGCCAGTGATCCTCGATCAACAAATTTGGGGGATTGCGAAACGAGTCAAAGTTGAACCTCGGGCGACGGAGCAAGAAACCAAATTAGTTTACTGGGCAACCGTTGTAAAGCTATATCGAGAAATGGGTGGGCGGATTGAATTCGAACCGACACCTGATTAAGGCTTACCGCTTCGGTGATTAGTAATCCATTTCAGCGCGCCGTTCTCGTGGCGGGCGGCTTTTTTTATTTCTCTCCATTTCGCAAACACGCCCCTCACCCCTGCCTGCGGGCTAGGCCCTCTCCCAGAACAGGAGAGGGGAACTCGACGCTTATCTCTTTTCTTCTTCGTATCTTCGGATAACTCCGCGGACAATTCCTTGAATGGTGGGGTTTTTTACATAAATTGGTTTCATTTTTTTATTTGCCGGCTGGAGTCTAATTCTGGTTTTTTCTCGGTAGTATCTTTTTAATGTTGCATTTTCATTATCAACCAGCGCAACTACTACATCTCCGTTTTTTGGATAAAAGTTGCGTTCAATAATAACGTAATCGCCATTTAAAATTCCGTCATCTACCATTGACTCTCCGCGTACCTGGAGCGCAAAACAGTTTAAGTTTGGAAGCAGTTCCAGTGGAACGGTAATTGTTTCTCGCTCTTCGATTGCTTGTATAGGAGAACCAGCTGCAATTAATCCAATTAACGGCAATTCGATACCTTTGGTAAAGATATTCGACTTCTCTGTAAGTTCTACTGAACGCATTTCGCCGTTCTTAATTTTCAAATACCCCTTTTCTTTGAGTTGTTGTACATGTGCATACGCCGTGGCTGGAGATTTAATTCCCATTGCTTTCATTACATCTCGGTAGCTGGGCGCATAATTATGTGCTGCGAGAAATGTCTTAATTGCATCAAGCGTCTCGCTTTGTTTTTTACTCAAATCTGAAAGTGCCATACGAACAGTATACCAACAAACAGAAAAGAATGTTAAAAGGTTTTCCACACCAGGTATTGGAAAGTTTTCAGAAGTAGGTAGTATATGTATCATGCGTATTGTATTAGATACCAATGTTCTTATTGATGGCTTTCAGGATGACTACAGTGCTGAGGCCAAACTAATTGATGCCGTACGGAGTGGAGAGCTTTTCGCAATTGCAACCAAAAAGGTTGTAGGTGAATATCGCTTGATTCTTGCGCGCTTAATTGCCGACAAGGATTACCGAAGCCGTATTGAAGATTTTCTTTCCATGTTGGAGCACACAGAGCCAGAGTATGTGGACGTAACGCTGGACGATGAAGAAGATATGAAATTTTTAGAGGCCGCAGTAGGTGGAGACGCTGAGGTTGTTGTGACAAGCGATCGGCACCTACTCGATGCAGGCGAAGCGGATGGCGTTCAAATTATGACACCAGAAGAAGCGATTGCCAGGTTTGAAGAAGAGTCAGGAACTTCTAAAGAGTGGCAAGGGCTAATCCAAGGTTGGGGACTGGATGCACATGAACATTAGAATATTTATATTGCTTACAGTTCTGCTGTGCACTCCTCTTGTAGTACGCGCTGCCCCGGGAGTAGATATAGATACTCAAATTGCCCAGAGGCAGAAAGAAATAGACGAGGTTAATAAAAAGATCGCAGAGTTAAGCGCGAAAAAAAACGCAACACAAGAAGAAGCGCAGGTAATTGCAGTAGCAATAGAACAACTAAAGGCCCAGCTTTTACGCGCAGAAAAAGAACTTGCAAAAACAGAGATAACAATTACGAAGGTAAACACGACAAAAGAACAAACAAATCGAGATGCGCGTGCACTTGAGCAAGAAATACTCAAAAAGAAACTCGAACTTACGTTACTAGTACGAAAGTTGTATGAGCATGAATCTGAGCCAATGATGAAATTATTTTTTAGTACCGATAGTTTAAGTGATGTATTAGTACGTCGGGAAGAATATAAAACGTTGCAGGAACGAGCGGTAGGGGTTGTTACAGAAATGCATAGTACGCAGCAAGTGTTACAGGAAAAAGAAGAGAATTTACAAGAACAAGCAGAAGACTTGGAGCAGCTACAAGAACTATTAGATGCACAGAAGGGAGAACTTGCAGTAAAAAAACAAAATCAGCTTACGTTTTTAGCGCAAAAGAAACAAAAGCAACTTGAGTTTGAAGGTCTTATCGCAGAAGCGAAAGCTGCACGGGAAGAAATTAACAAACAGATATTTACCTTGCAAAGTGGAAAGGTAAACGTTTCACTGCAGACGGCTGTCGACATGGCAAAGTTCGCGGGTAAAGTTACTGGCGTTCGCCCTGCAGTTATTATGGCAGTACTTAAAGTAGAGTCGGGTATTGGGGCAAATGTTGGAAGCGGCGTATTTCCGGATAATATGCCCTATTCGAAAAATAGAGAAGCGTTTTTGCGTATTACCAGCACGTTAGGGCTTGATCCGTACAAGACGGCAATTTCTCGCAGTGGTGCAATTGGGCCAGGGCAATTTATGCCGCTAACGTTTGAAGGGTTGCAGCCAAGAATTATGCAATTTACCAAGAAACCCGTTGCAAACCCGTTTGAGTTATCTGATGCGTTTGTTGCAACAGCAATATTTCTTGCAGACAGAGGTGCAGCAGATCGTGCAAAAGAAGCGGAAGCGTTGCAACGCTATGTAGGCGGAAAATATTGGGAAGGCCAATCGTGGTATAGTGAAAGAGTTTTAGCTGTTGCAAAAGAATATGAATCTCAAGGACTTTAAACTGACAGGCTTACCCCTGCCGGCCGGATTGGCGGGCGCCGCCGTGGCGGGTAGTAGTTTTATTCTCAACCTCCTCCTCTGGCTCATTGTTCTTATTACATTTCCAAAAAGTTCTCCCAATGCCGTTCTCCACTACACCGCAGGAGTTGGTATTGACTTTATAGGGCAGGGGTGGCAAATTATTACGCTCCCTAGTATCGGGTTGCTCCTTATTATTGTAAATATCGTTTTGGCGCGATATATACAACGAGCAAGTGAAGTTGCTTTTTGGATTCTTTGGATGAGTATGCCGTTTTTGCAAATTCTTTTACTTACCACATATGGCATATTACTCAATTTTAATTGATATAAACATGGAACGAGTACGCAGGCGAATCTGGGAAATGCTCCCGGGATTTTTGTCGTGGGGGACGTTAATTGGCCTTACCGCACTCGCATTTGTTTTACCGTTTTGGATCGCAATATTCGTAATTGCATACGATGTATATTTATTAATTCGCATTGTGTATATGTCGATTCATCTTCTATATGCGTATCGGCGTTTGAAAGAATACAGAACTATTAACTGGGTCGAACGACTCTTGGCTGAAAAGCGTCCATTAGATTGGAATAACGTGCATCATGTAGTTGTAATACCAACATACGACGAATCGATCCATGTACTTCGGACTTCACTTGAGTCGCTTACAAAAACAGACTTTCCAAAAGAGCGTATGCATGTGGTGATAGGTTTTGAAGAGCGAGCCGGCTTAAAGGCGAAAGAACGTGCAAAAACGCTTACCAAAGAATTTGGATCGAAATTTGCAACATTTGTAACGGCGTTTCATCCGGATGGGTTACCGGGAGAGAAGAGAGTGAAAAGTGCGAATGCAACATGGGCGCTGCAAAAAATGGAAGAAAAACTCGCTGATCAAAAAATCCCGGAAGAATTTGTGCTCGTGAGTAATTTTGATAGCGACACCGTAGTTTCGCTGGAATATTTTTCATATTTAACGCATACGTTTGTAACAACTCCCAATCCGTACCGTGCAAGCTATCAGCCAATTCCTGTGTACAACAACAATCTGTGGGACGCACCGTCGTTTTCACGCGTAGTTGCGATGGGCTCTACGTTTTGGCAGATGATAGAATCAACACGCCCGGAACGACTTGTTACGTTTTCGAGCCATTCCATGACACTCAAAGCTTTGCACGATGTAGGATATTGGCAGCGGAATATTATTTCAGAGGATTCTCGAATTTTTTGGCAGTGCCTGCTGCGGTATGACGGGAACTATCGAACCATCCCACTTTACACCACTGTTTCTATGGATGCGGCACTTGCACCTACATGGTGGCAGACGTTGCTTAATCAGTACAAACAAAAACGGCGGTGGGCGTGGGGTATAGAAAACTTTCCGTATTTGGTTGAAGGATTTTTACATAACAAAAATATTCCATTTGGTACAAAATTCACGTATGTATTTCGTACGCTTGAAGGGCACTATTCCTGGGCGACTGCCGCAATTATTGTTGCGGTGTTAGGGTGGATACCCGTACTGTTTGGGAACCCGGTGTTTCACCAAACGTTTCTTTCGTATAGTTTGCCGTTTATTACAAGAACGCTCATGACTATTGCCATGTCTGGGTTGATTATTTCCGCAACGCTCACTATTCTTTTACTTCCACGAAAGCCGCAACACTATAGCCCGTGGAGATATGTGCTCATTATTTTACAGTGGGCTCTTGTGCCGCTGATTGCTACGCTTCTTTCTGCATTTCCCGCACTTGATTCCGAAACGCGCCTCATGCTAGGTAGGGATTTGAATTTTAATGTGATGCAAAAAACGCGCAAGCACGTAACTGCGCGAGGGATAGAGGCTATATGATGTTTGATACCCGCATTGTATCCCCATGGCATTTCGCTGCCTTGCTCGGGGTATTTGTTGCGGTGTATGCGCTCTTATATCAGCTTATTAAAAAGCGCCCTGTTGCCTGGAGAGTGTATTCTACCGGGAAGCCAATTTATTTTATTGGGTGGCTTTTAGCATTGGTTATTATGATGCCCGCAGCAATTATCCTCCACGACACGAATCTTGTACTCGGACTTATTGGCTCAACAATAGTAGTTATTATTATTGGACGTCTTGATGAAGATCAAAATATATCTGTGCGTAGGCAGTTGTTCTGGCAAGCATTAATTGCGGCGTGGGCAGTGTATTTTGGTTGGACAATTCCGTATATTACAAACCCATTTGGAAGTGGGGTTATTGTGCTTAGTATGGGAGGGCTACTAGCATTTGCTTGGCTTATGGTCTGCATGAATGCGATGAATTTTTTGGATGGTACCGATGGGCTTGCAACACTAGTTGGCATAATCGCATTCGTGGCGCTTGCGGGTATTAGTCTGCTTCCTGCAACCCAAGATACAACAACGTTCGTGATGTCGCTTATTGCAATAGGCGCGCTGCTCGCGTTTTTTCTCTGGAATGCGCCAAAGGCAAGGGTATATTTAGGGACAAGCGGCAGTTGGTTTTTAGGGCTCTTTATAGGCATGACGGCTATGATTGGTGGCGGGAAAATAGCGACTGCTTTGATTGTACTTGCACTTCCGGTACTTGATGCACTTTTTGTGGTAGTCTATCGAATGGCGAAGCACAAAAATCCTACAAAAGGCGATACAACTTCCCATATTCATCATCGATTGCAGGCAGCAGGAATATCGTCGTGGGGTATTTTGATTTTACTTGGGGGAATAACAGCATTATTGGGAGTAGTTGCAGTTATTGCACCAACGCAAATAAAAATCATAGTTCTTGTTTTATTTGCATGCATATTTTTTGTGAGTAGAGCGATAACGATGAAGAAGGTGTGAAGACGGGAGTAGAGAGCAAAGAGTTCCCCTCTCCCGTTCTGGGAGAGGGCTCCACGCATCAGCGGG
>DATDYZ010000018.1:0-13085 GCA_035288905.1 Candidatus Anderseniibacteriota bacterium | reverse complement strand
TGCTGCTCATCAATATGGTTTGGAAGCGATAGTATTTCAACCCCTGGTAGCGCAAAACCCTTATCTTCGCTTGTTGCTTCGAAATATGCTAGCTTCATGTACTATAAAGATACTACATATGTTGATTCTTGTACGACATGGGGAGTCCCGCTTAAACGAATCCAATCGCTTTACTGGTTGGCTTGATATTCCGTTAAATAAGAAAGGGTTTGACGAAGCGCATCAGGTCGCTGATCATTGCAAGCAATTTGATTATGATGTGGCGTTTACCTCGCATCTTGAACGCGCGCACGCCACATTACTTGTTATTTTATCGCATCAGAAAAAAATCGGAATCTTCCAGCATGAAGCAGATTCTCGTTACAATCAATATAGTGAGGCTCCCGCTGATTTTATTCAAGAAACATTTCCTGTATTCATGAGCGAGAATCTTAATGAGAGGTCGTACGGCAATCTGCAAGGAATGAATAAAGAAATTGCATCTACGCAGCTTGGCGCAGAAAAAGTATTTGAATGGCGGCGTGGGTTTAAGAGCAAGCCGCCAGGCGGAGAAAGCTTGGAAGATGTATACAATCGCGTAGTGCCATATTTTGAAGAATATATTCAGCCACGAATTAAGCGAGGAGAAAAAGTTCTTATTGTTGCTCACGGGAATACGCTACGTGCAATGATTAAGTTTTTAGAACATATTGATGATGAAAAAATTCCCTTTGTAGATCTTCCCACTGGACACCCACTTGTTTATTCGTATATAGGAGATCATTTCACAAGAGTGGAAGGGGAGTATGGGTTTAATCGCCCATTGCGTTAGTTAATAATTTTATGCATGCACACACAGAACATGAATGCAGAATAGTAGGTATTGCCGGTGGTAGCGGATCTGGCAAATCAACGCTTGCAATAGGGCTATACAAAAAATATCCCGAAAAGATTTCGCTGCTCCATCTGGACGACTACTTTAAAGAGCCGGAGGAAGTGCCTAAAGTAGATGGCATGCTCAATTGGGACGACCCGAGTGTTATCCAGTTTGATGATTTGTATAAAGATATTGTGTCGCTCATGCATAATAAGCCGATTACTATCATGACGAAGAGTGAGCTATATAATCCAGGCTATGATCAGGAGCTACGGAATAAGATCGCATACGTAGTCGAGCCCAGGTCAGTAATTCTGGTTGAGGGGTATCTGGCTTTTTATGACATGCATATACGGGAGATTATGGCTCGGAAGATTTATTTGGATATTCCTATTGAAGAATCCCTGCGCAGACGGACAAAATTAGGTAATGAGCGATATTACAAGGAGATTCTTATTCCTATGCACAAACAATTCATCGAGCCTACAAAGCAGTATGCTGATGTGATAGTTGATACGGCTACATCAAGTGTGGAAGGAACATTTAGTGTTGTTGAAACGAGTCTTCAGGATTGGCTTCAGTGATATACTGAAAACGTATGAGTAAGATGGCGAGACACTATGAAGATACCTTGGTTATTCCGGCTTCCCCGGAGCAGCTATTTGCTTATATAGATGACCATCGGCGCTTTTCTTCGCACATGAGCAAGTCATCATGGATGATGGGTGGCGGACGCATGGATGTGTCAACGGATGACGGTCTAGGTCAGAAAGTCGGGTCTCATATCCGCTTAAGTGGCACAGCTTTTGGCATAACTTTATTCCTCGATGAAGTTGTTACTCGGCACGAGCCACCGTTAGTAAAGATATGGGAGACAGTCGGAACCCCGAAACTTTTGATTATCGGACAATATCAAATGGGCATAGACATACAGTCGCAAGGCGAAAGTTCTTTGTTGCGTGTTTCTATTGATTATGACTTGCCCACAACAAACGTTTGGTTAGGAAGGTTATTCAGCGGAGCCTATGCAAAATGGTGTGTACATCAAATGCTTCAAGGCGCACGCAAGGAATTTATTCCAGCGAAAGTTTAGGCTGTATAAAATCGGTGGAAAAAAAATCAAACCGTTACCTTGGTTGATTGATGGTCACAATGGCTGCAATTGATACTTTTTTAGGGGGGAGTATTTATTGTGGCCATTTTAGCCATGTTTTGACGGAGAATAGGAATTAGACTTTCAAACTTGGTGACTTTGAGTGGACAATGCGTCCTAGTTGGTCCCTCTGGACAATTAGACGGCTCTTTCGTGGCTTTTGCGGTATGAATTCGAATAGAAGAAAGGTTGGACTGGTGAATTGGGCATGCCAAGTTTCATTTTTTAATCCTCCTTTTAGGGCTAAGTGGGGTTTGCATAAAGTTACATTACCATACACATCAACGGTGTTCTTGCCAATAGAGACTTTTGAGACCACATCCTGAATAACCTGGCGTTTTATTCCAAGATCAGTTGTTTGCAACGTCTCTTTTAATTGAGTGATCAAATCGTCAACGCTAAGTGGGTCAACATCCTTGCGCTCAATTTCTTTATGTAAGTCGTTTAGTTGTTTTTCTAGGTGAGCGCGACGTTTTCTTGTATCTTTTATAACTTGGTTGAATTGCTGTTCCGATAGATTCCCCGCACCATAGGCTTTGATATAGCGTTGTTCCTCATCCTCAATATTCGCTAGATTACGTTGAAATTGAGTTTGCTGTTGCTGTAAGAACGGGTTTGCCTGGCTTTGTTGCAAATATGCTTCTGCATGTTCGCGCGATAGTTCGGGGTTTTCCATAAACTCTTTAAACTTTTGCCAAAATGTTGTGTCTAGGGCTACGGCATTAACGCCAGAGGAACAGCATTCTGTAGGTTCGGGGTGTTTATATACCCTTTGTGCGCATCGGTAATAATGATTACTGCTACCGCCAACATCTCCAACGCGACGATAACCGCACTCCTCGCACCACGCCATGCCAGTAAGGAGATACTCGTATTTTTGATTTCTACGTGAGAATTTTTTATTCAGCTCAAATCGCTTTTGTGCTTTTTCAAAAAAAGCAGCGTCAGTCAAAATCTTCGGCACTTGGTAGGGAAGCCATTCTTCCTTAGGGCGCATTCGGCGACTACTTTTTTTAATCTTTTTGTACTTACTCTTATTAAGAGGATTGTGCGGTACTATAGCTTCGCTTTTATTGTAATGAATGAGACCATTAAAATATGTTTCGCATTTAAGCAGTCTTTCAATGGGGCCTTTCGTCCACTTCTTACTTTTGTTCTTTGGAGGCTGTATTTCGAGTTTGTATAGCCGACGAGTAATTTCGTGCAGAGAGCAGCCTTCATTCACAAACCAATTAAAAATCATTCGTACTACTTGTGCTTGCTCTTCATTAACGATGATATAAGCAGGCTCGGTATCCGTTCTTTTAATACGTGAGTATCCATAGAGTGCTTGCCCGTTTATTAAACGTCCTGTTTTTGCTCGTTGTAGTCTTCCTATTCTAAATCGTTCAGCAATTTTAGTGCGTTCCCATTCAGCAAATAACCCTTGCACGCCTTGCATTACCCGATCGTCATCATTCTCAACCGATCTATCGTTTAAGGAGATAAATTGAATTTCCTTGTCCTCTAATTCTTCAATAACAATGGCCTGATAGTGGTATTTTCTTGCTAGTCTTCCTCGGTCAAATACATATAAAACGTCAAAAGATTTATTAGCTGCCGACGCTCGCATGTTATCTAGTGCGGGTCGCTGTAATATTGCGCCGCTCCAGCCATTATCTAAAAAGATATTTTCATCACCTAATATGTTGCCATCTGCCTTGATCCGCTCTTTAACCTCTGCTATTTGCACATCAATAGTTTGCTCATCTTCCTGATTTGCAGTTGATACCCTCGCGTACAGAGCAGCAATTTTCGGTTGCTGAGCATTTAGGGTAGCTACAGGATTATTAATAGGTGGCTTCATACGTCATCTACCAGAGGCTCGGAGTCAAATCGTAGCCTCTGGTTTTATTTAAGGCTTAATTTTGAACATTTCTGATAGTTTTTTATTGCTGATACGCCAGCTACGCCCAACTTTAACAGCGGGTAATTCTCCGCGCCTGCACATTCTATAAACGCTAATAGGCTTTACTCGCAGTTTGTGAGCAGCTTCTTCGATGGTTAAAAATTCCTGTTCCTGATTATCTTGAGTCATATTATGTAATATATTGTACTTAATAATAACTTATTTGCACTACTGGTTATGCACAGCCTCTTTAGTAGCGTGTTCTTTTCTCTTCCTAATTTCCGCTTCTGCAAGTGCAAATAGGCGATTATAAGCTACCTGTAAGTTTGGCTTGTTCTCTGGTGCATCTAAACCAATAAAGCGGATATGGATTGGCTTGATCCGCTTCATTCCATGGATTGGTTAGGCTCAGGGTGGCAGACATTGCATACCCAGCCACCATCGGGGCGCTGCCACCAGTCGCTACTACCGCAAGCTGTACATGACAGGGTCAACTGTGATTTAGGCGAGTCGACATTACTCTCTTTTGTTGGGGGAGGGGGCGTTTCATTTTCTTCTAATAGACTCGAATCTTCGAAAGCCGCTTTGAGCTGTTCCGTTGTTGGCAGAGACGTAGTGGCATCGGGCAAGGGGGTGCCAACGATTAGGCGGATTGGGCGCTCACTAGTTCTAACTAACCATCCTGTTTTTATAGCTCTGCGAACACGCCAAGAAACAGTAGAGGCAGCAAGTCCCAATACTTTAGCAAGTTCTGTTTGATTTATTTCGCCATGGGTGGCAACAATTTCAACTGTTTGTCGGATAGCAGTGGTAAGTCCTTCGGAAGCGATAGCGTCAAATAGGTTTGCAAGCAGATTTCTGGCCTCGGTATAATCATCAAATATTGCTAAGACCCAGCCATCTGATGTTCGTTTTCGCTGGCACTGATACATTAAAGCAATGGCTTGGATGCAGGTGAGTAGCTGTAGGAAGTCTCGACGCATCCGTACTTCTTTAGCTGGCACCATTCGTGCGAGAGTAGTGGCAAAAGGGATCGATACATGATGCATTCCGCCAACTACTAACCATTGCTGCAATGCAATAAATGGCGAAAGATCAGTTTTATTTTGAAGCGGGCCTTCTGCGTTGCGTGCATGTACAAGAAGCACGTCGCGGGTTTGCTGTTCATCGTCGCTAATCGGCACTTCAAGTGTTCGGGTATTCATTTGTGGTGGCAGGCTTTTGGTGCTAGTTGTAATAAGTCCCGTCGGCCCTGATTTACTGATACGACGGGTTTCCTGGCGGTGTGTCTTAGCGTTTTTCTCTACAACGTCGTACTCCATACGATTTGATGCTGCCAAGCTTCGTATAGCGCTTGCTGCAGGACCTTCTTCGGGAATAGAATCTGCTTCTTCTACAATAATAGTTTTGTGTTCGTAGTCTGCATCGCTGTAGATAAGGGCGCGCTCCGACCCTGCTTTCATAATGTGAACCGCTTCGCTTGGTATGAGGTCTAGTGCGGCATCTACCGCTTTGTTTTTGCCCGCTCCTGATTGTGCAACAAAAGCTAAATTGTTAGGTCGGTTGAGGAGGCGAGAAGTAAGTGCAACATATGCAATTAGCGGTGGGCGTAAATCCCCTGCATATCCTCGTGCCTTTATTGCTTCGCCGATCACATCTAGCAGTTTGGGATTGTGAAGTAGTGCCTTCGCTGGTTTGTAATATTGTTTGGTCTGCTCGCGTCGTTCCTGCTCTTCGATGACATGCCACGGTATTGCTTTTGTCTGGGCTTGCTTCCAGTTATTTAAGAAATTATTTGGGTCTGCGAGATATAAACCTGAAGGGTCTTTGTTTGTTCCGAGGTTGATAATGTGCATACAGTTTTTTATGCGGGATTTACTCAGCCAATTCTTTACGGTTTCTCCCCCCTTATCGTTCTCGATTACGATATAGATAACTTCAAATCCATTCAGATAAGGAACGTCGCGTTCTTCGTTCCAGTTACTAGCACCAGGGATTCCTAATGCTGGCTCCCCAGCGAACCATAGGGTTTGGGCATCTGACGCACCTTCAACTAAATTGATATGTTTGTATTTCTGTTGAGCGGCTGGGAGTCTTTCCAGTCCATACAACTGTGTCTTTGATCCTCTTCTCCAAGAAAAACGATTGTCATCTTCGCCTTTCACGAGTGCATGGCGAAACTGAACTGCTACTTCTTCACTGTGCTCATTTTTGTAGGGGATAGCGATACTGGGCTTGCCACCGATATATATCTGACGTATGCCAAGCTGTTCAAGAAATGGGAGGGGTAGTTTTTTTGCATCAGCATAATCCGCAAGAGTTAATCCTGGCCCCCTATCTTTCGAATGTTTGATTCCCTTCTGTGGTGGATAAGAACCCCCTCCCGCTTCTAAAAAGAGATCGCTCATTTTTAAGCCAATTGCATCAACTATTTGCTGAGCCGTACAACCCGTAAAACAATTAAGTAATATACGCTGTTCATCACCAGTATTAATACTTAGGCTTGGTTTTTTGTCATTGTGTGCAGGACATAAAGCCTGCCATCCCTTACTGTTTCTCTTTACTCTTTTTAAGTGCTCAAGAAAATTCTCTATTTGCATACAGCCTCCTTTTCCGCCTGGGCGGCAGCTTTAAAAAACATCTCGCGTAACCGCTCTATTTCTGTTATAAACTCTTCTTTTCGTTTCCACGACTGCACGGTCATATAATGTAATTGATGTTGTCGTGCCGCTTCTCGTTGGCTAGTGCCCGTAACTAGTTCAAGTGCTACTTCCTTTTGGATTTTGCTTAGCATGCTTGTATTTGTAAGACAAAATAAGCCCCTTCAAATGTGAAAGGGCTTTCGAATCTATTTCGAATCTACATGTACTAAGTTTTCTCGCTTATGGTGCCAATATTATGCCAAACCCAAGTTGCATTTTCGATTGTACTTTTGTTTTCGATTGGAAAGAAACCATCGGGTCGCACATCGAAAAGTATGCGTAACTCATTTACACACCGATGAACCACTTTTCCAAAATCAAGTTGCTTCATTACGCTGTATTTTTTTGCTAAGTAGGCGGGAATATTTTTGTGTTGTTTTTCTAGTTCTTGTCGTTTTTTTATGCAATAAATATCATATTCGCTAGATAGCTGTGTGTTTGTTGCCGTACCTGCGCTACTTGTGGATAGCATCACATCTAAAAAGAGCGTAATGGCTGTGCTGGTACGAGGAATTTTGTGGCAACCTCGGTTGCCCCAACACAACGCGCCATCTTTGCTATTCCAAGTAAGTGGTTGGGTAACTATAGATTCTTCGTGATCTCTTTTTTTGTTGTTATGAGGTTGTAGTTCTTCTGCTAATTTTTTTAATTTATCGGGATTTTGAACAAGGATTTCAGTGCCGCGTAAGAGTCGCTTTTTCTGCAGAGTTTCGTCTTCGGGGTTATCCATGTTCTCAGGGGGGTAGGGATTTACTTGGATTGCATCGCCAGTAAGTTCCCAAACCTTCCAGGCTAAGGGGGTAATTTCGTCACGGTGTAGTTTGATCTCTGATTCTGCCGACTCGTCAATAGTGTCGGGGAAATAGATTAAAATATCTTTATCTACATTCAATTCGAGGAGTTGTAAAATATGCTGAATCATGCGGTGCAATTTCAATCGGTTTATTTCAGATAGATTATTTTTAATTGCAATATCCATACCCGTATTACAACATAATACGGGGGCAAGAAGCCACTATACGTTTATGGCTTATTATTGTTTCTTTTGTTGTTCAATTAAATCCTCCAACGACACCCTCCTAGCGACGCTATGGCTTTTTTGAGGAGCATATGCACCGATTATGCGATAATAGATATTCAGAGCACCTAAAACGATCTTTTGATCTTCGCTTTGTAATAGTTCTGCGAGTTGTTTTGTAGCTAGATCTAGAGGAATACCGTTACTATATAAATGAGCGGTAATAGCCATCTGAATGTTATCTTTTGTTAGCAATCGACAAGCAGTTACTCTGGCACTGCTGTACTTCTGTGAATATGCCTTTAAGGCAGCCTGGGTAGCATTATATCCATTACCAATGTATTCCTGCACAAACCTTTCTTGGCGCGGTGTTATTTCTTGGCGGTATTTAGGCATGCCACTATTGTACCGCTAATGGCTGCCATGCATACGGCCTGCGTAATAGCCCATACCGGCGCCAATCAATGCCATGACTACATATCCGCCCCCTGGGATCTTGTCGGCGTAGCTAAAGACAAGGGCGGCACCGCCGGTCATTAATGTCAGCACGAGGCCATACAGCACTAGAGAGCCTATGAGACAGCCGACAATAACGCCGGTAATTCTTAGGCCACTTAATACCTTACGATGGAGCGGGAGCGGCGGATCTTCCCATTCTTTGCCATTCCAATTCATATTATTTGCCACTTCGTACCTTTGGCTGAATTCTCTTCCAGTTCAGTAGCTTGCCTATTAGGTAGCCAAACAGAAATCCAATGCCAAACTCAACAGCAAATCCAATCAGGATAGGCTTAGTGGGCCCCGATAGATCCATCTCGCCCTTACTCACCACTCTGGATAGTACAGACAACGAGTGAATGAAGCCGAAAAATAATCCCCATTTTATGGCACTGCTCATCTTCTGATTTTTTGTAAAAAATGTTATTTCCATACTCACCCCACAGGTTTATCTGAATCAGAACTTGGAAAAGCTTTGTCTGGATCACTCAACCTAAACCATGTTTCAAGCCAGCTATTGATTTGGGGGCATTCTTGTTGCTGTTCAATACATGCTTTGAGGTAGTTGGAAAGAAATGCAGTAATGTACACGAAGCGTGTATTAGGATCCTCGGGAGTACGTAGCTTGATTTTGTCCTCAGGATTATCCTGGTTTTTGCCACTATTATACCCATCCTGGCGACCATAATCCCAGTAACGATATTCCTCGGGCGTAAAATCTGTTATGTCTTGATCGTTCGCCTTACCACCACGCAGCTCATTAACTAAAATTGCAATGACATTGGCATACATTGTAGTTTTTTCCAGTTCTTCTCTTTTTTCACTGTCTATTACAGAAAGTTCACGTTGCGCATTTTGAACATCTTCGTTCCAGCGATAATTTGCTTGGATTAAATCCGCTTGGCGTTTGAGACGAATACCGCCCATTAGGACAACAACGATCAATATCCCCAGCAACCAATTCTTAATTCTATTTATCGGCATCATATCTAATGCCAGTTACCCCCACGATAACAGGTATAAAAAATAGGGTCATAAAATATGCAAAGCTAGCAGCTCTTTGTTCAGTGGTTGGTTCGTATCCGTCATCAGCATATTCAAAACAATTCGTCCCACGAACATCTTGCTCTGAATCAATACAGGTGGGTTCACCTACTGTCATGCTGGCAAACAATGCGACAGCTGCGCACCAGAGGAAGCCTTTCCATAAGACTGATATATGTTTACCACCCTGAGAATGGTCCCGTGCCATCTTCCACGCAGAGAAAATAAAGACCGAAATAAACAAATAGCCCAGTGCTCTGAAAATTTCATTAATGATCATTTCCATAAGTCTTTATTTGTTCCTTGAAATTTTTCATAATCCTTTGCTATGCAGACAAAAATCAAACCAACGATTAGCATTGATCGCATCCCATTGCTTATCCTGTTTTTTGAGGTTCGTTCGTATCAACTCAAAACATTCGCGGTTAGCTTTACTCGGTCGCCATTCAAACCAGTAAAACCAACTGCTTCCAATGGCTGTAAATAACAACACTAGCGCTATAATCAAAAACGTATTCCGATTCCTCATACATCTTTCATACCACAATGTGACTGTGAGTCGCAAGACACATAGTCACGTCTGGGTCACGATTTATATGTGGCATTATCCGCAAAACAAGAACAGGAGAAGAAGACTGTACAGCAACGGTTTGGGCGACGGTTAGCGGAATTGCGTAATCAAAAGAGCATTACGCAAGAACGGTTTTCTTTTGCACTAGGCGTTGATCGTACCTACATTAGCTACATAGAACGTGGTGAAAGAAACCCATCTCTTTACCTATTGTCCCGTATGGCAAAAGTGCTTGGAGTGCAATTTCGCGATCTATTTATTTTTTGAGCTGAATAAACACTCCTGTGCTTTTGGTATTCTTTTGATCTTGCTTAATACGAGAATAGTAGCGTAAAAAAGACAAGTAAAATCTATTTTTTCAGCATAGGATAATTTCTCCTTATCTCAACAGCTTCTTTCTTTTTCTCTGTTTGCAAAATACGGTCTAGCTGCTGTTTCAGTATTTTGTTAGCAGGGTTTGTTGAATAAGCTTGGGCAACCCTTCCACCTAACGACTGTAGGTAGACACGAACTTCTAGTGTTTGCTCTGTTTTTTGTAGATGTTCTTTAACTCCAAATTTTTCGCAGAAGTGTAGTTCTTGTTTTATTTTCCTTAGCTTTTCCTTTGTGATGTTAGTTTTTTTATTTACTACAATCCCAGTAACCAGTTGGCGTTCCTTCTTGCTCACAATTTCTTGCTTCTCTTTGTTGAGGGGAAGTCCTTCTTGCTGGAAAATCCTCGTTACTATTTCTAGATTCCCATCATCCCATTGATTACCAGATATTGTAATATCGTCGATCCAAAAAGAATGCGTTAATCCAAGAGGTTTGAGAAAGGCTAATAGACGCTTGTCAGGGTTACGCAACACCAAAGCCGCGACTTTAGTGCTCGTTGTAAACCCTTGCGGAAGATGACCATCAATAGTTGTAAGTTGTGTGATTAAACGCGCTACACTGGGGGCGCAACCCATGTCTCGGAAAGATTGATAAACCTGCTGGTGTGTTACGGTTGGAAAGAACTTTTTTATATCCAACTTCACAACAAACTTTTTCCCCGTATGAAGTTGAGCGTTGCTTACAATTGATCGCTATTTAATTCCACCCTGAAATCTCTTGGGGTATGCAATTGTATTCAATAGGCGCTTGTCTATTCGTTGATGGAGTAGTTTGAGTGTGCCATATGCCTGGTAGAAGTGTCGTTCTTTTCCTTTTGCGTCTTTTTTTGTAAATTCGCTCGATGAGTCCTTTATGTTCTTAGTAGTTTGTATGATTAGCTTCTCATCTATGCCAAGTCGAAGCGATAACTCCCTGACTGTGTTGATCGTGAGGTTCGGACGTAGCTTCATGCTTGGTTATGATAGATTTTTTGCAAATAACTCCTGTGCCTTGCTTGCAATACTATCAAGTTGTTTTTTAATTTCTCGTTCTTCTTTATTGCTTCCAGAGGGGATATCTAGTTTCTGCCATAACAAGAGAAAGACGGGCACGTTTAATATTTTTGCGATTTTTTTTAACAGATCAACGCTGGCATCTTTGCGATCATTCTCCAGCAGGGAAACATAGGTTTTTGTAACACCTACTTCGTTAGCAAGCTTGCTTTGACTGATGCCACTATTAACACGGGCAAGCTTGATATATTGTCCCATTGATTTCATGAGTTTTTCTGTTAAGGATAAAATGCCGATTCCGGCGTAGTTTGTAGCGATTAAGCCACTGGCCGATAATGGTTCTTCCTATTTCGATTGAAACGGGTAAGATTGTTCGGATAAAATCCCAGCTAATCTTCTTCTTGTGAAGCAAGGTCAACATTTGGCGATTCATACGAACAATATCGGTCAGTAGCAAGCCGACCACCTTCTTATCTTTTACTAATCGTTGAACTTTCAACATCAACCTTGTCTGTGCGATAAGAATTGCGATTACCCTGTTCTTCGGTAGATATGTCATAGAGTGTGAGGTTAGAGATAATGAGGTTCAAGTAGAATGATCGTGGCAGTATATTTCAGCAGTTTTACCAATCGGAGTGCGCAAGCCAATATAAGGCGTTCGGCTTTCTAAAAAATTTGGCTTGCGCACTGATGTGGCAAAACCGCTGGACACAGAAAACACTGTGTAACTCATCCCATAACATATATATCTTTGACCATCATGTATTTACATATATGTCTTTGATATTTATGTGCCGGAAAAAGTCGCCCACCATTATGGTGGTAGGGCAAACGATGCCCTTTCAAAAAAGGTATTAAGCCTGTCGAACGCTATTGCTTGCAATAGGTGTAGGGTAACGGTCGTATTTATTTTTTAGAGAGCCAAGGAGGACGAATCGCCCTCCGCACCTTCAAGCATACTATAGGTTAATCTTTAATACAATATAGTATAACTGCTAGTTGTACACATCCCTAGAAAATTACATTCGCTATGTTTTTGGATGGGTACCCTAAAAAAAGAGATGCCACCCCCCTCTTGGGGGATTCCTCCTTAACTCATAGTGTGGTTCCAATCTTGTGTAGGCGTAGCCGTGACGTGGGTGTTCAGTGGCTTGCCCTACTCCTACTCTAGATAGACATCAACAGGCTTGCGTCCATGGTTCTGTTCAACGCAAGGAGCTGTGGTTTCTAGGAATAACTATGAGAATGCCATCAAATGCCGGCGCCCATTCGGCACTAATCGTGCCAAAAAGGCGCCTCACATCCAAGTGATGCCATCATCATTGAAGCCATATTGAAGCAACTAGGTACGCCTTGAGGCGCACACAGTTGCTCTATTTGATATTTGGGCTGTAGCTTCATCTAAACGAACGCTACGGGGGGCAACGACAGGCACTCAACGCTCGCTAAATACCTTGTTTTCGGACATTGCGCCTGCGGGCTTACGCTCCGAAAACCGGATATTTAGCAACATTTCGTCGCCCGTATATGCCACACGGGTACATCGAGTACCCGCGCGTCATAGCCCCCATGCCCCGCGCACACATTGAGTGCGCGCGTGTCATTGCACACGTACGAAGTTTTTTATTCCATTAGGTACTTACAAGAGTACCGAGTTTTTGGGCTTGGGGTCTGGAATTTTCAAAATCAAATTAGAAATAAAAGACCAAAAAAGTATTTAAATTGCCGGAACCTGTGAGTGCACTATCTGACCAAGCGCATCGCGCTCTACAATTTTTCTTTGTCTACGTGGTTTCGGTGTGGGAAAGGAGAAGTGGAACTCAAAAGGTGGGAATGCGTCCTGTGTATTCCAATCTTCAATGACATGCACGTACTGTACGGAAAATGGGATGGTAAGTCAAAAACCTCGCCTTGCAATCTCCTTCTCAAACTGTTCAAATGTTTGTATGCCCGCTATGAAAACCCGTTCAGATGCTTGGGAGCTTCTG
>DATDYZ010000017.1:0-4971 GCA_035288905.1 Candidatus Anderseniibacteriota bacterium | reverse complement strand
CTCAAGGCGCTCATCAGGCACCGGCACAACGCCCACATTTGGTTCAATGGTCGTAAACGGAACATTCCGCGCAGCCGCGGCCTGTTTTGTAAGTGCGTTAAATAGAGTAGATTTTCCTACGTTAGGCAGGCCAACGATTCCGATTTTGAGTGACATGCACATACTGTACGGAATGCCGCAGGTTTAGTCAAAGACGTGGAAGTATTTAAGGTATTAGGTACTCTTATCTTTCTTGTTTCTCTTTTGTACGTAAATGGTATACTGAGAGGTATGAAAAAGATTGTTACTAAAGGAATCCAAATTTATACTTTCCAGCACAATGAAAATGACTTTATCTCTCTAACTGATATAGCTCGATTTAGAGATAAGGAGAGAACGGAATATATAATTCAAAACTGGATGAGAAATAGGGATACTGTTGAGTTTTTGGGTATTTGGGAAAATCTGTATAATCCAAATTTTAAACACATCGAATTCGATGTGTTTAAAAATCAGGCAGGTGCGAATAGCTTTTCTTTAACTCCCAAGCGATGGATCGAGTCTGTGAATGCTATCGGACTTATGAGTAAAGCGGGCCGTTACGGTGGTGGTACGTTTGCTCATAAAGATATCGCTTTTGAATTTGCGGCGTGGATTAGCGCGGAATTTAAACTATATCTCATTAAAGAATTCCAGCGCTTAAAAACTGAAGAAAGTGATAGGTTTGTTTTGGGATGGGACGTTAAACGCCAATTAACAAAGATAAATTATAGAATTCATACTGATGCTATAAAAGAAAATATCGTATTACCTCAAAAATTATCAAGCAAAGAAGCAAATATAACGTACGCCAACGAAGCCGATGTTTTGAATGTTGCATTATTTGGAACAACTGCAAAAGACTGGAAACGTAAAAATAAAAGCAAAGTAGGTAATATTCGAGATTATTCTGATGTCGCTCAACTTGTTTGTCTAGCAAATTTAGAATCCCTTAATGCAGAATTTATCAAAATGGGAATGACTCAGAAAGAACGATTGTTACAATTGAACGAAATAGCGATTACTCAAATGAAATCGTTTGCAGGCAATCCTATGATTAAAAAATTGAGCATATAAGTGTTTTGATTTAATGAAAGTACCTGACACCTTAATGGCCCCAGTTTAGGTAACATGATTTGTGAGCTAGAACGAAGTATGGTAAATGGGAGAAATAATTGGTAGACTATAATCGTATGAAAATATTTAATTCTTTTCCTTTAGTGATTGTTGGCCTTAGTCTCCCTTTGTTTGTATCGGCTCAAGGCATGATGAACTGGGGTTCAAATACACCGTTGGGCGGATGGGGCATGCCTTTCTTTGGCATGGGCGGCGGTTTGTTCATGATTATATGGTGGGTATTCATTGTCGGATGTATTGTGATGATGATGAAGGGGATGATGAACCAGGGTAAAATGCATCATAGTGGCACATCGGCGCTGGATGTTCTTAAGGAACGGTACGCTAAGGGCGAGATTAATAAACAGGAATTTGAGGAAAAGAAGAAAGATATTCTGTGACCAGATTGTCCTAAGTATGCGGTATGATGGGTAGAAACTGATTCTATTGACCATTATCTTTTGTAGTTATTAATGTTTTTAAACGAAAAGGCATATGACACTTGACCAGGTACTCGTGACTGTAGCAGGAGCTGGAGGTATTGCTTTTACATATTGGTTTTTCTTAATGCGCAACGTACGAGCAGTTGTAGCTATTGATTCAATTAATATTACTGTCAACGGCGGCTACTCCCCGGAAGTCATCGAGATTTCAAATGGAAAAACTACGAAGCTTGTCTTTACTCGCAGTGACCCTAGTAGTTGTTTAGAAGAAGTTGTTCTGAGTGATTTCAAAGTGCGGAAACACTTGCCGCTTAATCAAGCAGTAACTATCGAACTTACTCCGCAGAAAACTGGTGAATTTATATTTTCCTGTGGAATGAATATGTATCATGGAAAAGTTATTGTGAAAGAGTCTGTATGAAAAAGACCTTTTCTATACAAGGTATGCACTGTGCGTCGTGTGTGGTGACGCTAGAGGGTAGCCTAAGCAAAATTCCTGGTGTTTCGCAGACACATGTAAACTTGGCTACCGAAAAAGCAACGGTGGAATATGATCCTGCTAAAGTTACGGATCAAGATTTCATGAAAGCAGTAGAGAGTGTCGGCTATGAGGCTCGTCTCGGTGAGCGAATACAATCGGCGGATCAAGATCAAGCACAAAAGCAACAAGAAATGAAAGATCTGAAAATAAAAGTGATTGTAAGCTTAATGCTTGGCTCTCTTATTCTCTGGGGGAGCTTTCCTGGTCTGATGGATACGGCACCTAGTATATTGCGAAACTTTTGGGTACAGCTTCTTTTGGCATTACCCGTTCAGTTTTGGGCTGGGTTTAGTTTTTATCGAGCGGCACTATCTTCTCTCAAGCATCGTACGGCAAATATGGATACGCTTGTTGCGTTGGGTACTACCGTGGCGTTCCTCTATTCGGCCGTAGTGACTATTGTTCCAACTGTTGTATCTCAGATTGGAATTCATCCCGAACCATATTTTGATGTCTCTAGTATTATTATTGGTCTTATCCTTTTGGGCAGATATTTTGAAGCAAAAGCGAAAGCAGGTACAAGTGAAGCAATAAAAAAACTGATTGGCTTGCAAGCAAAAACTGCTCGAGTTGTACGTGACGGTAAAGAAATCGACATCTTGATTAGCGAGGTAGAAGTAGGCGATATGATTCGTGTCAGACCAGGCGAGAAGATCCCTGTTGATGGTGTGATTTTGGATGGTGAATCATCTATTGATGAATCTATGGTGACGGGCGAGAGTATTCCCATAGATAAAATAAAAGGTGGCAGCGTTATTGGGGCAACAATGAACAAAACGGGTACGTTTACATTTCGAGCTACTAAAGTTGGTGCAGATACGATGCTCTCTCAAATTATTAAGCTCGTGGAAGAAGCCCAAGGCAGCAAGGCTCCCATCCAACGCTTGGCAGATATTATTTCTTCCTACTTTGTGCCGATTGTGATTATGTTGGCGCTTACGACTTTTGTTGTTTGGTACGATTTTGGACCAGAACCCGCATTTTTGTTTGCCATTTTAAATACGGTGGCTGTGTTAATTATCGCTTGCCCTTGCGCGATGGGGCTGGCTACTCCAACGGCGATTATGGTGGGTACGGGTAAAGGAGCAGAACACGGCTTGCTCATTAAGGACGCGGAAGCTCTAGAAACAGCGCATAAAATTACGACTGTAGTATTTGATAAGACGGGGACGCTTACCAAAGGGAAACCCGAGGTAACAGATATTATTGCAACTCACGATCTTTCTCAGGATGATATTTTGCGCTTGGCTGCTTCTATCGAAAAAGGCTCTGAACATTCTTTGGCTGAGGCAATTGTGAAGCACGCAGAAAAGAAAAATCTTCTCCTAACAACTGTAACGAATTTTAAAGCAATTGCGGGACATGGCGTTGAGGGGCTTCTCGGTACACAGCGAATATTTTTTGGCAATCGCAAGTTGATGATTCAAGAGCATGTGGTAATGCAAAGTAACGAAGCAGCTATGTCTGCTTTGGAACAACAAGGCAAAACAGTAATGATGTTGGCCCTTCGACAGGCTCAGGGTAAACCGTATGAATTAGTAGGGCTCATTGCAGTAGCTGATACAATTAAAGATACGGCAAAAGTTGCCGTATTGTCATTACAAAAATTAGGTATCGAAGCGATTATGATTACCGGCGACAATGAAAGAACGGCGCATGCTATTGCCCAGCAAGTTGGCATTACGCAAGTGTTAGCTGAAGTGTTGCCCGACCAAAAATCGGATGAAGTTAAAAAGCTCCAAGCGAAGGGCAAGATAGTGGCGTTTGTTGGGGACGGAATAAACGATGCTCCTGCGTTAGCAATAGCAAACGTTGGCATTGCAATGGGTTCCGGAACTGATGTAGCAATTGAAGCTGCCGATATTACACTTATTAATAAAGATTTGCGGTCTGTATCTGCAGTTATCGAGCTTTCTCGCAAAACCATGAGAACTATAAAAATAAATTTGTTTTGGGCGTTTGGATACAACGTGATTTTAATACCTGTTGCTATGGGTGTGCTTTATCCGTTGTTTGGAATTTTAATGAATCCTATTTTTGCTTCAGCTGCTATGGCGCTCAGTTCAATTTCTGTTGTCGGCAACTCATTACTTCTTAAGCGTGCAAAATTATCTCTATGAACCTACTCCCTATATTTATAACTGGCCTTACTATCGGGGGGCTTACGTGCATGGCGGTACAAGGCGGTATTCTAGCTTCGCTCATAACTTCTCGTGAAGAAAAAGAAGTACAAGATAAACAAAAGAAGAAGTCGTCGCTCTGGCCAATTGCTTTTTTCTTGGGAGCAAAGTTTATCGCATATACCTTGCTTGGATTATTGCTTGGCGCAGTTGGCCAGGCTTTAGCATTTACGGAAACAACGCAGATTATTATGCAATTTGTGGCAGGCGCATATATGATTGCCGTTGCTTTATACCTTTTTAATATTCATCCAATATTTCGCTATGTCTTAATTCAACCGCCAAGAGCGCTGCGGAAATGGGCATACAATCAAACAACTCGTACTGATGTATTTGCTCCGGCATTATTTGGTTTTGCGACCATCTTTATGCCTTGTGGTACGACGTTGGCAATGGAGGCGTTGGCTATAAGTTCTGGGAGCGCTTTTTGGGGAGCAGCTATTATGGCGACGTTTGTACTTGCTACCATGCCGGTTTTTTTCGGATTAGGATGGCTTACAACTGTTTTAGGCGATGCGTTCCAACAAAAGTTTCTTAAAGTCGCAGCACTAGTCCTAGTGTATTTAGGAGTTATTTCTATTAATGGTGGTCTTAATGTGATTGGTTCACCGGTAACGTTGCAGTCTATCGGCAGATCATTTTCAGAGGCTTCAACAAGCAAGACGGTAAACGG
>DATDYZ010000016.1:0-11146 GCA_035288905.1 Candidatus Anderseniibacteriota bacterium | reverse complement strand
GCCTAATTCCCTCGCGTTATTCTTAGTTCCTATTTTTATAATTGCTAGTTGGATCGGGACACAGAAAAAAGAGCGTTTTTATCAACTATCTGCGCTCATCATGCTTATTGCGATTATTTACACGCAGTCGTTTGGGGCTGTTGTTGCGCTTGTGGGGACGGTAGTAATTGGGCGTGTGTTTGTATCGTGGTTCCCCTCTCCCCAATTGGGGAGAGGGATCCTCGCCCGCAGGCGGGAGGGTGAGGGCTGGTTAGGCGGCATGCTGTATGGGTTGCCCTCATCCGTCATTCGCTTCGCTCATGTCACCTTCTCCCCAATTGGGGAGAAGGGAAACTACTATCTGTTATTTTTTATACTCCTTATATTTTTCACTCTCTTCTTCACCTTCTCCGGCCGCATCCAATACCTCATTTCCCCATTTACCCATCCAAATACGACCAATTCCGCAACCGTCCGACTGCAATTATGGGATATCGGCATCCGTTTAATTCAAAAGCATCCTATTTTAGGCATCGGTCTTGGTCAATTTGAACCCGCATACCAAGCAGAACTGCATCGTCGCTTCGCGGAGAAAGAGAATGGGTTAATTCCCGAATTCGTCTTCCGCGATCCGCACAACTGGATACTATCATTCTGGTTAAACATGGGTTTACTAGGTTCAATTAGTTTTGTTGGACTTAATTATTTAGCAATAAAGGGGTTTACCCTGAGCGAACGAAGTGAGTCGAAGGGTGGGGGTCGAGATCGTGAGCATGTTTACAATCAATCCATCACCCTCGCCCTCATATCTATCCTAATTTTCGGTTTATTCGATACGATTTACTGGAAAAACGATCTATCGGCACTTTGGTGGATGCTATTATTTTTACTAAGGTGACAACTGTGTTCTGAATATTAAGTCTTCTACGTCGGCAAGCTGCTTTTCCAAGTTACGCATCTCTGCTCTTTGAAGTTTTATCTCCTCCGCAGTAAGGTTCCCGTTTGAGAGATTTGTTTTTATTTCATTAATGCTATTAATATATCCATTTCGGTCTGCTTGAAGTTCTGCTATCATTTTCGCGTTGCTGTTTCCACCACCTGGCAACTTATTAATATTCCCTCCACTACCAGCACCCGCACCGAGACCGGCGTTTCCTGCGGCACTGCCTACCCCTTCAGCACCTGGCGAAGGTGATCCTAATGCCGGTTCCTGCGCGTCGCTGCCGATGTATTTATTAATCGTATTGAGGATGATAACGGAAACAAGCGACAAAAATATTCCAGCTAACGCCGCGATTATCATTTCTTTGGCTAATTTTACTTTTGAAGCGTCTCCAGCAGCCGTCATGTAAATATACCCAGCAATAACGATAGTAATTAATCCAATAATCACTAATATTGCAATAACCGCATTCACCGCTAAATTAATAAATTGTAATATTGGATCTGGAGTGCCTACAAGGCGGTCAATGGAAGATCCTTTAGGAAGCCCTGGTAGCCCAACTTCGAATTCTCCAAATGTACCGCCAGGCATACCAATGTCTTCTTGAGGGGTATTCGGGTTTATTTGAGCAAACACAGGCAATGCAAAAAAGCCAAACACGGCCGTCGCAACTAGTCCGATGAAAATTATTGTAGTGCCGCGCATATGTCTGTTTGCCCTAAAGTGGCTCCCCATGTCAGTAAATTTGCTCCCCAACCTGTCCAGGTATCGCAATATCCCTTTAATACGGCAATAAACATGACGACTATAAACATCAACGAAAGCATCGCAAATATAATAATTCCAGTAATACCGGCCTTTTTCCCTATAAAACGTCCTAAAAATATTCCAATGCCCGTGCCTGCAACTGGAATAACAGAACCTATTGTTCCGCCAACGCTGGCACCAACAGCTCCGCCAGCTTTTGCATTCGCTTGCTTTATTGCACCAGCTTTTAGGATGGCGAGTCGTCTTTTTTGTACTGATTCTTGCGGAGCATCATCTTCCCCGTCTTCACTCTCGTCCCGCTTCATGAGATCTCCACGAAAATCTTGCTGAAACTTCCGGTTTCGCTTTGCATTTAGTGCTGATTGTTGCGCCCTTTCCTGCTGTAATGTATCAGAAGCTGGCATATCGTTATGCGTTTGCACTTAGCTCTTTCTTTGCCGCTTCAATTGCGAGAATTTGCTGCGGATCGGACGTAATAACCTGATCTTCTGCGTAGCTTGCAACAACCTTAATCGCCACATGTTTTAACCCCGCGAAGAAAATGCCTTCTCCTACGTCGCTTTCTAAGAGTCGAAACTTTTCATGATCTGTTAAATAAAACAACTCCGAGAGTGCATCTATTGCTGCAGGTGATTGCCTCAGAAGCAACTGAATAGATGAGTTAGTAACAATTGGCTTGCCGTATTTAGATCCCAAAAAGTCGGAAATATCTTGGGTAATTGTGGTAACACCGAGGTAATATTTGCGTGCGCGCTTTGCCATAGAGAATAAGAATTTTGCAGATTCTTCATTGCGCATCATGATCCAGGCTTCATCTACTACCAGTATTCTGCGCTTCAATTGACTCCTTATACGGTTCCATATAAAGCCAAGAACTACGTACATGGCAATTGGTCGAAGCTCTTCTTCCATGTCACGAATATTAAATACAATGAGCTGTTGATCGAGGTCGATGTTTGTTGCTCGGTTAAATACTCCGGCAAATGTACCTTCTACAAATCGCTGTAACCTCGTTGCAACGTTTTTGCCACCTTCCATATCTTTTGTAATGTTGTAAAAATCCTGTAGTGTTGGTACCTCTGGTTTATTCCACCTGGCACCGCGAGTAATATCTTTGAGCGCATATGTTTCCCAAAGTGCGTTGTCGACGATCGACTGCTCTTCTGCAGACATGCCATCCACCATGAGCGATATGAGCCCGATAAGTCGGGTAATGTTTTCCCTCAGCACTGCTTCAGGATTTTCATCTTCTCCCAGTACTGGTAAGTCGAACGGATTAATACGATGATCAGATGCAATCGCGATTTGCAGGTATGCCCCGCCAACTGCTTCTGCCAAATATCGGTATTCTTGTTCCGGGTCGATGACGATAATTTCTGTACCAAACATCAGGCTTCGCAGTATTTCCAGTTTTACGGTGTAGCTTTTTCCTGCACCAGATTTTGCAAATATAACCATGTTCGCATTTTCTAAACTGAATCGATCAAATAGAACTAAACTGCTATTATGCAGGTTAATTCCGTAGAGAACACCAGAGTTGCTCGTGAGGTCGGAGCTTACAAATGGAAAGCTGGTGGACAGGGGTGAGGTATTCATATTTGTATTTACAACGAGGCTGTCGTGCCCGAGCGGGAGGGTAGAATCGAACCCTTGCTCCATTTGGAAAAGGGCTGGTTTTGCGTAAATGAGCCTACCCTCGAGTAATACCTCTACTTGGGAAAGGATTTCGTCGAGTTCTTCCTCGTTATTAGCATACACGGTGATATACAGGCCATATTGGTAGAATCTCTCTGTTCCTTGTACGAGGCGGTCTCGTAGCTCTTCAATATCTTGGTACGCAGTTTCTAGTTGGGGGTCTCTTACCTTCCCCTGCTCTGTTTGCATGGAAATAGATGTAGAAACCTGGGTAATGCGCTTGCGTAGTTCTTTTAAAATAGTTGCAGAGTCTTGCGGATAAATGAACATGGCGACATCAAATTCCACGTCAAAGTTAACAATAGATGCGAACCAGTTAGTATCTAAGTAGCGAGGGTACGTGGTTACATAGATAGTAGTGGCGAATTTGCCATCGATTTCAATTGATTTTGTTTTTACTTTAAAAGCAGAAGGAGCAAGAATATCCCGAAGCGAAGATACACCTTTTTCGAATTGATCGATAACGGCTTTAGCTTCGGCCCCCATAGCTTTAGCGGCGGGGGCTTGCCGTGTCGCATCTGCGACCGTTTTTTTAGCAAATAGTTTCGTAAAGATACTCATAGGGGTTTATCAGTTTCCTGAATAGTAAGCTTATCGACATTTCGAAGGCGCTGATTACGAGATGTGTTCGGATTAAAGTAGTTGTAGAATAATTCCAGTAATTCTTGTGTTTTTAGTGGCACAACACGTAGTCCAATTCCGCGTAGCCCAATTGCAACCTGTTCAACGCGATGCATAACCTGTGTTTTGTTGTGCTCAAATTCAATATCTGACATTTTCCCTTTTCCGACAGCTCCCTTTGCTCCTTTGCCGATACGAGAAAAGAACCCCTCTTTTTTATCTTGCGAAACAGAAAATGGAATAGTAACAAAGAATGTTTTCGTCATAATATTGCTGCCTTTTACCAACTCAGAAACGAAATTGATGTATTCTGTCATCTGTAAGTGCAGTAATTCGTTCTTCTGTAAGTCTCGTAGATGTTTTACTTCCTCTAAATAAGGCGTAATGTCCATTTTTCGGGAAGAAACGGTGAGCTGTATAGGAAAATCGAGTGAGTTAATAAAATCTTGGTACGCATAGATGATCGCGTTTTGCTCCTCTTCTGATTTTAATGCGAAGTTCACTGATGAAATCATAAGCACGCAGCGCATGGTGCCGTCTTGCAATACAACAATTCCGTCTCGAAGCTCAGAAATATGAACTAGATTCTGGCTCGCTTTCCCCTTTGAAGGAGGGCTCATCATGTCGAAGATTGCCATACAAACTATTGTACCATGAGAGGGTCTGGAATATCTTCTTTGCTGATGTTCCCTGTTGTCTCAAGCGATTGCGCAATAACATTTAATGAAGATGCGGGGCGTGTAAGTGAAGTATTAACGCGCTCACTCAAATCCGCATTCCACTCCGGGTCTATAATTTTAAATGGTTGGTTTTTCTGGCGGCGCCATATGTACAGTTGCCCTTTCGATAAATAATATATTCCAGAAAATACTACTTGGCTTAAAGATTTTCCATATACTTTTACATGCGCAAATGCCGCAGCAATTCCAAGAATAGGCAAAGCAATCGTGATAAAAAGTGACAAGTCAGAGTAAATATACACAGGAACAAGAGTCATGCAGGCTGCTACATAGATTAAAAACTGTTTGAGCGTGAATGGTCCAACAATTTTATCTTCAATATCGATGAATTGTGGTACTTGAAATCGCATGGGGGCGTATTGAAGCTGGGTTAGTAGTTCGTAAAGTTAAGAGGTGAAACCGGAGGTTTGGGTGGCATAGCAGTGCGTGGCGGCAACGGAAATTTGGGCACAGGCGCCGTTCCCCTCTCCTGTTCTGGGAGAGGGCTAGCCTGCCTGCCGGCAGGCAGGGGTGAGGGGTTTGTGCGCGGTGGCAATGATCGTTGTTGTGGCTTCGCAGCCAACTGCTCTTGTTTCTTCGCCGCAGTTATCTCTTTTAGATCGAGAAGATTCTGCGGAGAAGTTGGGGGTTTACCCTGAGCGAGCGGAGCGAGCCGAAGGGTGGGAGCAGGAACCGTAGTTCGGGTTCCCTTCTGGCCCTGCAAAAACTCATCCAACTCCCTCTTTACCGGCCCAAAGATATCTTTTTCAATTTCAGATGCCATTTTCTGAGCTTTATCTGGCGAAAGTCCGAGTTCAGTTGAGAAAACAGCAGGAATTTGATCAAAAGTTTTCTTGCCGATTGAAAGTTCCAGTATTGCGAACGCAATGGATGGTTGTTTCTCTTCGGGAATGTCATAGGTTCGAGAAAGTCCCTTTATATAAGAGGCGGTTTCAGTCGAAGCTGTCATACCCCTTAAGGAAAGAGGCAGATTTTGAACAATGTCTAAATATCCAATAGAAGCTTTTTCTTCTCGTGAATATATAGAACCAATTGGTAATATGTGAAATGAATCCATAATGTATTATTCTTTATTCGCTAAGTCTCGCAGACGAGAATCAACTTTTCTCTTTAAGTCAGGGGTACCAATTAAACCTGCCGCGATGTGTCCCTTAACGTCGTCACCCATCTTTCTTACGACGTCTTTATGGGAAGCAAGAGCTTCTCTCTGAGCGTCTGATCCATGTTTCATTATCGTATTTATTTGGTCCTTAGATAGTGCGTTTGCTGTACTCTTTTTCATTAATTTCGCTGCAGATAAGTCTTCAGAATCCTGAAGAGCGTCAATCGCTGGTTGTTGGGCTGCTACTTCTGCGTCATATCGGGCCCGATCCCCGGCAACTCTAGGATTCCAAAGCTCAATTTTAGGAATATTAGCGCCACCAACCGCCTTGATCGCTGCCTTTCCTTCTGTTGAAGTAGAAAATGGCAGGCGATCAGCAACCATTGATCCTATGCTTTCTTGGCCATCTTTCAATTTACCGTCCTTGCCTCGTTCTGCCCCAGCAATAAAGCTCGCGACTTTACTCATTTTAGTATCTTTCCCAAACAGTTCTTTGCCTCTCGCACGTTTGACTATATTAGATCCAAATCCACTATATGCATCTCTCGCGCTCCTGCTCGTAAGCGCCGCAGCTGCAACACCTCCAAGGCCACCCGTAGCTGCGGTTGCTCCTATAATAGTTGCTGCTCTTTTATTTTTCTGCGCAAAGCCCATAATCGCGTCCGACCCTATTCCTGCAGACTTTTTTGCAACGCTATTTGCCACGAAGAAGAGCGCGATAATTATAAGAAAATGAACAAGCTCTGCAAACGCTGTCGATTCAAGCTTCGTGGCATCTGCTGAAAGGCCACTCGCAACATCAATGTTTTGAATTTTTGTGATAATGACGAGGAAAAAAATCACAATTGGGCCATAAAACACCCATTTTAGAAACATTCCCCACCACTGATCTGAAATCCCCTTTGTTTTGGGCAGAATAAAAGCAAGGTATGGAATTGGTGAAAAAATTAGCAATATAAGGAGGGCAATGTAGCGCACAAATAGATTTATAGCTACAACACCAAATGCAGCAGCTAGCAGTACTCTAAAAATCGAACCTTTCACTAAAATGAGAATTGTTGCCCAAAAACTTCCCCGCACCCCAGAGTTGGTGGGAGCCCACGAACTAGCTTCTGCTTCGAGAAAGTGACTGCGCTCAAGGAGTTTATCTTTTATATTATCTGCATTGACTTGTCCGCTCGACATGAGTCCTATTTCTGCTGCCATTATAAGTCGAGAAAAGTCTATAAGTAATCCGCCGACTACAAGACTGAAGTTGATGAGAAGCGCTCCAATAAGCAGTTTTGGCAATAATCGTTGCACAGAGGTGCTAATTGTTTCTAAACGCAACGTTGTTGCCAAAGCGATATACAGCAGAACAAAGATGAATCCGAGATTTGCAAAACCTTGAATGAATGGCCAGCCTTCTTTCACGATGGTATTGGTGATAAAACTACCCTCCTTTATCATTGATAGCATTAATGCTGCGAAAATGTTGATAAGCATCTCGGAGAAAAAGTCAAAAAATCCAAGAAGAAAATTTATAAATCCTATTCCTATTCTTTGAAATGCGTTCAATTCTTTACTATCTTGAAGAATCAGGCCTAATTCTTCTTGTGAACAGGCATAAAATCCGCTTTCAGGAGATGTGTAGTATTTCCAAAATTGCCATGCGGCACCTGCGCCGGGAACTATTAGATCCGGTGCTGATGGGGTGGCGGCATCAGTAATATTGACTCCCTGATAAAAAACAAGAACTAAGGTGGCGCCTTCTGAGGCTACTTCAATATTTCCGTCTGCGTCAGGCTGAGATGTGATTTCGTCACATTGACTAACGAGCGAGGAGTTTGTGTGAATTGCATTTTTTGCGGACAATTTTGCAGCATAGGATGAAAAAGGCAAAGCCATTACTATCACTATTAATACTGCTGTTAGAATTGTGAAACGTGCTTTTTTCATGGTCATGCATCTTTTTTAATGCAAGCTTCGCTCGATGGGAAAAACACGCAGTAAATATCGTTGTAGACTCCTTGTATAATTTCAAGCGCGCCCTGTGTCCCAATAATGGTGTCTAAAGCTATGCAGAATCCACATTTCTTTTCGGGATCTTGCGGATCTTCTCGAATACCCCTATCGCCAGTAAGGGCTTGGAGTGCCTCGTATGTTCCCCCTTCATCATGTGGCTGAACAAGCCCAGTATTTGGATTAATTGTGGATGTACTAGGTTTATTATAGTATTTGTCATATAAATCGCTAATTATACCCGCGACTTCTCCATTAAGTGGAACTTCTTGATTGCCCTGCGTTGAAATGCCCTTTACCTTTAATACATCCCGCTGAACTTGGAGTGCGGGTGTATTACCTGGAATGGTTTGTTCTGTCGCTGCAGCGGTTTTTTGGTTAATGTCGCTGTTTGCAATAAGTGCAGCTTCGTTTTCAATTAAAGCTACTTTTGCGCTTGAAGGTGCTTGAATAATTTCTTTAACAGCGCCACTACTATCCCTTGTAAGTACAGTATCTGCAAGGGAACGCGTGTCCTCTCGGTTTTTTCTTGCTGCCTCGCCTTCTTCCATTGCGATAATGGCGTTATCAATTGTCCCATGAGGAATAGAGCCAAGACCACTGACGATTTGCATGTATTTTGCAAACTTAATATCTTTCGGAATTGTAACCTTGCCGTCATCTTTTTTGATAGTAATATCGCTTAGAGCGCCTACGTCTATACCAGGGTTGAAAAAAGCGCTTATTACTCCTCCTGTCAGATTATTGAAGACATCAAGATTTCCTTGATTTCCTTGATTATTTTTACGAATTTGTGCCACATCGGTGAAATTTGGCCGAGCAACCTTTTGACTGCTTGCAATGGAGGTTTGTGCTGGAGTTGCAGCGCGATTTTGTCCTGCTATGCTGTTGCTTGTCGCCGGTTTTGTAAGACGTTCTCGAAAGTCTAATTCCTGGGCTAATCCATCACTCAAACCGCCAAGCAAGGCTTCTGCCTCGGGGTTATACACTGCGATATCATTTATAAAAGCATTTTCTTGTTGTTGGGACCTCCCAGGTTGGGTGCTACACCCCTCTCGTCCGAGTCCGCTGGTACAGTATATTCTTGCCAACTCACTAACAGAACGGCGAGTCTTTGTTTCTAGGGCGAGTTGATTTACCAAATAAGCAGTCCAGAGATCGTTCCCTTCTAATGTAATACTTCTGCTCAAAATTGCGGGAAGAACTGTTTTTGTTTCCGCTATAAGCGGATTTTGCTCTTGGCCAAATAGTGGAGTATTTGATGATACAACAGGTTGGGGGTTTTGTTGTGTTACGGATGCTCTTCTGCTAAGCAAAATATCACGACCAAACTGCCCATCTGTAGGCTCTACGAAGTCAGCTTGATTCAGTGCAGCGAGCGTGTTGTAGAAGAGCTGTTCTTGAGCGCGGTCAGTATAAAACACTGCATGCGGATCGGCGTATGCGGACGGCGCAAAGAGTAGTGAAATCGCAAACGCAACAACAAAAACATATGCAGAAAATGCATAGGAAAAAAAATACGAAGGACGCGATACTACACGAGACATAATTACATGCATTATATCACAATCACTTGATGTTGTATTTGGTTTCAAGTGCGAGTATTTGGGTTCCGATATCTGTAAACACTGCGTTCAAATCCGCAAGATTCTTTTGCCCTATTAACCCTCCTATAAAATCAGTTTTCATATTCTGAAGAAGAGTTATGTTATTCATGAGTGCGAGTGTTGCTTGCAGAAGTTTTGTGTGAAGTTCGGTTGCTTCTTTCGGTGCTTTTACGCTCTTAAAAATGGTAAAGTTATTCTCAATAGAGGCACGAATAGCAACTAATGCCTGTAAGTCCTCACCGCTTTCCTGCTTTGCAAGCGCCTCGGTAATCATATCTCCTGTTATGGGTTTTATTGCAGGGTTTTGAACGGGAGAGATAGCATCAAGATATGTTTGTATCGCCTGCTTTCCTGATTTCGTTGTTGTTTGCAATGTTCCCGCAAAAAGTTCTGGTAGCAGCGTTCCTTGGTTTGCGAGCACAAACGCCTCAACCTTTTTTGAATCAAGTACTTGGTCTTTTGGAATGTCTGTGGGTAGTGATTCAACATATTTTTTTGTGTAGCCAACGAGCGTTTCTTTTGTAGTATCTACAAACGTTGAAAGTTCTTGTTGTAGTTCAGGTGTCAGAGTTGTTTCTGGACTTGGATAAGCAATCGGTGTCGGAGAAACCGTTATTTCTGGAGTTTTAGTAGTCTGGTACTCCGATATTCCAAGTGCAATGCCCTTCCATATTCCTACTATAACCAAAAGAACTACAACTATGATCCCCATAACTCTAATTCCAATGCGATTAAGTTCGTTCATAGTTTGGGGATTTTATTGGGATAAAGATAATAGGCGCTCTTGTTCTTGCAGAAGAAGCGGATAGTATTGACGATCAATCGCGTCTAGCTGACGAATAGCAACTAATGCTTTCACTTGATCGTTGGGGTAATTCACGATCTGCTTAAAGGTCACAGTGAGGAGTTCAGTATAGCCAATTATTAGCTTATGGTATTGGATAGCATCTTCGGGCACGGGGATATTTTTTACATTAGTTTGAAACGAAGTAACTGAATCGGCGAAGGTGGAAAAGCCGTAGGTATCATGGCTTTTAAAGAAATCGTTTAATGCAATAGTAAGACGTGCTCGGTCAGAGATTGGCTCTAGGTTACCGGCCACCCGTATGTATTCCGCAATATTTGTAGGAGAAGATGCCTCCGTTTGAATTGCCGTATTATTCAGGACAGGAAGGTTTGTGACAATGGGTTGGTTGGCTATATAAGCGTTTAAAGTGACTGGCGACTTGTCCTTATCAGGAATAGTTCGTCCATATTCCTGTGTTAAATTCTTGTTTCCGCCAGTTACATCTACGGAATCAGAAAAATATGAATCAAAGGAAGTGGTAGTAGGCGCTGCGGGGTTTAGTGGCGTTGTGTTCTGATTAGGTTTAAATCCTACGGGAAGTTTATCGTTCGGGCTTGCTATGGTCGGGTTATGACTGTTTTGTACCTCTTCCCCATCCATATAGCCATCTTTGTCTGTATCGCCATCTGCTGGGTTTGTACCCCAGATCTTTTCATCTCCGTTAGAAAGTCCATCGTTATCTGTATCCGCAGTTGGATCACTTACTGGTAGTGGAGAAAACGTTGGTATGGGCAGCACATCCTCCTTTGTGCGTGCGTTATATAGCAAAAGGGCAGCGATACCTCCAAGGACGCTGATGATAAGAAGGATGAGAATGCCGATTACGACGCGGCGGGACATGTA
>DATDYZ010000015.1:0-12800 GCA_035288905.1 Candidatus Anderseniibacteriota bacterium | reverse complement strand
TGCTGCTCATCAATATGGTTTGGAAGCGATAGTATTTCAACCCCTGGTAGCGCAAAACCCTTATCTTCGCTTGTTGCTTCGAAATATGCTAGCTTCATGTACTATAAAGATACTACATATGTTGATTCTTGTACGACATGGCCAGTCGCGTTTGAATGAGTTAAATCGTTTTACTGGTTGGATTGATGTTCCGTTAAGTAAAAAGGGGTTTGATGAAGCGCATCGGGTTGCTGATCATTGCAAGCAGTTTGAATATGATGTGGCGTTTACGTCTTGTCTTGAACGCGCACACGCAACCTTGCTTGTTATTTTGTCGCATCAGAAAAAAACTGGAATTTTTCAGCATGAAGATGATTCTGGGTATAACAACGTTGACAAGGCGCCCGAGGAGTTTGTTCGGGAAACATTCCCGGTTTTTATGAGCGACAAGCTTAACGAACGTTCTTACGGAGAGTTGCAAGGGATCGATAAAAACATTGCATCTGAACTATTTGGAGCGGAAAAAGTATACCAATGGCGACGGGGGTTTCAAGATAGGCCACCTATGGGTGAGAGTTTAGAAGATGTCTACGGTCGTGTTATTCCATACTTTGAAGAATATATTCATCCGAGAATTGCACGAGGAGAAAAAGTCCTTCTTGTTGCCCATGGGAATACCCTGCGTGTGATGATTAAGTTTTTAGAACATATTGACGACGATCAAATTCCATTTGTTGATCTGCCTACTGGCCATCCGCTTGTATATTCATGCGAGAACGACCAGTATACAAGAGTAGAGGGAGGATATAGCCTTGATCGACCATTGCGGTAAATACCTATGAACCAACGTAATCTTATAATTATCCTAATTGTCGTTGTGATTTTCTTTGGCGTGACGCAGTTTTTTGGTAGGTTGCCTAGTGCGAACGGAGAATTGTTTTCATCACAAACAAGCGGTTTTTCTGAGGCAAAAGCATCGGAAGTTGTTGAATTAAAAAATGGTGATATGTATGATCTTACCGCGAGTATTGTAAAAAAACAGATCAATGGGCAGGAGGTAAAAATGCTCGCGTACAACGGCTCTATTCCTGGTCCTCTTGTGAAAATTTCGCAAGGAGCCGAAATAACGGTCAATGTTACGAATAATACAGACGTTGAAACTACACTACACTCTCATGGAGTGCGGGTTGAAAATGCGTATGACGGTACGCCAGATACGCAGCAGCCTATTCCTATTGGAGGAACATTTACGTACAAACTGAAGTTTCCTGATGCTGGCGTTTTTTGGTATCATCCGCATATTCGTGAGGACTATGCCCAAGAATCTGGGTTATACGGAAATTTTCTCGTTACTCCTGCAGATAGCGCATATTGGTCACCGGTTAACCGAGAAGAAATGCTTGTAGTTGATGATGTGTTACTTGTAAATGGAGCGCTCGCACCATTTAGTAAAAGTGCCCCCGATCATACGCTGATGGGAAGATTTGGAAAT
Organism: Candidatus Anderseniibacteriota bacterium; assembly: GCA_035288905.1. Lineage (GTDB taxonomy): Bacteria > Patescibacteriota > Andersenbacteria > UBA10190 > UBA10190 > HO2-45-11b. The sequence continues at coordinate 11,329 of DATDYZ010000015.1, read as the reverse complement.
GTGATGCTCGTGAATGGGGAAGCTCATTACAAGTTTAATGCAAAGCAGGGAGAAGTTATTCGCCTATATGTCACAAATAGTGCTAACGTGCGCCCATTTAACCTTGTAATACCAGGTGCCAAACTGAAATTAGTTGGCGGTGATAATGGAAAGTATGAACGAGAGCAATTTGTTGATAGTGCCATACTTGCTCCTTCGGAGCGCGTAATTATAGAAGCGTTATTTGAAACTTCGGGAACATTTACTCTGCAAAACAAAACGCCAAATAGAACCTACGATCTTGCGAATATCGTCGTATCTTCTGAAAAAGCTGCGCCTTCATATGCGGGTCAATTTAACACTCTTCGAATAAATAACGATGTTATCGCAGATATCGACCAGTTTCGTTCGGTACTACATAAGCAACCTGACAAGAGCCTTACGTTGACCATGGGCATGTCTGGGATGGGAAATATGAATTCTGGAGCCCATATGATGCCAGATGGAACAATGATGGGTGGTAATGGAGACGGGGTAGAGTGGGAAGATACAATGGGCGGGATGTCTGGAATGAAAATGGCGGGGTGGAGAATAGTTGATCAATCTACGAATACATCTAATATGGGTATTCGTTGGGATTTCAAGGTTGGTGACAAAGTAAAAGTGAAAATATTTAACGACCCAAATTCAATGCATCCAATGCAGCATCCGATCCATTTTCATGGACAGCGGTTTTTGGTAGCAAGTAAAAATGGAGTAGCGAATGACAACTTGGTTTGGAAAGATACGGTGTTGGTTGGAAGTGGAGAAACGGTTGAATTATTGATTGAAATGTCTAGCCCTGGCATGTGGATGGCCCATTGTCATATCGCTGAGCATTTGGAAGATGGAATGATGTTTAGTTTTTCCGTGAATCCATGAGTAACTATGTAATTAGGAAAGGCGGTGATGTATATGATGCATTACGATTATAATATGATGAGTGGTACCTATGGTGGGGGAATGATGGCGTATGGTTGGCTCGTTTCCCTCTTGGTGATTATTGATCTCGTACTTGCTGCAGCCGCACTGTGGAAGTATGTTAATCAAAAATAAACTGCAAGTTTTGCAGAGCTTTTCAACTCTTCTTCTATCCTGAGCAATTCGTTGTATTTTGCTACTCTGTCTGTTCGGGATAGTGACCCTGTTTTAATTTGACCTGTTGCAAGCCCTACCACAAGATGCGCAATGCTGGTATCTTCTGTTTCTCCTGATCGGTGCGATACAATAGAATTCCAATTGTTTTCACTCGCGAGATGAATTGCGTTGATGGTTTCTGTAAGCGTTCCAATTTGGTTTAATTTAATAAGGATTGCATTTCCTGCTTTTTGTGTAATTGCGCGCTGCAAAAAATCGACATTTGTTACCAAGAGATCATCTCCCACTAACTGCAACTTCGAGCCAAGTGCTTCAGTTAATTTCTTCCATCCGTCCCAGTCATCTTCTGCAAGGCCATCTTCGATGGAAATAATGGGGAATTTTTCTGTTAATTCTATGTACCACGCAACCATTTCTTCTGATGTAAGGGGTTTATGTTCCGTTGCTAATTCATACTTCCCATCTTTGTATAATTCAGATGCGGCTACGTCCAGTGCGAGTACGATATCTGTGCCGAGTTTGTATCCCGCTTTTTCTACTGCAAGAGAAATTAATTCGAGTGCTTCTGCGTTTCCGTTTTTTACATGCGGAGCGTATCCACCCTCATCTCCTACGGTTGTTGCGTATCCTTTATCGTGAAGAACTTTTTTTAACTGTTGGAAGATTTCAGAGCCCATTCGAATGGCATCAGAAAAAGACTCCGCGCCTTTTGGTATAATCATGAATTCCTGAATGTCAGTTGAACCTGCTGCGTGTTGCCCGCCGTTGATAACGTTCATCATCGGCATAGGGAGGGTGAGCTGCGTGGTGCCAGAGAGTTCCTGTAGATATATATAGAATGATTTTTTCTGGCTGAGAGCTGCTGCTTTTGCAACAGCCAGAGATACAGCCAGAATTGCATTTGCCCCTAATCGTCCTTTGTTTGGTGTGCCATCGAGTGCGATGAGTGCTTCGTCTATTGCTTGTTGATTGCTCGCATCTTTGCCATCTAGCGCATGTGCTATTTCCGTATTGATATTTGCAACGGCCTTAAGTACGCCCTTTCCGCCGTACTTAGATTTATCGTTATCGCGTAGTTCAACAGCTTCATGCGTGCCTGTAGAGGCTCCGGATGGCACGGCAGCTCTCCCTAACGTACTGTCTTCCAATATTACATCTGCTTCCACGGTTGGGTTGCCTCGTGAATCTAAAATCTGTCTCCCGATAATTTTTTTAATGTTCATAGAAATGTTTAAGAAATAAGTAAGTTAGCGCCAGTCATTGATTCTGGTTGCTTTATATTGAATAACGATAAGATGGTTGGGGTAATGTCCGCAAGTGTACCGCTTTCTCGCAATGTGTATGTAGTATCCGTCAAAATTCCTGGGACAAGATTCGTTGTGTGGGCCGTGTGTTTTTCTCCCGTTACCGGGTCTATCATAACTTCTGCATTTCCGTGGTCTGCGGTTATGAACACAACACCGTTTTGTATATGCGTTGCTTCAACAACGCGTTGCAGTTGCCTGTCTACTTCTTCTACTGCTTCAAGAATTGCTGGTTGATTTGCAGTGTGTCCAACCATGTCTGCGTTTGCAAAATTGATGAATATAAAGTCTGTTTTTTGTTCTAATTGCTCGAGCGCCTTATCCGCGATTTCTTTTGCTCGCATTTTTGGCGCTAAGTCGTGCGTTTGTACATCTTTACGACTTTCTATAAGAATATGTTCTTCTCCTGTATGAGGGTCTTGTTTACCGCCATTTAAGAAGTAGGTGGCATGCGGATATTTCTCTGTTTCTGCGATATGTGCCTGGGTAAGGCCTGCTTTTGATACTTCTGCTGCAAGTGTTGTGTCTATTCCAATAGGGGGGAATGCAACGCGGCAAGTAAACGTTTTGTTATATTGTGTCATTGTGACAAAACACAGATTTTTCTCCTCACTTTTTTCTATAATTTTCTTTGAGAGCATTCTTCCTCTGTCAGACCGAAAGTTGAAAAAGAATATGCCATCGTTTTCTTGTACTGGGTATGACTTTCCGTTTTCGTCGAGAAACACGAGCGGCTCTGTGTGTTCATCCAGTACCCCTTCTTTGTAGAGTTCTTGAAATACCTCGGAAGGCTTTTTGAGCTCGCAGATTTTTCCTTTGCAAGAAAAAATTGCATCTTCTGCTTTTTGTAATCTATCCCAATTATTATCGCGATCCATAGCGTAAAAACGGCCGGCAGCAGTTGCAATAAACCCAATGCCCACTTTTTCTATCACATCTTCTAGTTCTTGTAAGTAGCTTGCTGCACTTTGTGGTGGAGTATCGCGCCCGTCAGTGAATGCATGGATCACAACATTCGTAATACCGGCATTTTTGGCGGATTCGAGAAATGCATATAAGTGGCTGCTATGGCTGTGGACGCCGCCTGGACTTACCAGCCCTTGTATATGAAGCGTGGAATTGTATTGTTTTACATGATCAAACAGCTCCGTAAACGCTGGGTTTGTGTCCCAGGTCTTGTCTTTAATTGCTTTTGCAATACGAACGAGGTCAGTATCTATTGTTTTCCCCGCGCCGATTGTCATGTGTCCAATTTCACTATTGCCCATTTGTCCTGTTGGTAAGCCTACTTTTTCTTCGCTGGCATCTAGCAGGCTATGAGGGTATTGTTCCCAAAGTTTGTCATAAAACGGCGTGTTTGCTTGCGCTATAGCATTGTTTTTTCGTTCATCGAGTATTCCCCAGCCATCAAGAACGATAAGTACTATTGGTTTTATTAGTGTTGTGTTCATATCAGAAATTCTGTATACGCTACTGGCGCAAAAAATCAAGTGTCAATTTTTTTTGACAAAGGAGGTATTTACCGGGTATAAGTATCTTTATGGCTGCGAAAAAAACGAAAATAGTTTGTACGATAGGCCCGGCATCTTCCTCGTTTAAAGTGCTGAAAGGAATGGTTGAGCATGGCATGAACATTGCTCGCTTTAACTTTTCTCATGGGACACACGAAAGTAATGTTGCGCTACTGAACACTGTACGAGAGGCTGCCAAGGCAGCAGGGCAAAGTGTAGAATTGCTCCTTGATTTACAGGGTCCAAAAGTGCGTATTGGAAAGTTACCGCAAGAAGGGCTTGTGCTTACTGAAGGTGAAACGGTTACTGTCCGTGCTGGTGTTACAGAAGCGGAGACAGGAATTATTCCTGTTCCCTATGCCCGTATGGCTACGGAAATTAAGCCAGGAGATGCTATTTTACTTGCTGATGGAACGATGGAATTGGAAACAGTCGTAGTTGCTGGCGATACAATTCAGGCAAAAGTAACGCTTGGAGGAACGTTACTCTCGCATAAAGGCATTAATGTTCCGAGTGTATCGTTAGTTACCGAAGCAATTACGGCAAAAGATGATGCAGATTTACAATTTGGGTTACAGCAAGGAATGGACTTTGTTGCGCTTTCGTTTGTGAGAAGCGCAGCAGATGTACAAGAACTTCAGAATCTTATTACAAAGTATCTTCCACAAGGCATGAAAACTCCTGCTATTGTTGTGAAGATAGAAATGCAAGAAGCGCTCGATAATTTTGATGAAATTCTTGCCGCAACGGACGCGGTGATGGTTGCGCGCGGAGATCTTGGACTCGAAACTCCGATGCATCAAGTGCCGCTTCGTCAAAAAGAAATGATTGCAAAGTGTATCGCCGCGAACAAGTTTGTGATAACGGCAACAGAAATGATGGGAAGTATGCAATATAATCCTCGTCCAACACGAGCGGAAGTTTCCGATGTTGCCAATGCCGTATTTGACCATACTGACGCAGTTATGCTTTCGGGAGAAACGGCAATGGGCAAATACCCAGTACGTACGGTAGGGATGATGACGGATATTATTCTCGGAGTAGAAACATCCGTCTTGTATACCGCATAAAAACGTAGCAGTGCTACACTGCTTGTATATGGCTTTTGATAGTAGTCGCTATATTCCGCGGGGAAGCGTGGTTCTTGCGGGTACTACGATAGCTTCTTACATATTGGGATTGGTGCGTGATAGGATGTTGGCACGGACGTTTGGGGCTTCGGTGAGTTTGGATAGCTATAATGCTGCATTTTTAATTCCGGATTTTTTATTTAATTTACTTGTTGCCAGCGGTATTGCTGCGGCAGCAGTGCCATTATTTGCGGAGCTGTACAGGCGTAGTTCTAAAGATGCCCATGAATATGCAAATAGCCTGTTGGCTTCAGCAGTAGGAGTGATGATGCTTGTTGCGGTGTTGATTGGAATATTTGCTCCCGCATTGAGTTTTTTTGTTGCACCAGGGCTTCCTGAAGCGGGGAGGCTTTTAGTTGTGCATATGATGAGGATTCTTGCACTGTCGTCTATTGTATTTGCTGCTTCAAATGCATTTGGAGCAATGCTGGTCGCACAAAAACGATTCTTATTCTATGGGCTTTCTCCGGTGGCATACAATATCGGTATTATTGCCGGAGCCGTGTACCTCGCTCCGCAATTTGGGATTATTGGTGTTGCGTACGGCACCGTACTGGGGGCACTGTTTCATCTGTTCGTTCGGCTGGTTGACGCAATGCGTTCTGGGTGGGTATGGAAATGGACGCCTCGTCCTTGGGGAACAACTGCGATGAAACGCACTTTTTCACTTATGGTGCCTAAGATGATTGGCCACCCTGTTGAGATGCTAACGTTTTGGGTGTTTACGGGTCTGGCTTCGTTTCTTGCGGAAGGCTCCATATCAGTGCTTAATTTTGCACGAAATTTTCAAAGCGTTCCGGTGAGTATTCTGGGTATTACAATGTCTACTGCAATATTTCCTGTGCTAGCGGAAGCCATATTGGTGTCCCGCGCGGAATTACGCAGTGTATTTCGCCGAACTGCATGGACTATTTTGTTTACAAGTATTGGTGCTGCGATTGTGGTATATGGTATTCGATACCAGATAGTTACACTTTTTTTAGGCGGAGGCGCGTTCAACGCCGATGCGGTTGCCCAAACGGCATTTGTGTTAGGGTTGTTTTGCCTTGCGATTCCAACGGAATCGCTTAGTCACTTATTTGCGCGTGCATTTTATGCTGCCCAGGATACGAGAACACCAGTTATATTTAGTGTTTTGAGCTTACTTGTTTCTGGTGGCAGTGCGTATTTGTTTATTCATTCTTATGGGATTGCTGGGTTGCCACTTGGGTTTTTCTTCGGGAGTTTTGTGAAGACTGCAGGCTTGTGGGTTTTGTTTAATCGGAAGATTAGCCAGCGATAATAACAACTTTTTTTCCGAGATCAATGTTTCCATCTGTTCGCCAGTCGTGTATGGCTTTCATAATTCTGGCTTGATCGTAGAGGAAATCGGCTCCGCGCCTGGTACCAGGGTCGTGGGTGATAAATTTCCCAGTATCTGTATACCCTTTAATAACAATCATGTGGTAGAGCGGACCAGGTGACTGGAAGTATGGGTTACCAATTTCACGCCCTGCAACGGGTGCTAATACCACGCGCCCGTCAGCGAGTGCTTGTTTTATGTCATTGATAGTTGGATTTTGTTTTACCTCTACTTTTTTATATGAGAAATGTTCGCGTAAGATGATGGCAGTTTGTTCTGCGTTTGTGTCTTTGTAAAAACCAAATCGTTTGTCTTCAAACGCTTTTATTGCAAGAAGTGCTGTATCTGCAAACGCTGCATTTGGGATTTTTTTATTAGTAAGATAGCTTATCGCCATGAGAACGCTCGCCTCTTCGCATAATTCTCCATAGGGGTCTTCCCAATTTGCATGCGGAGCCTGGGCCGTAAAAGGAACAGCAAGATTGGTGTCTTTAGGCAGTGATGTTACCCCAGCAGTGCTATTTGGAGAGGGCGTTGCGGGTACGAGCGTTGTAATTTGTGGCGTTGGGTTTATTGCGGCCGTTGTTTCGTACGGCTTAGCTTCGGGAAGCGTTGCTTGCCGTGCTATCTGTTCCACTGAATGGCGATTTATATACAAGCCTACGCTAAGAAGAATGGCAATAAGCAATCCTATTCCAAGACCAATTTTTATCAGCTTCATATCTATACGTAAGTATACCATATGATATAATTATTTCATGAATAACTCACCATTTCTTTTACCAGTTATAGTTGCTGGGTGTTTGTATGCACTTGGGCAATATATTAGTAGTGAACCTGTCCGAAATCAGGATCAAATGCTTACCGTACAAGCAGGCGGCAGTGCAAAGAGCGTTCCCGATATTGCTCGTGTAACACTTGGTGTACAAGTACAGCCTCAACCAACAGCGGCGCAAGCAACCGACATGCTTGCAAAACAAGCAAATGCGGTTATTGCTGCGATAAAAAAACTTGGCATAGAGGAGAAAGATATCAAGACACAAAATATTTCTGTGCAGCCTTCGTATGGCTACGCAGAAAGTGCATCGCCTGCAACCCCGACTGCAGGTATTCCGATAGCACCAATACTTCGCGGATACGAGGGTAGTGAACAAATAGTAGTTACTATTCGCAAGAGCGACAAAGTGACTAAGCCTGCAGATTTGGCAGGCAGTGTCATTGCTGACGCAGTTAAGGCAGGTGCTACTCAAATTGGTGGCGTTCAGTTTGTTAATGATGACCTAGAGCAGCAGCAACTTGCAGCAGAACAAGATGCTATTACAAACGCTCGGAAAAAAGCAGAAGAGCTTGCAAAAGCACTTGGGGTTCGACTTGGAAAAGTGAAAAACTATTCGATGCAACAAAATTACGGTGGACCTCAAATGTATGCAATGGAATCGAAGGCAATTGGGGTTGATAGCGTAACACCTCCACAGGTGCTTCCAGGTACACAAGAAAACTCTGTAACGGTAACTATTACGTACGAAATTCGGTAAAAATGCTCTCATAACCGTGAAAAACTGTGTTTTTCAGCACTTTTTCACGTTTATATTGAAAATGAGTATGCAAAAAAGTACTTTTTAAATGAGAATGAACAAAAAATACTACCAAATTATTAGTGGAATAATATCAGCAATAGTGATTTTTTTTATTGCCTTGCAACCAGGTTTAATACTAAAAGAATTATCTTCCACTGCTCATTCTATTTATCTCTTGGTTCTATATATTGGTATTCCGCTTGGAATACTCGCTGCTTCTTGGCGTAAGTATAAAACTTTTGGAATTATGTTCGTGATCGTTTGGGCAATTATACTCACGTTGATATTTATTTTAGGAGGTCTCGCTATTCAATCTGTAGATGACTTGAGATAAGAACTAGGTTCTCACTTTCATATAATGAATAAATTCACGTAAAGGTACTTGGGGAAATTTTTCTTCTAGCATCTTCCAATCTTTTTGAATGTCGTCCTCACTGCGCGATCCATCTGTAATGTACAAGCCAGCAAAAAGAGGAAATGGAAATTCAACTGCCGCCCCTTCTTGCAGAGCTTTAGATTCTTTTGATACGAGGCGCGTAAGTTCGAAGTTGATACTATATTGATCGTATATATACGTATACTGTGTCTTGCATATTCTGCAGGAAAAAAGTGTCTCATTAGTTTCTTCTTGTATTAAAAAAGCAGGATCATAGTCTAATGCAGTACTTACTAATACGTTGCTTTCAAACGTATGAAGCAGGCTGTTTGTATATTGACTGCCCTCAAAACCCACGAGAAAACGGAATCGAGGAAAGGCGCATGGGCAAGAAATATGTAGATAGAATGTAATAAGGTCGTTAGAGGTAGTTCGTAGTACTTCCAACGCTTCATCTTTTGAAGTTTCTTGGGCAAATTTTTGCATAAGATTCATATACAAACACTATACTAAACTAGTATATAATAATAAAGTAATGAAAAAGCTTATAGGTGTAATTAGTTTTTTGTTTATCGGGGTTTTTCTTTTCCCAATTAGTACAATCAAGGCTCAAGCACCGCTTCTTGTAGGAGAGAAGATTTCTCGTTTCGCGAGCGATTTTTCTGTGAAGTCTGACGGAAGTCTTGCTGTTGTTGAAACGATACAGTACGACTTTGGAGGCAATTCCAAGCATGGCATTTTTCGAACTATTCCTTTGGGTTTCAAGGCAAAAGGAGAGCCATATCACACTACTATAAAAGTTCAAAGTGTTACTGATGAACTGAAGAATCCATATCCTTTTACGATTACATCAAAAGATCCTCTCAATATTAAGATAGGAGATCCTGACATTGTGATAACTGGTCTGCATACATATGTTATTTCTTATACCGTGTATTCAAGTATTGGTTTTTTTGATGCATATGACGAGTTGTATTGGAATGTTACCGGTAACGCTTGGGAGGTGCCTATAGAAACCGTACAAGCAACCGTCAGATTACCCGAACGTATTTCTTTTGATAATTTGCAACTGTCACGCTATTGCGGAATGGAAGGCGAGCAAAAAATATGCGGCACGTTTACAGAAAATGAACGCGGCGACATTGAGTTTTATACATTGCCTGGTGATACAATCAGTCCTGGTGAGCAAGTAACTATTGCTGTTGGTTTTTCAAAAGGGATGGTACCCGTTCCAAATACGTGGGATTTTATACTATCTTTTATACAACATTATTGGTTTATTCCCTTTCCGTTTCTTATTGCTTATTTGTGGTTTCGGAAGAGGCTGAACTATTGGCATAGGAGACGTTCATACTATAGAGCACATACCATTATCGCCGAATACGATGCCGGATCTTTTAATCCGCTTGAAGCAGCCGTTCTTGTAAACGGCAAAGCAGAATTCAAAGATATTACTGCGCTTATCGTTTCTCTCGCTATACGAGGTTTTTTAAAAATCGAAAAGAAAGACGATGAATTTTTCTTTACCAAGCTAAAAAATGCTGATCCTAAAAATAGCGAGTATGAGCAATTACTGCTAGACGATCTTGCCAATACGCGTGAATCTGAATTGGATAGTACGTTTGGTTCTCATGCTGCAGCTGCAATGCTATCTGCTGCGAAAGGCTTATCTACACGAGAATACATTCCTGAAAAAACACTAAAGCCTTCACTAACACCAGGTTTTTTGCCAATATGGTTTGCCTTTTTTCTCGCGCTCAATCCAGGGTTATTTATATGGGTTTTTCTTGGTCAGGGTCTTGGAATTACTTTTTCAGGTGCGTGTATTTTGATTGGAATACTATATCTTTTTTTGAAGCCCAAATCATCGTATCTTCTCGAAAAAGGCTTTGCAGCTGAACGCAAACTTCTTGGACTCAAGCTATATATACAGGTTGCCGAAGAGGATCGAATTACCTTTGCAAATGCTCCCGCAAAAACCCCAGAATTATTTGAGAAGCTTTTGCCATACGCCATGGTATTTGGTCTTGAGAAAAAGTGGGCAAAGGAATTTGAACATATATATACCACTCCCCCGTCTTGGTATACAGGAAATATGGGAGCTTTCTCCTCGCTTGTATTTATCCAGAGTATTAATTCAATAAGTTATGTCACGAAGCAAGCAATAGCAGCAAGTGTGCCCTCCTCTTCAAAATCTTCATGGGGAGGTTCGTCGGGTTCAAGTGGTGGTGGATCCTCTGGTGGCGGTGGGGGGGGTGGCGGAGGCGGAAGTTGGTAATTGTTGCACTTCACAGTATACAATGCCTGTATGCAAAATACTTCTCAAGCAACCCGCCCTGCAGGGCGAGGCTCGCCCAACGGGGCGGCACTTCCAACCATTTTTACCATCTTTGGCGCTACGGGGGATTTGACGAAACGCAAGCTGATTCCCGCGCTCTATAGGCTGTATATTGATGGAGATTTGCCCAAGATGATGCATATTGTAGGGTTTGCTCGGAGACCGCTTTCGGATGAAGATTTTAGGGCATATGTTAAGGAAATTGTTGCGGAAATAGCACCCGCCACGACGGCGGGTGTCGACGCGTTCGTCGCCATGTTCTCTTATAGATCTGGCGATTTTACTAGCCCCGCGGCATATGAAAGCTTGGCACAGCTTCTTGGAAAACAAGACAATGAATGGAAAACGTGCGCGAATAAGCTATTTCACTTAGCTGTTGCGCCGGAGCATTATGAGAGTATTTTGAATAACTTATCGAGCTCTGGCCTTGCTGCTGGCTGTAGTCCCGAAGAGGGTTGGACACGGGTGATTGTAGAAAAGCCATTTGGAAAAGACTTAGAAACAGCAGAGGCGCTCGATACGTTACTCGGGAAGCTTTTTAGAGAAGAACAAATATACCGAATAGACCACTATTTAGGGAAAGATACGGTGCAGAATATTTTGGCATTTCGATTTTCCAACGTATTTCTGCAGCC
>DATDYZ010000014.1:0-5285 GCA_035288905.1 Candidatus Anderseniibacteriota bacterium | reverse complement strand
GCTGGGGTGGAAGGTTCTTCCTACCGAAGTCGACTTCGACATTCCATTGGACGGCACTCCGAGATACCTCGGGATGAATGTTGCGTTCCTGGGAGGATCGGAGTTGAAGATTGACTGCCCTGGATATTGGAGTGGCAAAAGGGTTAAATTGTTTGCGAAAGCAGACGAAGAAACCTTTACCCATCTGGGACACGATAACTCGTTTCCACTCATCGAGAGTGGCTCCGTAACAGGAGGAGGAGCGATTATCGTAAAAGGAGAAAAGGATTCCGGATACGAGGCAACCTCAAACCGGATCCATGTGGAGGTGGCACCGCTCCCCGGCCATCACCGCATTGCGACAACAAAAGTCTGCGATGCAGGAACGGGGTACGACTGGGGAACGGTCCAGATCGGCACCAGAGAAGAGGCGCCACCATGGCAACTCTATATCCGGTTTGCGGACGAAAAGGGTATCACTCTTACTCCAAGCGTGATACAGCAAAAGCCAGGGGAAATCCTCTTTGGCGTAATGGAGGATAAGCAACTGAAAGAGGTTTTCAGTGAAATAGTCTCGAAAGCAACGAACGTATACGAGCCGTTCAATGTGCCGAGACAAGCAGAAGACCCAATGCTTCGGATTAAAACTCCGAATATTACAGAGGGCAAAGTGGTGGTCGAAGTCATTCTCGACATCGACAACACGAGGTAAGTTCTTTCGAAACCAAACCGACATTTACACTATGGAAAGTGTAAATGTCGGTATTTTTTATCCAAAAAATGCGTTGAGTATTGCTGCTACAAGCGTAGTAAATGCTGTGAGCACAATTGTTTTTAATATAATTATCTTTTGCTTATACTGTACGTCATTATCACCAGGATTCCGCTTAAAAATAGCTGCAGCTTTCAACATGCGTTGTACTAAAAATAATACAAAACATACTAAGAAAATATTGGCGATGAGGAGGGGTTGATTGAGCATACGGTTGATTATACCCCCACCTTCGTCTTTAGACGAAGGATCCCCCTCATATAAGGGGGATAAAACGCCCCTCGACTCCGCTCGGGGTAAACGCTCAGGGCATAAATTTCCGATTAATCGGAAATTTATGCAACCGCCACTGTTCCAACAATGAAGTTAACGAGTGCTGCGGAGAGACCGATGACGATAAGGCCGATGAGAGCATATAAAATAGTACTCTTGGCTTGTTCTGTTTGGTCTTCTTCTCCTTGAGAAGTGATATACCGTATACCACCTAATACAAGATAGATAGCCGCTGCGATACTTGCTACGACGAGGAGGCCGTTTACGATATTAAGCACCGCGGGGATGAGTCCTGAACGAGCCGTGCCCTCAAGCACGGGTGCTGGCACTAAGCCTTGGGCAAGTGCTTCTGGAATTAATTTGATGTTCATATACGACTCACCTCCTTTCAATTGGGTACTCGTATAACCCTTTGGTTTCCTTGTGAGCTTCCGCCACCCTCCCCACCTATAACGTTTGAAATTACGAAATTTACCAGAACCGCAGAGAGGCCGATAACGATAATTCCTATAACTGCATAGATAATCGTATTTTTTGCTTTCTTTGTTTGATCTTCTTCACCTTCCGACGTAATATAGCGCACGCCACCCATTACCAAATAAATTGCAGCAATAAGACCAATTAATCCGAGAAGTACGTTTACAATATCAACTATTGTAGTAAGAAGACTTCCTGTATCTTCATTACCATCACATTTGATTCCAAGCGCACCGCAATCACCGCCACTTACCTGGGTAATTTGCGCTGCAACAGGGAACACGACAAGGGTAAGTGATGTGATAACCGTTACAAAAAAGAGAGACTTGCCGAGTTTGGACATATATTTTTACTGAGTAAGACTAATAACAACATTTACAACGATTGCAGATAGCCCAATAATAAGAAGTCCGATGACTGAGTAGAGAATAATACGCTTTGCTTGTTCAACTTTGTTTTCCTCACCTTGCGATGTGATATATAGGAAGCCACCATAGAGAAGAGATATGACGGCGATCGTGCCAACTAAAGAAAGAAGCCACTTTACGATAGATTGGAGAATTTCTTTCGTAGATCGTGCGTCGCCAAGCTTGTTTTGTTTCGCAACTTCTTTAATAGAATCAAGTCCCCCAGAAAAAGTTGTAGGATCGCCCCCTTGTTGGGCTAATGCGGGTGTTAGAAGGGCAAAACAAAAAACAAGCGCCATTGCTGCGGTTATACTGATGGCAACTAAATTAAAGGCTTTGTTTTTCATTTAAAAGTGCCCGGAGGAGCGTTATATCTTTCATCAGCGCTTGGACTATTACTCGTCCCTAAAATTTCGGTAGTAACAATATTTATAATCGCGTACGACAAAATAACCACAGCTAGGCCAATAACGGCCCACAAAATAGTCGATTTTGCCTTTTTAACCTGCTCCTCGTTTCCAAAATCCATAATCATACGCGCGCCTCCGATAATAAGGGCAATTAACGCGAGAAAGCCTACCAACCCGAGCATCCAATTAATAATTTTTGTTAATACATCAGTTATCGTTTGGTCAGGTCCACCGCCAAGTGGGTTCGTAATGCCACCACCCGACCCCAAAGATGGTTCAGCAAACGCAATTGGTGCACTTATATACACAAAAAACAACGCGCATACAATACCTACAAAAAATGTCGTGCTATTAGTTTGCATTGCCGTTTACTATTCGCTGAAGTTGATCTTGAGACTGCTTTAGCACTTCCTGTATAACTGCACCTGTAGTTGCAACTTTATCGATCATCGTATTAAATATAGCATCTGTTTCAACAATATCAACCCTCGGCCAACTAGTTGCCTTAAGCCCTTGCTCTGCAAACACTCCCATAACCGGGTCTGTACTATATTCTGGAATAGAATCTCGCCTTGCTGGTGGCACTCCCTGCGCTTTATTTACTACATCTGCTACTGATTTCGATGTGAGGAACCGTACAAACTGCCAAGAGGCTTGTGGAGATTTAGACGAAGCAGAAACGGCGAATGGCCAATAGCTTGCAAACGTAACTTGTTTGGAATTGCCATCAATTTGCGGAGCAGGAGCAACAGCAAATGATAATCGCTGGTTCTTCGCTTTAATAGTAGGAATTTGATATGCGTAGTTAAACAACATTGCGGTTTTGCCTTGAGAGAACGCATCGATAGAGTAATCTTGTGTTATATCCCACGTAAATACCTGCTTTGATTTATTTGAAAAATCTGTGTAGAACGACAACGCACGAGCGCCTATATCGTTTGCGATATCTACTCGCTTCTCCCCTTGCGTTGTATCGAGAATGGGAAGGCCGCTTTGCATCATGAGCATCTGGAGAATATCTGGCGCGCGATTAATATTACTAGCCGTGCCTAGCGCAACTCCGCTTTGGCCGATAACTCCTATAGTAGATACTTTTGTAAGTTTCGTAACAACGCTTTGAAATTCCGTCCATGTTCTTGGGGGCGCCGCAATACCTGCGGTATTAAATAAGTCTTTATTATAAAACAGTGCGAGTGTATCTACGGAAGTTGGGAGAGCATATACGTATCCGTCGCGAGACAGGTCTTTATCGACTACCTCTACAAACTCATTTTGCACATCTCGTGGACTTAACAACTCCGGAGATGCCGGGCTCATCAGGCCTCGCTTGCCTTCAACCCACGTATTATTAATAACAAAAATATCTGGTCCACGACCTTCCGCAAGCGCTGCAATAAGCTCTTTTTCATACGACCCAACAGATGCTATTTTTTTATACTGAACATCAATTCCTGTTTGGTCTTTAAATGCTCGCAGTACCGGACTTAAGATACTGCTGTCTTGCCAAAGCCCCCATACAACGAGGCTGGTTGTAGTTGTTTCCTGAACTGGTTGCGGTTTTCTGCATCCAAACCCAAAAAGCGCACCGGCGCTTACTATAATCAGAAGTATAAGAGGAAGCTTGGAAGAGATATTCCTCATGGCGAATACAACAAACCAAAATGATACGGACTTGGAACAAAATCTTTCACAAAGGTAAGACCGAGTGTTTCAGCAATGGATTTTATCTCATCCTGGTTTATTCGCTTATTTGGTGGTGGTCCAAAAGGAGTAGCAGAAGTATTCCATTCAACAATTGCAATATGACCGTTTGCTTTTGCAATGCGTTTTGCTTCCGCAAGAACCTTGCTTGGATCAGACTGATGTAAAATATTTGCAACAAGTACCCAATCTGCAGAAAACTCGTGTAGTGAACTACCCGGAGTATTTTCTAGGTTTGCATGGAGCGTGTACACAATGTGCTCTACTTTTTGTTGGCGTGCCTTATTCTCAACCTCCGCAAGCATTTCGGAACGAATATCGATACCGGTTGCCTTACCTTTTGAACCCACAATCCGTGCTGCGGGGATTAAGTAGAACCCTGCCCCACACCCCAAGTGCACAACTTCTTGTTCTGCGCGCAAGCCAAGCGACTGCCACAAGGCATCTGGTCTAATGAAGGAGTTCGCATCTGCCATAGTTTTTTTAGTATATCACACTTTATTCCTCACCGATTGGACGCCAAATAGTAAATGTTGATATTTTTCCACTTTTATCTGATGGGCGCATAAGCCGTACACCTTGCGTAGACCGTCCTTGCTTGCTTACAGAAGCAGCTGGTATACGAATAACTTGGCCTTTCTCAGAAACCACAAGAATATCTGTACTCTCCACATCTTGTGCAAGCAGTACTACTGCCCGCACAATTGCACCCGTCTTGTTAGTTACTTGTGCGGTACGAATACCCGAGCCGGAACGCTTTTGAATCCGATACTGCGAAAGCGCGGTGCGTTTACCAAATCCTTCTTCAGTTATAACCATAACTTCCTGACCATCTTCGCCCGCCTTAATGACATACATCGCCACTACTTCATCATCGCCTTTTAATTTAATAGCACGAACACCCGCAGCAGTCCTTCCCATCGGGCGAATATCTTTTTCAGGAAATAGTATTGCTTGGCCATTTTTTGTTGCGATAATAATACGATCAGAACCCGCAGTAACTCCTACCCACTCCAACGTATCATTATCATTAAGCGTAATAGCCTTTAAGCCAGTGCGGCGAATATTCAGAAATTCTTCGCGCGATGTTTTCTTAATAACGCCGCTTCTCGTTGTCATGACAAGGTATTCTCCGGCCTCTTCTGCGTTTGGAACATCCTGTACTGCAGTAACTTTCTCATTTGAGCCTAACTCAAGGAAATTCTGAATTGCCTGACCCTTGGCAGCCCGCGCCGTTGCAGGAATTTCATAGGCATTTGTAGAAAA
>DATDYZ010000013.1:0-27082 GCA_035288905.1 Candidatus Anderseniibacteriota bacterium | reverse complement strand
AAGAACCTTCCACCCCAGCTTTCGTGTGGAATCTACGAAGAACTGGTATCGGTCCTTGTTTTCGGTTCGAGCTCGTCTCGTAACCACTGGTTGGGGGGCTGACGATCCAAGCGTTACTCCCCATGCAGATCTAGGGGTGTCTCGAGTAGCACCATCTATTCCCGCAGCCATGGCTCGCATACCAAACCATATTGCGTTTTTGATTTCCGGAAGAAAGCATATGCATAGAATTGCAATGATTCCTATCCAGATTGTTCGTTTCCATGGGAAACCCGGGGCACCGGCCGTCGCAGTTCTGGGTTGTTGTCCTTGCTGTTGGGCTTGTGGCCGAGTAATTCGCCAAATCCACTTTCCCACATACCAGGCTACAGCGACGAGCAGGCTTGTAACAAGTCCGCCCACTAATGCCTCACCAGGAGTTAACGGATAGGTCATGTTCTTGATCCTCCAAAAGATCTTAAGATATCAGGAATTGTAGTTCCAAGAGTGTTGAACGTTACGTTCCCTTCACGAAGTAGCTGTAATGCTGCGATCGTGGCAGGGTCTGCACCTGCAATCTGGGCTTGCAACGCTCTTGCAGCAGCAGCATTCGCCTTACCTTTTGCAGCAATAACTCTTGCTTCCGCGAAGCCCACATGCTTGGATGCTTTTGCCTTTTGTTTACCCACATACGGTGCATTCACCGCTTTTTGTGCTTCAGGTGCGTTGTCTGGTTCAAGCGCAAGGTCGAGATCAGTGAGGTTTATATCAACTGAAAGGGTATATGGTCCACAGAACTCGGAAACCGCACATAAAATCAACTCTTCCAAGAAGGCAGGATCTCCCTCTCTCTGAGGGCTAACTTTCGCTAGCGCAACAAGGCGAGGGGGTCGTACTAATATTTTTGCTTGGCTCATGATTGATTCTGGTGCACTGAGTTGCCAAAGAGTCATACGCTCCATAAGCAACTTTTCACCAACAATCTCATTGTCATCTGGGCCTGCTATTCCTTCGCCGTCCCACACAAACCCAGAAGCAACTTGGCGAACAACTTCGAGAAACAGTCGTCCGATTTTATCACGGATCCATTTCCCAAAACCAGTTGTGGTGTAATGCAATTGAACATCAGTTACTTCACACGGCTCAAACAGATTGAGTTTTTTTGGAAGGCCCATTCTTTGCCAAAGGTAAGCAAGGCTCAGAAAGCTGAGTGTTATAGATGGATCAGTTTCAAGCTCCATTCGTTCAAGCTTGCCCGTTCCCTTTGTAAACACATCCCCCGCATGCATAGCGGAGATTGTTGTTGCAGTAGGTATTTTCCGCATTTGCCATATTGGCCACAGCCAGAAAACAATGTTGAAGAACCACGAAGTCTTTATCTTTCGGGCATCGTAGCGTCGCTGCTGATCCTCGTCGAGAAAGTCATTCGCTTTTCTTGGCCAATACGTGCATACATATGTTCCAAATTGAAACACATCAATTGCTTCGCCAGAGCCTGTGATACGGAAAGAGTGTAATACCATTACCCCAAGCAGCATCCCAATTATTCCGTAAAGCAATACCATCGTTCCAGGTCCCATGATTTTATCCTTCTTTATGTTGTAAAGTGTTCGGTCAAAAGTCAGCCCTAGAGGTACAACCCCAACTGCCTATTATATACCTAAAATTGTGTTTATGTCAAGTGCGGATGAGAGGACTCGAACCTCCATGAGTTGCCCCACATGGTCCTAAGCCATGCGCGTATACCAATTCCGCCACATCCGCCTACGCTCGCCAAGGCGAGCTTCGGCGGACAAGTCCGCTTACGAAGATGGCTTTGGGGAGGTATTTTTCTATACTACAGCCTTATTCTGCCGTTTGGAAGCTATTTCTTGGTATAATAGAGTCAAATGGCACTAAAACGATAGGTGAATGCCTGTATACTCTCATATATTCTTGCGTTATTTTATCCCACTGAAAGTGGTTTTTTGCTCGTACTTGGGCAGCTGTGTTGAGAGTGCGGTTTTTTAGGGTACCTTGGAGTAAATATCTTAGCTGAGTTGAGTCATTTTTCTGATAATACTGCGCAGTTGTTCCGAATAGTTCTTCATGTAGTGGGTCGGTAGTGGCAATTACGTTTCGTCCAGCATCCATCGCCAGCAGGGCGAGTGAGGAATAAGCTGGGTCTGCACAAATAATAAACGCAGCTTGGCGCACAAGCGACTGCGCACCTCGACTAGTAAGAGGCAAGTTTATACTCTTGAACCCCGAATATGTTCGGTCAGAAAAGAGGACGAGTTTCTTCTTTAGTAGTAATGACTTTGTGGTTTTAGAAATCTGCTTTAATTGGTCTGCGTTTTCTGCAAAAACAATCCCATATTGTTCTTTGCGCAAGCCAAAAACTGCAGGGCGAATATCTGGCAAAATTGGCACCGTGTATCCATCAGGAATATACTCAGATTTGACTGAGTATAGCGCTAATAGGCGATATTGGACCATTCTGCTTGGTGTGCAAATAGTGGTAAATTTGGATGCAATAAATAGAATAAATCTTTGAAAAAGTGACTGAATATTTGCATTAGAGAATTCAGGAAGGTTCGAAATAGTCCATATAGTAGTAGTGCTTTTAATAAAAGGCATTACCAGTCGAAGGATTATTGTAGATTTCCATGAATGAACATGTATGGTGTCTATGCTCATAAAGGGGGTAAAAATACAGGAAATTGGGTTAGAAATAACGGTCACTTTGTGGCCATTATTTACAGATTCATTAATAAGTACCTCTAAATGCCTATCAGTGGGTTTTGACCCTAAAAAAAGTATATGCATAACCAGAGACTGTAGCATATCCAAATGAACTTGACAAGTGGCATGCTTTGTATCTATAATGGTTTGTTCGGTTTTGGTGTTAGTTTTCCGTTGGAATGTTTGTTTAAAACCTAGATGAAGGAATTGGAGGACTCTATGTGTTTGAGTCGATTAAATGTTGAAAGTGCTTTCAAGCATTTCGGCGTCGAGGGCTGTACAACAGCTCGTATGACGAACAAATTGAATGAAATGTTCAAACCTATTCCTGCGCTCGAGCAGGGGGACGTAGAAAGCTTTATGCGGCAAGCAATTGAGGAGGATCCTCAATGGGTTTGTCGCGTAGATCCCAATTGGCAGTTACTGCCGGTAAAGCCGGAGAAACTTCCAACGGATCCATCTGACGCTGCCAATACAGGAAAGGTGGTCGATAAGCCGTCGCCGGCAGATAATCGGGCGAAGCCGCGTCCGGATAATCACGTTCAGCAGAGGGAAAAAGAAGCAAGGAAAGGCATCTTGGATTGTCAGCAACATCCGTTATTTCCGGAAACTCTGAAAAAGAGTGAAGCGGTGATAAATGGATGGTCAGGAGCAGAGCTGTTTGAAAAGTTGGCTGCTGCGCCGGTGATCGTCCAGGCGGCGTTGGCAATTGAAGGAAACCAGAATCATCCTGTCTATGCTTCGAGAGAAGCAGAGATTGTGAGGTTGAAGAAGGTTCTTCAGGATGCTTTGACAGGACATAAGTCTGTCCAAAGATTGGCTGACGACCTGGTTGAAGAGAAGAGAAGCGTCGCACGGCGCTATTTGTGGAGCAAGGTGCTCCTCTTCGTTGCAGTTGCTCTGTTTACGTCGTTCTGTGTTGCAGCGCCGTATGTACCTCTATTTGCTCGTATGCTTGGTTTTCAAGCAGAAGCACAGCAGGCAACGGAAACAACAGAAGAGGAGCCCAAGAACGCAAAGGATGATAGTCAGAATGTTGAAGTTTCGCTCGAGCAGGCGCTCGAGAACTTTAGGAAATCTCGAAAGAAAGGTGGTTCACGGTGAGGATATTACCATTGGTTGCGATGCTGATGATTGGTTTGTTCTTGGGGTGTGCCCAAGAACAAACAGAGAAGACTTCTGCAGAGGACGAAGAGCTTCAGATCTTGCTGGAGAAGCAGGCTCAGGAGATTTTGGAGATTCGGAACTCGCAGAAAGGCGAAGAGTTCCGAAACTTGTCCATGGCGATTCCAATTGGAGAAGATGGGAGGTTGCGCATCGTTATCCCAAAGGATGACGAAGGCAATGACCTCTACTCTCCGTCGGAGTTCATTGGGGCATATCTAAACGAAGCGGACAAGATACGCTCCGTTGCGGCAGTAAAAGTGCCAAAAGAGAAAAAGAAGGAAGATCCGCCATCGCTTCCAGCGGTTGAGGGTCTTTTGACAAGAGAGGATCTGAAAAATCTGCTCGAAGCTTTTAAAGCGACTGATCAGAAAGTGGACAAGGTGATTCTTGCCCAGCAGATAGAATGCTCAAGGCATTTAGGAGGCCAGGTGCTTTCGTGCACCCGTTGCCACAGTACTGACAACACAAAGTAGCGCAAGACTAACAAGGAAGTTCTTTCAGGAGAGTGATTCATTCACAACACCGGTATTGCATGATGCAGTATCCGGTGTTTTTTTGTTCATTTTTTTATATATTGTGAAAAGGCTGGGAAACGTGTAGATATATACATATGGAGTATCAACCAACGGTACGAGCGTTACTTGAGCTAAGCGGCTACAAGGATGTGCAGTTGGCGTCTCATATGGATGAAATTGTACAACGTGCACCCGATGCAGAAACCGCAACCCGCCATATGCTCCGGTTTATACCGGTGGAAAGTCTCGCGTTACAAAATAAGTGGAGAAAGCATATTTTTCAACTCTGGGTAGCCAGTCATCCTCATGCTTCAAGGTGCCTTAATATACCGCTTACGAGCAAGGAGGTAGCATTTGCACCCGTTCTTGTAGAGATTCATACGTTAATTCAAGAGTTGATTGAACATCCTGCAATGATAAACAAGCATACACATGATCATTTTTTGCATCCTTCAGAAGAATCGCGCCTCGCACTTGAATTTTCTCTGTTTGGACAAGATACACTGCATGTGCGAAGAGTATGCGCATTATTAGAAGAGTTACGGCTTATTCGTTCGTATAAAGGCAATGTGCGGGTTATTGAATCAAGGTACAAAGAATTTCAGGCACTTCCTCTCCCTTCGCAGTATTACCTTGTTTGGCATATCGATATGTACCACCTTGATTGGAGAGAATATTTTCATGAGTGGGGCTCTCATCTTGCCGCCTTCCAGCAATACTTGCCGATGGTGTGGGAAATGGTATCTCGTATGCAAGCGGGGGACGTAGAATCTCTCGACGTTCTTACTGCTCGGATTGTACGATCGTTTCGCCCAGTATGGCAGCAAGGGTTGGCAGTAGGTGTATATGAGCAATCTGTGCTTGAGGGAATGGTGGAACTATGGCTTGTCGACAAGGTATTTAGTAGGTATGGGTTTGTAAATTCAGAAAATCCACGAATGCTTGAGTGGACTTCAGTGGGGCAAGTAGTTATTGATCTTGAGCGGACAACAAGGCTGCCGTGCTCTACAGACTCTTTTTCGTAAAGTGAAATTTTTCGTGGATATCTCTCAGGTGAGAATCCGTGATATGTGTGTATATCTGAGTGGTTGTAATGGAGGAGTGCCCAAGGAGTTGTTGAACATGTCTGATGTCCGCCCCATTGCTTAGTAGATCGGTAGCAAATGAGTGACGCAACGTATGTGGGGTAATGTCTTTGGTAATTCCGGCACTAACGGCTCTTTTTTTAATGATTCTCTGCATTGTTCTTGTGGTAAGGCGGAGGTCGTCTTGCTGCCCAGCGCCCTTTTTGTGGCGGATAAAAAGTGCAGGGTCGATGTCCGTTCTCGTATTCACGTAGGTGGCGATTGTTGCATGCGCATCATCTGACAAAAAGACGACTCGAACCTTATTACCTTTTCCTCGAACAGTAAGTTCTTTTGCCTCTGATCGAATATCATCTCTGTTCAGGCGAGCCGCCTCGGAAATACGTACTCCTGTTGAGAAGAGAATAGAAACAAGCGCAAAGTCTCGAAGGTCGTCGGGAGTCTTTTTTGTAAACGACGTAAGAAGTTGAGCCACTTCTTCTGGGTATAGGACGTCAATATCTCGTTCAGGAAGTTTTGCCAGTTCAATTTTATCTGGAGACAAGCACTCTATATCACGCTTTGTGAGGTATTTGAGAAACTGGCGGATGGCAATCAGGTAGTAGTTTTGAGTAGGAAGGGCTACTCCGCTGCCTTTGTCACCGGCTTCGTCATGGAGCCATCTTCTAAACAGCCTAATAGAGCTCAGCGTTATATCTTTTATGTCTTTGATATTTTGTTGCCTAAAAAAAGAGTGCAAATAATGGTCGTAATTGGCCGTTGTTGTTCTTGCTCTCCCTTGGCCTATTTCAAGGTTTTCCAGGAAGTCGGCTATAAGGGTTGAAAGGCTCGTATCCATAGAAAGAAGTATATCTTCTTTACTTTTTTATAGATATATGTACGATAGATGGATATGAGCAAAGTTGAAGACAGGAAACAAACGATTATCAAGAAGTATAAGATTCATACTGATGATACTGGTTCACCAGAAGTTCAGATTGCTATCTTTTCTGAAAAGATCGAAGAACTTGCAAGTCACCTGCGAGACAACAAGAAAGACCACCACAGCAGAAGAGGGCTTCTTGGTATGGTAAGCAAGCGAAAAAGGCTTCTTACGTACTTAAAGCGTCAAGACGAAAAACGTTTTAAGGCTCTTACTAAGAAACTAGGGTTAAAGCAAGTGTGACCACCCCAGGACAATTTCCCCAGCAACGAGTTGGGGTTTTTGTAGATATACAGAACATGTATTATTCGGCGAGGGCTTTATATAGCAGAAAAGTGAATTTTAAGAATGTATTAGTACAGGCAGTTTCTAGTAGGCAGCTTGTCCGAGCTATTGCATATGGAATTACCACAGAGGAAGCACATGAAGGAGAATTTCATGAAGCACTTTCTGGGCAAGGCTTTGAGGTAAAGACAAAACCACTCCAAACCTTTATCGGGGGTCAGAAAAAAGGTGATTGGGATGTAGGTATTGCAACAGACGTATTACGACTTGAACCGAAAATTGATGTTGCAGTGCTGGTTTGTGGAGACGGTGATTTTGTTCCTATGGTTGAATTTGCTAAAGAAAAGGGTCTTCGAGTAGAAGTTATAGGTTTTCGAGAGAGCACATCAAAGAATTTAATTGAAAGTGCAGACAGTTTTTTTGATTTATCGAGTAATCCAAAGCAATTTTTGTTACAAGATACAAAAAAGTCTCAGAATAGGAAAGTAAAGATTATTTCGTAACAGTACAGTTTTTATATGGCACAGATTAATAAGACTACCGTCGCGGCAACTATTGGAGGAAAGGAAATGCGTATCAGCACTGGTGAACTCGCAAAGCAGGCAGGGGGTTCTGTAGTAGTGCAATACGGAGAAACAATGGTTCTTGGTACTGCAACCATGGGAAAACCGATGTCTCCAGACGCAGACTTTCTTCCATTGCTTGTGGAATACGAAGAAAAGTTCTATGCAGGCGGTAAGATCAAGGGAAGTCGTTTTATGAAACGAGAGGGAAGGCCTCATGATGATGCAATTTTAACTGCGCGCCTTATCGATCGCTCTGTACGTCCACTGTTTCCAAAAGGAATGATCAATGATGTTCAGCTTGTACTCACCGTGCTTTCGTACGATGGAGAAAATGATTCGGATGTATTGGCAATGATCGCAGGATGCGGGGCGCTCATGATAAGCGATATACCCTGGGATGGGAAGTTGGGTGCGGCCCGAGTAGGTTTGATTGATGGTGCATATGTTATTAATCCAACTACGAAAGACCGAGAGGGAAGCAAGCTTGATCTGTTACTTGCAGGCACGGCATCTGATATTGCAATGATAGAATCTGGAGCGATGGAAGTCACGGAGCACGCCATGCTTGATGCTATTGAGGCAGGGCAAAAAGGAATTGCGAGCGTTGTTACGCTTTTAGAAGATTTGCAAGCAAAGGTGGGAAAAAAGAAAAAAGAAGCAATATATGCGCAGAAAAATGAGGAGCATACGGCAAAAGTAGAACAGTTATCCGAGTCTTTGTTAAGAGAAAAGCTACAAGTATCAAAAGGGAAAGATGAGATAGGCCAAGCGGAACGTGACGTAGTAGCCCATGTATTAGAAAACATGACAGAAGAAGAAAAAGAAGAGATTGCAGAAAAGAAAGTACGCCACATTATTCATGAGTTACATGGAAAAGTAACAAGGAAAAGAGTACTTGAGGAATCTAGCAGAAGTGATGGCAGGGCACTAGATGAAATTCGGGCAATATCCGTTCAAGCGGGGGTTCTTCCGCGTACCCATGGTACTGGATTATTTCAACGAGGCGATACGCAGGTATTAACCGTATTAACGCTTGGTGGGCCCGATGATGAACTGATTGTAGATACAATGCAGAAAGAAGAAAAAAAGCGATATATTCACTACTATAACTTCCCAGCATTCTCAGTTGGAGAAATACGACCGAACCGAGGGCCTGGTAGGCGCGAAATAGGGCACGGTGCACTAGCGGAGAGGGCTCTCTATGCTGTATTACCGGATAGGGAAACATGGCCATATACGATGATGTTGGTATCAGAGGTACTGGAAAGTCATGGCTCCTCCTCTATGGCATCTGTATGTGGGTCTTCTTTGGCGCTTATGGATGCTGGTGTACCAATTAAAAAGGCAGTTGCAGGTATTGCAATGGGTTTAATGTCTGATGGCAGTGGCGTGTATAAAGTTCTAACAGATATTGCAGGTATGGAAGATGAAAAAGGTGATATGGACTTTAAGGTTGCAGGTACAAAAGACGGTATTACAGCATTACAAATGGATATCAAAGTAACTGGCTTAACCAGAAATATTTTAGCGGAAGCTCTTGAACAAGCAAAAAAAGCGCGACTCCATATCCTTGGAAAAATGGAAGAAGTGCTTGCCGCTCCTCGCCCGCAGTTATCAAAATATGCACCACGCATACATATTATGCGTGTTGCAGTAGAGAAGATAGGTTCGCTTATTGGTCCAAAAGGCAAGCATATTAATGAAATTATTGCAGAAACGGGTGTTGATATTTCTATAGAAGATGATGGGCTCGTTTCTATTACTTCTAACGACCCGGAGGCGATGGAAAAGGCAAAGGAGTGGGTATATTCTATGTCTCGTGAAATTAAAGTAGGGGAGCGATTTAACGGCAAAGTAGTAAAGCTCATGGATTTTGGAGCATTTGTGCAGCTTGTCCCAAATGTTGATGGTCTTGTTCATATATCTCAGTTTCGAGATGAGCGAGTCAATAAAATAGATGAAGTTGTAAAGGTTGGGGATATACTTCCTGTCATTGTTACAGAAATAGATTCAAACGGCCGTATTAGTCTTTCCCATAAGGCAGCAAAATAGTGTTCTGATTTGTTGTTGTTTGTTATACTAACAAGCAATGCCAGATGAAATAGTAATTCGTACGATGAAGGACGATATCGCGGAGATGAATGAATCTCCCGCGCCTGTACCCCCCGTATCTAAAGTTCTTGTTCCTCACATAAAACCTAAGAAGGGCGTAACACCTCCTGTATTTTCTTTACCAAAAGAAGGGGAATCTACGCCAACAAAAAAATATATGCACATTCTGCTCGGTATTATGTACATCGCGTTGTTTGGTGTAGTTGTTTCTGGAGGAATATATGCGTATATGCAGTGGGGTACGGTGAAACGTACAGAAAATACTCCTCCACAAGAAACGGCTTTTTTTGAGTTGATCCCGAAGGAAGCGCTTGCTGTTGTTGATTATAATAGTACAACAGAAGAAAAGCGTACTGCGATACAACAGATGATGGGTGACTCAAGATTTCCTATCGGTATAACTTCTCGCGTTTCATATGTGCTTATGCCTGGGAACCCTAAGCCTTTTCTGATCTTGGAAAAGAACGAACTATCAAAAGAATACGTTGCTCAACAAAGAGAAGAACAGATATTAGAAAAAAATGGATGGTACGTTATGCATGCGGACAATATTGAACAATATAGTGCAGCACTTTCTAACGGAGCAATTGATGAAAAAAGTTTACTTGTCGAGTCTATTGAGAGTTCAAACTATCTTATTCGATATGCAATGAGTGCTGCATTTGTAAGGCAACAATTTCAGGCACTGGCAAGTTCCGCCACAGGTTTTTCTAGTTCTGACGACCTGGTCTTTTATGTTACCCAGTCGGCAAACAACGGGGTTCTTCTGGCCTCTGCTCAAATTGCAGGGGATCCTCCTGGTGAAGGTGTGGTTAATGATACGGCTGAGCTGCTATCGCTTATTCCAAGCGATATACACTTTGGACAAGTTGGGCTCAATTTTGCCGAAAAAATAGCCTCTTTAGAACCAGAGTCCTCTCGACTAGATGGTAGCGTCCTTGCACAGCCAGCGGTACGGCAGTTTATTTCATTATTTACAACTCCATATGTGTTATTTGAGAGAAAAGGTTCTGACGGAGTTCTAGATCTTGGGTTTGTTGTGGCATTGCCTAGTTCGCTTCAGAAGAAACTTCGAATAGGAGAGCCAATCGTAGAACAGGCACTACCTGCTCTTATACCACTTATTCTTGGTAAGAGGCTTGATGTGCAGTTCGCATTCAACGATGGACTCTACAATACCGTTCCATTACGCTATGTAAACATGAATGGCCAAACACAGACAATTGACTACACAGTTGGCGATAACTTCTTATTGGTATCTTCTTCGAGGGAAGGTATGTCTGCTTTAGTAGATACATCATTTACTAAGAAGCAGGGGCTCTCTACTGAAGATCCATTCAAGACGCTCGGAGAGAAGGCTGAGGCCATACTAAAAAACAAGACATTTATCGCTGGTTCCATCATGGATCCTGCCCTGTTGAGTGTTTTGCCTACTCTTGGTAACGAAGGGAAGGTTCCAGTTATTATTTCGTCTGGGAAGACAAGCACAGGGATTGAAATCCAGGCGGTTCTGCTAACCAAATGAAGGTCGTAGCGCTTTCTTGGGGCGCAGTAAGTATTGCAATCGTGTTTGTTTGCGTCATCCTTAGTAGTATTTCTATGTCATTGTGGTTTTTAATGGCATTGTTGGGCGATGGTTCTGGTGAGTACAGTGTTGGGTATTACAATAGTTTAGTAGCAACCATACCTATTGAACAATCTCTGCCCCATGTTCCTTCCAGTTATAATCGTTTGGTGTATAAGAAAGGACCGCAAGGTGAGTATATTGCAGGTATTCCAAAGGTACGGAATCAATTTTCTGTTATGCAAGATTTGCGAGAACAACAATGGGAAGTGCGTCGCCTGGGTTGGATTGTAGTGGCAAGTAACACAGGCAGCCCTATGTCGTCACCCTATAAGCGGGTTGTAGGTGCCATAGGGAAGACATTGCACACTCTCATTCTCAAACGTTTGCCCTTGTATCCGATTGCTATAGTACAAGATGAATCAAAAAGTACCGATGCGTTTTCTGCATACGTAGAGGAAAGTCGCAAAGGAATACATGCAGTTATTAATACAGATTCCTCTCGGTTTATTCGGAGAAAAATGTATCGATCCGATACTAATACTGCACTAGGAGAATCATCATACGTTGCTTTACATAGTGACGTCTTACACTTTACTCCAAGTGGCGTACGAGAAGCACTGGAGAGAAAAGTTTCTGATTCTTTAGCTTTTAAAAAAACACATCCGCGGATAATTGAAAGTTTTTTGCAGCACGGATCTGGCGCCGTTCTGTATGAAGGAGATTTATTTGCAGTTGGTTTATTGTCGAGCGACACGAATGTAGCAACTCAAATAGAGGCATGGATGCATGAAGAACAAGGAATGAGGCATCCTTTCAAGAAAGCATTTGCACTTCCCGACAGAACCATCGGATACGAGTATGTGCCTGGAGGCTCAAAAGCATCATTTTCTCTTAACAAAGGCACAAATAATTGTTTTCCTAGTGAAAACTACGATGAGCATATATTTTTATGTGGAAAAGACAAAGCACTTGTTCTATCAAATGACCAGCAGAGCGGAAATCGACTCGTCTCGTTTCTTGGAAGTGTAACGACAGTACAAAGAGGGTTTATACAAGGAAGTATGTTAGATGCAATCGGACTTGGAGATCAAATGCGTAAAATAGAATATGGAATATCTGAAGATGTTATTGAAATTTGGGCAGATAAGAAAGTATAAAGATCGGAACTACAGATAGTTTGTAGTAATACAAAAAAATCGGGGAATAGGGTGCTTAAAAGTGTGCGATAAAATAGAAAAATTACATGTATACGAAATATGTTCAAAAAAGTGCATATATATCTTTGACCAAGGAGAAAAAAACTGCTACAATTGAAACATCGCTCAAAAGGGGGCGGAAAACAAAAAATAAAATAAAACAAACAAGCGAAACAAACGAATGGTTCTGATGAGAGTGTGTCGCGTATAGCAATCAGAACCACATAAAGGGGGAAGAGCACATTTACAACTCAATACATAAGACTCCTCAAGCACGTGGGAAGCACGGTTAGTGAAGATGCATGCCGCATGTTCTCTGCCCGTGCTTCCTTACTTGGGAGTACATCTTCTACTATAAGGACGTGCCAAGCTGCTTTGGCCACATACATAAAAACAAAAACACTTAAACAAGGTTTGCTCATTTGTACATTATCGCGGAGATAGTTACGCCGGTGCTCTTCGTCTTTATGGCGAGTGCATGTAACTGGAACCGCAATTATGGTAGGGGACTATTCTATGGAGCAGGACATAGGATGATGCACATAGCTCTTGTTTGACAAAATGCTATTTGGGGCAGGTGATTGCTGGTATACTAAGTATTAGTAGTCATCTGCCTCAAACGGCTGTGGACACGAGCTCGGAGGCCGACAGTAGGTCAATTATTTTTTTTATGCGACTTTAATTGTCGGCCCCCACTAAATTTTTTTATTACTATGCATACACAAGCTTTTATAGAGGAAATGAAACAACGTCTTTTAGATGAGAGGAATATTTTGACCGGTGAAGTGAAGGAGAGTGCACATTTTCCTGACTATGGCCGGAGTGAAGAAGAGAATGCAACTGAGGTTGCAGATTATGAAGCGTTACAAGCTACGAATACAGCAGTGACGCAAAGGTTAGAAGAAATTGATCTTGCGCTTGATCGGATAGACAAACAAGCATACGGAGTTACGGAAGACGGAGTTCTTATTCCAGAAGGTCGCTTGAGGGCCAACCCCGCAGCTACCACCGTTATTTCATAATTCATGGGGTATATACTGCCTGTAATTGCAGTATTAGTGCTTATCGCTGTAATTATAAAAAAAAATTATACATTTGCATTACCGCTTACTCTTGTACTAGCAGGTGGGGTAAGTAATTATATTGATGTGTTGCGATTTGGATACGTTCGCGACCCACTGAGTATTGGCTCCTTCGTTTTTAATGTTGCTGATATTTGTATTCTTGCTGGTACTCTTTGGGCAATTTGGGTGTACACTAGGCGATAATGCCTGCACACATACGATCTGCCGCAGTATACGGTATAGACGCACTTCCTGTCGATGTAGAAGTTGATGTACTACAGGGCTTGCCAAGTTTTACGCTTGTTGGGTTGACTGACCGAGCAATTCAAGAATCCAGAGAGCGAATAACAGCAGCACTTACGAATTCTGGATACACACCTCCTCGGAGAAAAACTATTGTTTCGTTAGCTCCTGCCAGCTTAAAAAAAGAAGGGTCATTATATGATCTTCCTATTGCTGTTGGTTTTTTATGTGCAAGTGGACAAATCCAAATAGATGAGAATATTTTGGAATCTTCTTGGTTTATTGGAGAACTCGCATTAGACGGAACTATTCGCCCAGTTCATGGGGTGTTGCCAATTGTATTGTCTGCGATTCGTAATGGCATAAAAAAACTCTATTTACCACTAGGTAATACGCAAGAGGCGGCTCCTCTTGCTGATAAAATAGAAGTATACCCTGTGAAAAATCTCACGGAGCTTATTACGTTGTTTTCAGCACATAAAGCTATTTCTCCGTTGCCGGGTACCCATGCAGAACAGAAATTCGAAGGTAATTTTACTGTGCCTGAAATAGACATGAATGAAATTCGCGGCCAAGAGCATGCAAAGCGGGCGCTTGTTATTTGTGCTGCAGGTGGCCATAACGGAATTCTTGTTGGGCCTCCCGGTACCGGCAAAACACTTCTCGCAAGGGCTATGAATGGGATATTGCCTTCATTAACAAGAGAAGAGGCACTAGTAGTTACTTCTATATATTCTATTGCTGGGCTTTTGGCATCTGACGAAGGGTTAAAATACACACGCCCTTTTCGAAGTCCTCATCACGGCGCATCAAGTGCGGCTCTTGTTGGTGGAGGAACGATGCCCAAGCCAGGGGAGATTACACTTGCACATTGCGGAGTGCTTTTCTTAGACGAGCTTCCCGAGTTTCCGCGTTCCGTGCTCGAACAGCTTCGCGCTCCTATTGAGGACGGGATGGTTACAGTATCGCGCGCAGCACACACGGTGCGGTTCCCAGCAAGAGCAATGATTGTTGGAGCGATGAACCCTTGCCCGTGTGGGTTTGTAGGAAGCCAGCGCAAATCATGTACGTGCTCTTCATCTGATATTATTCGATATCAAAGAAGAATATCCGGGCCTATGTTAGATAGATTTGATTTACATGTGTTGGTAAACGATGTGCCCGCGGAGGAGCTTCTTTCTACGCAACCTTCGGGGAAGTCTTCGAGAGAATATGCCGAAGCAGTCTTCACTTGTCGCCAGAGGCAATGGGCTCGCCAAGGAAAAGTAAATGCGGAGCTCAAACCCAAAGAGTTATTAGAATACGCTGCACTGAGCGATGGAAGCAGGCTATTGCTTATAAAAGCACAAGAGAAGTTCCGTTTATCTTCGCGTGGCATTCATCGCTTACTCAAAGTTGCTCTTACTATTGCCGATATTGGTGAGTCAGACAGTATTGAGCCAAAGCATATTGCTGAAGCATTACAATACCGCGAGCAACTTGCAGAGGCCCTGCCAGACTTTGTTTAGCTCGGGGTTTTATTAGTGGTATACGAATAAAATATGCTAAAATAGAACGAATCCAGTTCATCTTATGAAAACTTCGTCGCCTCATACTATTTTGCATTCCTTTTTGTATGGAGGAGCGTGTGTATTACTTGCAATTGATCTCTACTTCTTAGTTATTGCGTTGTTTGTAGGGGAGTTTGCTCCGGTTGTTCCGTTGCTCGCAGGTATGTGTATTACCGCAGGTTTATTAGCTATTATTTATGCAGAAGGTAAGACTCGTGGGGACGATAGAAGAGAGCATCGAAAATTGTCTCGAGTTGCTTCTCAGCTTGAGCAGCCTATCCAGTCCCTTGAGGACGATATTGAATATTTAGTGAGGCAATCAGACGCACTTCCGGCAGAAATTCGTCTCAAGTTAAAGCGTATGAATACCAAAACACGAGTAGTGCTGGAAAACGTGCGAGATATCTTCTTGATGCTGCGTGCCCAAGGAGGTAAAGTCGCTCAGGAAATGAAGGTATACAACGCATGTGCTCTTGTTGAAGAGGCGATTTCTAAGGTTGAAAAGCTTGCCTCTGCCAGAAACGTCGAGATTATACGCAAAATGCACTGTGAAGATGCTCCGGTACGTCTCGATCGTAATCTGTTTAGTATCGCACTTACTCATATTCTAGAAAATGGTATGCTGTATACGTTAAAACCAGGCTTAGTAAACATTGTAATCATTCGAGGGAAGAAATTTGTACGTATTATCGTTCAGGATAGGGGAATAGGATTAAAAGAAGAAGACGCTCATGCAATATTTGACCCATTTGTACGTGGGCAATACGCAAGCCAATACGATCAAGACGGCATAGGCGTAGGGTTAACGCTATCCAGACTATTAATTCAAGAATGTAATGGAAGGCTAACCTGGCGCCAAAGAAGTGAGTCCTCAGGGCTAGAATTTGAGATAAAACTGCCGCTCTACACGGCGTAACTCACGCGGATTACGTCACCTTTCATTTTTATTTTTCTTACTATAATTTTGCCAATTTCTCCTAAATTACTCACATGCGTTCCTCCGCAAGGGACTCCGAAGTCGCCATACATCACAACCCTTGATGGCTTGTTGCTTGGTAGGTAGTCCGGGACAAAATGGCAGACTTCGTGCATTTTTTCTTTTTCCATAAAAAGAATGCTGGTTTTTCGTCCTTCTTGAACAAATTCATTGGCGATACGTTCAATGTCTTTTTGTACATTTTCTTTATGTTCTGCGTTAAAAGTTCCAGAATATTCAACATACGGCCCATCGGGGAAGTGATATCCTTTACCCGGAATCCAGTTGAGTTTGAGCGCATGTACGGCCATATCTATCACGTGCCCGGCAGAATGTATTCTGCTATTTATACTTCTTCTTCGTTGCTCAACAAAGCAATGAACTGTTTCTGAGATTTGAAAGTCTTTGCCAGTAAATTCTCCTATATGCTTTACGAAGCCGTCACTAAAACGAACTTCTTCAACGGTAAAACTTCCGTCGTTTCCCGTAATAATTCCTGTATCAAATGGCTGCCCGCCACCTTGGGGATAAAAAACTGTTTGGTCTAAAATGAGAACAGTTTTTCCGTTTTCTTCTGCAATATCCAAAACCCGAGAGGGTGACTCAAGAAGCGTAAAATCTTCTAGATATAAAAGTTTTGTTGGTTGCATGATTGGTACATTATTCTTGAATTAGTCCGAACGCATTTCGCCGACCCAAGCGACGAAAAAGTCTCTCCGCGAAAATTCGGAAAAGCGGCTGAGCCGCACCACTGACAATTTCAAACTTTTCTTTGATGCCAAAAGAATATCGAGCGGGCAAAGCGTGCACAAGATCAAGACTTTAAAAACCCTACTCATGTTTAATTGCTCGATAGTTCTTTATCCACTCGCTCCAAAACAGCAAAGCAAGCACAGGAAATGCGACTGCAGTGATTATGCCCGGATAATACCCTCCCACTTCAATCGCTTTCCAAAAATGATGCAATTCATAGAGAAATATCAAGCCTGGAATTGTTAACATCCACAAGAGCAACCTTTCACCAACGACGAGCAGGGCCGCAACTATAAGAGCGAGCCAAAGCATAATCTGAAAAACGACGAAAGTGGCTTGCGGCGTTGGCAATGTATTCAAATATCCAAAAACAAATTGAACATGAGAATCTGTGGCGGAAAAACCAGAAAATATTTCCTCCATCCCATGTGCGATGAAAAATAGAATGGAGATAAAAAAGATAATTTTGAGTTTGCTAGAAATCATAAAAATCTAATCACTCGTTGTGTTTTTCAGCAAAATAACCATCAGTAACAAAAGGTTGATGGAAAGCAAAAAAGCCGTGATGGAATCATTGAACCAGTGGTGCTCTGCCCTCGACAGAAAAACACCGCCTTGCCATGCGGCAATTTTTGCAGCAAACATCGCAGAGGTACCGGCCAAAAAAGAAATGGTTGCTATAAGTTGAAGAATTTGCTTGAGAAGTTTCATTGGTTGCATCGGTGTCCTCGGAGGGATTCGAACCCCCACTCTCAGTTCCGAAGACTGATGTGATATCCATTTCACTACGAGGACGTATTTATGATTTTCCGGTATTTTTGGTATATTGTCCAGTTTTTTCGAGGATGTGCGAAGTGATGATGCCTGTTGCCATAGCAACATTGTGGGAGTTGCCTATACCAAGTATAGGTATTTCAATAAGGGTATCTGCTAATTCTAGAAGTTCTTGCCGGACTCCGAGACGTTCATGACCTACAATTAAGATAGTCGGCAGAGTATATGTTGCTGCAAAATAGGGGATACTATTGGTTGTTTGCTCGAGAGCTACTACCTTATAGCCCCCTTGTTTCTTTTGCGTGATGAAATCACGAGGATCTTCTTGGTACTGCCAGGGCTGGTGAGGTAGCGCGTATACTGCAGTTTTTTGAATTCGGTTATCGTGCCGTGCGATTATGCCCTCTGGGCGGGTGTCTTTTTCCGTTCTTGGGTACCCGGTGTAGCCGGCAAGAACAAACAGCTCTACTCGTGCCAGCTCACAAAGTCTAAACATGAGCCCCACGTTGTCGAGACTTCGAATATTGTCTGCTATTACAATAAGCGGTGTTCGAGGCATTGCGCGTAGCTCTTCTGCGGAGGGGCGCTCCGTTATAAGTTCTTGTGTTGTCTTCTTTTGTGTCATTGATTAATATCCAGTATTACTTAGTATAGTTTCTAACGTCTTCGTGGTTACCCACAAATACAAGAACTATCTCTCTTTGTTCGTGTTGTACATAAAAAATGCACCTAAAAGATTTAGTGATACGAAACTCAAAAACATCGTCTATTCCTCTCTGCCTACACCATGCATTCGAAACATTGAGCGATTTGGTGTTTAAGCTGGGGTGTTTAGGGTTGCTTTTGAGATATTCTATCTTTTTGTGCAGGGCATTTACCAGATGAGAGGGCAATTTTTTTCTCACTACCTTCTCAAATTTTTTATGGACCAGTATTCTATATGGACCATCATCAAACCCCATACTCAACCAGTTCAGACCTATCTATCTCTGGTAATTCTTCGTGCTTGATTTCCTCATCAGAAGATTCATCAAAGAAGCTCTCAAGATAAGCTAGGTCTTTATCGATAACGTTACCCATTATTTCTTCGTTATTGGTAGTAATTTTATATGAGTCAGTGGAATGAGATAATCCTATCAGTTCATTGTTATTAAATTGAGAGTATTTTTCAATCAAAGTATCCAGAATTTTTTTATCCTCACTAGAAAACATAAAAACCGGAGAAACAAGCGGGCGAATATGTTTTCCATTATTGTCTATGAGAATTTTCTTATCTTTCTCCATCTTAGCAAGAATCTTTCTATAGTCGTTGATAATGGGACCATAATCGATAGCAGCATATTGGGCGTCAGAAAGCTCTTTTTGTTGCTTGTAGATAAAACCAAACTCAGCAAAAAATGCCAATTTATTTAAACGAAGAAGAGTTGATTTTTCAGGCTCTATCTTACTCAGTAAGTAAAGTATTAAATCTTCTTTGCTAATTTTTTGATTATCCATGCTCATAACTTGACTATACAATTCTTTCTGCGGGGCTGCTAGAGGCGTCTAGCGAGGAGACGATTTGTTCTCTGATTTTTTCCAGTTCTGGATTATACCCGTCTAATGTTGAAACTTGTAGGGTAGGAACATCAATTGATGGTGGTTTATATGCACCAGCAGGCAAGATTATCCCAGTTTCTTTAAAATGAGCAACTCTTTTGTCCCCGTGATAAAACTCTCTCCTCGGTTCAGCTATTCCTCTTTTGAGATGACGGCTAGCAGATGTCTCGGCATCAATCTCGCAAATAATCACAAAAATGTTAGCCCATTTTTGGCATTTCGTAACTTCCGGCTCCCATACATTATGTTGAAACGCAGCTTCGGCAATTACGGAAACATTGCTAGATAAAAGAAACTCAATATTTTTGAAGAATATTCCCGTCACTATGCCATTGGTATCCTCTGGGAGCTTGTCATGTTTCATATTGAAAGTATTCACATACCCTTCCTTTATTTCATCTCGACTAACAACTGGTAAATATAATAATTTGCCCAGTTCTTTTGAGAGGATAGTTTTACCTGAACCTGGGCGTCCTGTAATAATTATTAACTTTGGTTTGTGCTTCATGCGTAAGGGATTTTGTTTTAAGAATAGACCCTATTTGCTTCTTGGGCCAAAGGCCCGACGAAGCCTTGGCGTAGTCGGGGCGGCTAGAGGGGATCGAACCCTCGTCACCGGGACCACAACCCGGAGCTTTGCCATTAAGCTATAGCCGCCATTTACCCTGAGCTTGTTGAACGGGTGCTCTCGCAATGTAGCATATTATGTGCTAAAAACAAGCAAGGAGGTACTTATATGTACTCGTAGCTCAGCGGATAGAGCAAAGGGTTTCTAACCCTTGGGTCGCAGGTTCGATTCCTGCCGAGTACACGTTATGATAAGCAATAGTATTCTAAATCGATTCAAGAAACACTGGAAGGGTCCTGGGGCAAAGCTTGTGGTCGGAAAAAAGGAAGTCCGTATAGGGCAAGGCGAGATAAAAACTACCGTGACGTTTAAAAACCCGAGTATTGTGCGCAGTCTTATGATTTTACCGTCACTCGCATTCGGAGAAGCATATATGAGAGGAGATATTACTATAGAGGGGGATATGATGCAGTTTTTACAAGGGTTCGTCCAAAGTACTACGTTAGTTCCTCGTATTATTCGTCAAATTCGGAAGGCACTGCTGTATATTCCTATTTCCATACCAAAAGCCGTAAAAAATGCTCAGCATCACTATGATATTGGGAATGATTTCTACAGTCTGTGGCTTGATCCATCAAAAACGTATACGTGTGCATACTTTTTGCAGGAATCTGATTCACTAGCTGCCGCGCAGTACCAAAAAATTGATCTTGTTTGTAAAAAGATCCGTCTACAAGCAGGGATGACGATGCTCGACATTGGTTGCGGGTGGGGAGGAGCTCTTTTTCACGCTGCGCAGCGTTACGACGTCGTAGTTACGGGTGTTACACCAGCGAAAGAGCAGGCGGCATATATTGTAGAGCAGGCAAAAAAGCTTAGGTTAGAAGACAGGGTACGAGTTATCGTGGCGGATTACCGAAAACTTCCTGAATTAGATAAGAACACGAAATATGATCGTATTATAAGTATTGGTATGTTTGAGCAAGTAGGAAAGGCACAACTAGCTGAATTTTTTACCATATGGAAACGAATGCTCAAGGATGACGGAATATCACTGCTACATACCATTGGCCGCACGAATGAAGAAGACACCGGAAGAGACCCCTGGCTCGAAAAATACATATTCCCTGGAGGATACATCCCACTATTGCGTGAAATAATGCGGGATGCCGGAAAGGAACAGCTGAAAGTTGTGGACGT
This sequence comes from Candidatus Anderseniibacteriota bacterium, assembly GCA_035288905.1. Lineage (GTDB taxonomy): Bacteria > Patescibacteriota > Andersenbacteria > UBA10190 > UBA10190 > HO2-45-11b. The sequence continues at coordinate 6,237 of DATDYZ010000013.1, read as the reverse complement.
CGAAAACCTCTGGCAGCACTACGCAAGAACGCTGAACCACTGGGCACGAAATGTTGAAGATAAAAAAGAAGAAGTAGTGAACATGTTTGATGAACAGTTCTTCCGCATGTGGATGCTGTATTTGAAGTCATGCGAAGCGGGGTTTCGATGGGGCGATTTGCATCTGTACCAAACAGTGATGCTCGGAAAGGATGCTACTTGGCCATTAAACAGAGAAGTGCTATAGTAGGGTCAGAGATTGTTCTCTCCGCTCTTTCAAGTAAATCGTCAAATTTGACCAAAAAACATTGGTTATTTCCGTCTCTTCAAACAGACGGAAAAACTATGTAATCAAATATCTAAGGAACCACCAAGGGTTCCTTTTTAATTTTTCATGTACGATATTTGTATATGCCAATTACGCTTGGGTCAAAAATTACGGAACTGCAGGGTGTGGGGCCTTCGCGCGCACGAGCACTAGGGCGGCTTGGGATAGAGTACGTTCGAGATATATTATTCCATTTTCCTCGGAAGTATGAAGATTTTTCAACGGTAACGCCTATCGATAAGCTGGAAGTGGGCAAGCAGATGACCGCTCTTGGCAGTGTTGTTTCAATAAAAGAGAATAAAGGCTTTTATGGGAAGCGGCGGCTACTGCGTATATATGTAGACATAGATGATGGTACGGGAATTTTACACGTTACATGGTTTAATCTGCAATTTTTGCACTATAAGCTCCCAGTGGGTACAAAGGTGTATGTAGCTGGGTTAGTAGAGGAGTCTCGTTTTTTTAAAAAAACAGCCATAGCGGGCCAAAAACCTCATTTTTCTATGCGATCCCCGGCACTCGAGTTTGCGAGCTCATCCTCTGAGCGCATTCATACCGCAGAAATTACTCCACTATATAATGAAAGTGCGGGAATTTCATCGCGGTTTATTCGATATCAAGTAAAAGCACTGCTTCCAGCTATTTTACTTGTTCCGGAATATTTACCAAAAAGTATGATCGAGCGAAATGATTTAATGGGTATTCAGGATGCTATAGCTCAGGCGCATTTCCCATCGTCGCAAGAGTCACTTGCTCGCGCAAAGCGCAGATTGCAGTTTGATGAGCTTTTTTTCCTCCAATTAGCAGCATTGGTACGCAAGCAGAGAGTGCGTCTTGCAAGGGCATATCCACTTACAGTAACAAGTGAAGAAGTAGAACAGCACATTGCATCTTTGCCGTTTACGCTCACAGGAGCGCAGAAACGGTCTATTCAAGAAATTGCGGAAGATATGCGAGAGAGCCATCCTATGAATCGGTTGCTGCAAGGAGATGTTGGTTCTGGAAAAAGCGCAATTGCATTACTTGCCACAAAAATTGCACTGGCACACGGTAAAAAAGTCTTGTATTTGGCTCCTACGGAAATACTGGCGCGGCAACAGGCGCTGGCGTTTCAATCAAATCTTGGCGCAAAAAACGTCGCCCTATTAGTAGGTGCAACAAAACAACGGGAAAAAGAAGCAATATATGAAAAGCTGATAAGCAATGACAGTGTTTGTGTGATTGGTACGCATGCTCTCTTGCAAGACTATGTACATGCAACGAATGTTGGCCTCGCTATTATAGACGAACAGCATCGCTTCGGTGTTGCGCAACGAAAAGCATTGCTTTCTATTGAAGAGGGTATGGTTCCGCACCTTCTTTCGATGACTGCAACGCCGATCCCAAGAACACTGAGCCTAACAGTCTATGGAGATTTGGAGAATTCGCTTCTGGATGAATTGCCACCCGGAAGAAAGCCAATAGTAACTCGCATCGTGCATACAGAAAAACGTGATGATGCAATTATTGATATGCTTGTTCACCTACATGATGGCAGGCAGGCATACATTATTACTCCATTAATTGAAGATTCGGAAAAACTTGCGGTAAAATCCGCTCGGAAAGCATTTCAAGAAATACAAAAACTATTTCCTGGAATTGCTATTGATATATTACATGGACAAATGAGCTCCGCAGAAAAAGAAGCAGTAATGAATAATTTTGTCGCAGGTGCAATTCAATTACTTGTTGCAACTGCTGTTGTTGAAGTTGGAGTGAACGTTCCAAATGCAACGGTGATGATGATTGAAGGTGCAGAAAGATTTGGACTCGCGCAGTTGCATCAGTTTCGTGGTCGCATAGGAAGAGGGGAGCACGAATCTATTTGTTATGTTGTGCCCACGGAACAAAATGAAAAAGAAAATACAAGATTAACGTTATTTGCATCTACAAATGATGGGTTTGAAATTGCTGAAGCTGATTTACGTTTTCGCGGACCAGGTGAATTGTATGGCTTGGAACAATCTGGATTTGGAAGTTTGCGAGTTGCGTCTCTGCTCGATTATGAGATGATAAAACTTGTGAGAGAAGAAGCAAAAAATATATTAGCATCGGATCCGTCGCTTTTGGAGCACGCTGTGTTGCGGAAAAAAGTTGATCAAAAAAACGCACATGCTCACTTTGAGTAACATCATTCTTATTTTTTTGCCGGCTATGGTTGCGAATATGGCACCCGTATTCGCAAGTAAATACAATATTTTATTATGGCTTAATAAACCGATAGATTTTGGTCGTACTCTCAATGGGAAGCGGATGTTAGGGGAGAATAAAACATTTCGCGGACTTGTTGTTGGAGTTGCTGCCGCGCTCTGCATGGGAATTCTTCTAACTTTTTTTACTGATATATATCCGTACAATTCTTTCCCACTTGCGATTGTATATAGCGGTGCAACTGGGTTTGCTGCATTGTTAGCAGATAGTATAAAAAGTTTTTTTAAAAGAAGGGTTGGAATTGAGTCCGGACAGTTATGGATTCCATTTGATCAAATAGATTTTGTCATCGGAGCAAGTCTGGTAGCAATGTTTTTTGTTGAAATATCTTTCATAATGTTTATGGTTGCAATTATTTGTATCGGATTTTTATCATACATTGTAAGTAGAATTGGATTTGCACTGCACATTAAAAAAGATTTGTGATATACTGATTCGTAGCGATATGAATGAAATGTTTTATGGAGGGGAAACAGTTCACTACAAGACAAAAAATCTTGTAGTTACATTTCGTTCAGAATGCAAATCTGCATTTGGGAGAGGAGGTGGTACCTATGCCAGCTAAGAAAAAGCGAAAAGTTGCAAAGAGAAAGACTGCACGAAAGGCAGTAAAGAAAACAACAAAGAGGAAGGCAGCTAAAAGAAAGACCACCTCTAAAAAAAAGAAGAGAAAGTAATTGAACATGAGCGAATATTCTCCCCGCATCGGCCAGTTGGCAGATCGGGGAGAGTTTTTTATATCAAGATGTGCTCAATTGTTTGTATGTAGTTCATCAATATTTCTTTGGCAGTAGTATGTTCTCGCAAATCAGATACGATACTATTTATTTCTTTTGCGCTATGAGAAGAAAGTTGAAGCTTTTCCATATATGCAAGCCTGGATTCATCTGACGGTGCGGATCTAAAATATGTTTGTAGGAGTGCATGCCATGCTTGAATGTGTGGGCGGTTGTGGATCATTCGCTCTTCATCGGGGTCTACAGTCGCAAGTGCGCGAATAATAAGGTGCCAATCTTCGTACGAATCATACAGTACTTCATCTTCAAACAGTTCAAATGCAAATGGCAGAAGCGGATGCCAAGGAAGTTTTTCAAATATCGCATGTTCTTTAAAATACAATTCATGCGTTGCATCAACCCAGCTATGTACGCGCACTCCTGTAGTGAAGTCGTTGTTGCCCACAAGCGCAGACAGGCTCACGGGGCGAATGTGAGTAGGAAAACGACTAATGCGTCCAATTCGATAAATGTCTGGAAATACTGTACCAACCCAGTATGAAGGATACGAGACGTTGTCTTTCATGTGTGTAAGTAACCGAGCAGCGTATACAATGTGTGCTATTTCTCCTGCCATGCTTTCAAGTGTACCATGATGAGTATGAGTTTTCGTATGAATGGCGCAATACTAATTATATTTATAATGCTTTGTAGTACTGGATATGCACATGCGCAAGGCCTGACGCCTGCGCATTTTGAAGTGGTAGATTCAGAAGTACTTCTACCTAGCCTAAGTTTTGGGCAAAGCTTACTTCGGTACATTGGAGTGAAGGCGATTGGGCGGATTAAGCCACCGATTGGAACAAAGTTCATCGTAAGTTCAAGCGCATATCCGCCTAATCCAAAACATACAGATTCGACTCCTTGCATTACTGCCTCAGGTACAAGGGTGCGAGAAGGAGTTGTTGCCACTAACTTTCTTCCACTGGGCACTATTATATCAATTAATAACAAACCATATATTGTTGAAGACAGAATGGCTCGTCGGTTTAACGGTTATTACATAGACATTTGGTTTCCTTCTACGAGCAAGGCATTAGAATTTGGAAGAAGAAAATTAGAGATAACAATTGTCGCATATGGTAAGCCCGGAGCAGCGCTAACACCAACACCTGCTCAAAAAATAACGGAGTCGGAACAAGAGCGATTGCGAGAGTCTCTCATCTCGTCCATATTTAGTTTAAGTAAAAAATTATTCTCAAAAACGTATGACCCCAATAAATATGATGTTGATTGCTCACAATAATAATACGTACTTCGGATTGCTTATAGCGTTGTTTATTGTGTTGCTTCCTGCTGGCTATGTTCATGCGGCTGATCCGCTACTCACCGAAGTTCGCATAAGTGCAGAGAACGCAAAAAAACTTTCATCAACGCAAATTCAGTTTTTATTTAAAGGAAAAATCTGGAAATTATCTTTAGCCGAATCAAAAACACTGTATAAAACAAGAAATATGGGAGATGGCACGCTGATGCTTCAATTGCGACCCGGTGCAATATATTCGTATTTAAACATCCATGTTTCTCCGCGAATTAATAACATTGGTGAACAGAGTAGATTTGTGCGAGAAGGTGGAAACGTAGTGATGATTAAAGGCGGAACAAAAGGAAGTACGGTAGATGGAATGAAAACTTCTCTTGCGCTCCGAAGTGCTCTTGCAACCGGAAAGGGTGTTGTGCAAGTACAAATGATGCAGTATCGGCCGTCCGTATTCTCTGCAGTAGATTTTGAAAAACTGAAGTTTAAAGATCTCCTTACAACAGGAGAAACAAATTTCGCAGGCAGTCCAAAAAATCGCGTGCATAATATAAAGGTTGGCACTGCGAGGTTTAACGGATTAGTTATTATGCCGGGCGAAGAATTTTCTTTTAATACGTATTTGGGGAACGTGGATAAAGAAAACGGATACTTGCCAGAACTAGTTATTAAAGAGAATGTTACAACTCCAGAATTTGGTGGGGGAATATGCCAGGTTTCAACCACTGCGTTCCGCGCTGCTATGCAAGCTGGGCTGGATATTACCAATCGTCGCAACCACTCATATCCCGTTTCGTATTATGGTGCGCCAGGATACGATGCAACCGTGTATCAGCCAAATCCTGATTTTAGGTTTAAGAACGATATGCCAACGCCCGTACTTCTTAAAACATCTGTTGTTGGTACCAAGGTACGCTTTGAGGTTTGGGGAGTAAGTGATGGTAGAACGGTAAAAATAAATGGCCCGTTTACAACAGAAAAAAAACCAGATGGTTCTCTTACCGCAGCCGTTGCTCAAATAGTTACAAAAGCGGGAAAAGTAATCAGGGAAGAGAACTTCGTATCGAAATACCAGTCTGCAGACAAATTCCCTGAGGTTACCAAAGCAAACGCCGAAAAACTTGCACAATAATCCATTGTATGTAATAGTAGGCGCACGAGGGAACAGACGATCAAGCGCGACGTAAGAAGCATTCGTTATCGAAGATATCGAGCGTCAAGAATAAGCGTTATGGCCTCGATATTATGATAACGAAAGGCGGTGACTTTATATGAATTCATTTAACTCAGATCGTCCAATGTTTGACGCGACCTGTTCCAAGTGTGGAAACGAAACGCAAGTTCCGTTTCAACCTTCAGGCGATCGACCAGTGTACTGCAACAATTGTTTCCGTGAGATGAAAGGACAAGAAACAGGAGGCGCAGGACGAGGCGGATTCAGCGGTGGAGACCGTCCGATGTTTGACGCAGTTTGCGCAACATGTGGACAGCCAACGCAAGTTCCGTTTCAGCCTTCAGCAGGCCGACCGGTATATTGCCGAGAGCATTACAAGCGAGATCGAATGTAATCGATTTGCGTAAGTAGCAAAAAATCCCCCCGCCGTATTGGCGGGGGTTTTTTTGTTGTGCGATTTTCCCCTCATTCT
>DATDYZ010000012.1:0-23233 GCA_035288905.1 Candidatus Anderseniibacteriota bacterium | reverse complement strand
AACCGGGAGCAAGGATGTCGTATTCTTCTCGTAACGACCGATATTCGCTTCCGAAAAAAGCCAGGATATCTTCGACAAGTGCGAATTGGAAGCCGATGCTGGTAATATTTTTGTCGAACCATGACAAATCCTGCATAAATGCTTTGCATGGAGCCAAGCATAGTTTGCGAGGACCTGCAGGGGCTTCGAGTGTAAATAACCTTGAGCTGAAATCGTGATCAACTCTTCGTACTCCCGCGTTTATCAACCGTTGCTCCAGTCCCAAATCCGCGCGAGGAAGAACAATGCCTTCAAGAGGCGTGATCTTTATCGGGAGCGGACGTCTTCTTACTAGCAAAGCACTCATCACAAATCTCCGTAAAATGGGCGTATTTTGAGATAACTCCGAGTTATCTTTCCATACTCCCCGGTACAAATGGACTAATGACTATTAGCCCATTTGTTCATGCTAGCATTATGAAGTTTTTTGCCAAGTTTTTCTGACAAAACATTGACACGCTTTTACTAGTGAACTATATTAACGATAGTCAATTAGTTTGCACCCTTAAATCAATACCAACTCATTTTGAGTTCAGGAGGCCAGGCTCGGTTGCATTGTGCAAGTGACGAATCGTCAAGAATCGTCATATGGACGTGGTATACTCATCTCAAAACCATAGCCCACGCTAGCACTTTCCCGTGTCCTGGCCTCCCCTTTCCTCAACCCCACCGTTCAACCTTGAACCTTGGGGTTTTTCTTATCTAAACCCTTCTATCGCCTCAAGAGCTTCCGGTAATTGGGTGATCCCGTCCCCTGTCGTAAAATGCCCTCTGTTTTCAAGCACTTTTACGTCCGCATGTAACCGTTCTTTAAATAATCGCTTATTTACTTCAACTGCGCCGTAATCGTCATTACTAGAATTTAATACCGAAATATTGCTTGTTACGCTTCGTATTTTTTCGTAATCAACATCATTTTGCATCCATGGCTTTGCTATCCGCTCTTCCTCATCATTCTCTAAACCCTGTAAAATAAACCACGCCGCAACAAGTACGCATCCGCCTGCTTTCTTGCCTGCCTGTGTTTCTAAATATCGCATAATTGTCTGGCAACCCACACTATGCCCTACAAAATATGTTTGCGAATCAAGCTCTCCAACGATTTTAGAAAGATGCCCTACCCAGTCTGTAATAATTGGCTCGTCAGTATTTGGCATGCTTGGCATATGCACTTCAAACCCTTTCTGTTCTAGTTCGCCTTTTAGCCAGGGTAGCCAATGCTCGTTTGGATTACCGCCCCAACCATGGACAATGAATACTCGTTTTTTCATATGTAGCTCGTAGGGGAATTGAACCCCTATTTTAGCCTTGAGAAGGCTACGTCCTAGCCGTTAGACGAACGAGCCATGGTTTTCTTTATAACGCATAATTGAATCGCCCGCTAGTTCAGCGGGCCCGCCACGCTGGCGGGTTAGACGATGAGGCCATGTGGATCTACTTTGCCTTCAACCGTTTTACTACTTTCCCCATGTCCATACTCTTACCCCCACTTACAAATACCAAGTCATCTTTCTGCACGTGCTCTACAAGCCAAGCGGCTGCTTCCTCACTTGATACAAAATGGTGCGTATCATTTTGAGTGCCCGCTGCAAGTGCGCTGTCTTGTCCACGTCGCATCATGGGGCCTACAAAAAGAGTAAGCTGCGCAATTGCCACTGCTTGCTTAGCCACTGCTTCGTGTTTTTCTGGTCCAAATGTTGCAAGCAAATCCATATCTCCTAATACAAGTATCTTTTTCCCGGCACACGACAGCGTTGCAAACGATTTTACAGAAGATTCAAGCTGCTCTGGGCATGTGTTATAGCTATCGTCAATTATTTGTACACCACTTGCACCTACTCCATGGGAAAGTGCGCTTCGATGTGGCTTCATCGTATGTAAACCTTGTATTGCATCTTGCATTCCTACGCCCATACCATGCGCGGCGGCAATGCCTGCCGCAACAGCGCTTACGTGCTGTTTCGCAAACAGATGAGGAAGAAATAATTCATGGTGAGTGCCGTGCACAACAATCTCAAGAAAGAGCCCTGTAGCATCTTTTGCTCGCGCTGCTCTACTAATACGAACATCTGCTTTTGGGTGTACTCCGTACGTTATGACAGGACGATGCATATACTCACATAGTTCCCGCAAGTACTCATCGTCGGCATTTGCTACAACAAGACCATCACCATGTAAAGAATTTGCGAGTACTAAGTATTCGTGCGCTATCCTGTCTTTATTTACAAATAAATCAATATGCTCAAGCCCAATATTCGTAAGAACAAGCATTCGCGGCAGTAGACGAGACAGTGCCCATGGGGCAGTGTGAGGAGGTATCACGAGTGGCAGCTGGGTTATAATCGTATCTGGTTCAAACTGCGTTAATTCTCTCATTTTACTTTGCACCAGCATCCGAAATATTCCCTTGTGTTCGCTATGGCTTCTTGCCCCAAGTATGCCTTCTGGAATATCTATTGCATGCTCTATTCTGTTCGCACTGCGCACATGCCTATGGCGCCGAAGTGCATGAAGTATTGCCTGGGATGCGTTTTCTCGCCCATATGTTCCCGCGACTACAATACCGTAGGGTTTGTATTTCCCAATATATTCTTGTGCTCGATACCACGCAATGTGCTCTCGTAAGCTTCGCATATGAGGTAAGTATACTTTCTATCGAGCCGGAACCACAAATTTTGCCGGCCTTGTTGAGGCGTCGTACGATGGCGGTACTTGGTAATATGTGAGGAGCTTTCCTGCAAGATTACGAAACATCGGCGCTGCAGTACCAGATGCAAAAGAGAGCCCATATGGATTATCTAGCTTGATGAGAATAGAAAATTCAGGATTAGGAACGGGACCAAACCCCACAAATGTAATAATTTTTTTATCTTGCGAGTATTTCCCGCTATCATCCGCAACCTGCGCCGTTCCTGTCTTCCCTGCAAGATAATACCCAGGTACGCGAGCTAAGGTAGCAACACCGTTTTCAATAACACTTACCATCATCGCAGATACCGTGTCTGCCGTTTCTTTTGTAATAACCTGCCGCACGGCAATAGGCACTGTTTGTTTTTCTTCTCCAGAAAATTGCTTCACTGTTTGCACAATGTGCGGCTGCATCAACATTCCTTCGTTTGCTATTGCATTAATCGCGTCTAACGCTTGTATCGGCGTCACTACAACTCCCTGCCCAAATCCTGTGGTTGCGAGTGTTGCAGCATTCCACGTACGAGGCTCTTTCAAGTTCGTTTGTGTTTCTCCGTCAAGCTCAACTGCCGTGCGTTCGCCAAGGCCAAACCGTCGCAAATAATCATACATGCGTTCTGCGCCCAATTTTTGCGCTACGTGCACCATCCCAATATTGTTTGATTGCTCAAGTGCTTGCGTCATTGTCTGCACACCTAAATGCTTTCCGTCAAACGTATTAATGGTAAATTTTGACACCTTTACCGGCCCGTTATCAACAAACGTGGAATCTGGCTCTACAAGATCTAAATCAATAGCTGCTGCCATTACTGCGGGCTTTAAAATAGATCCTGGCTCAAAGCTATCAGATACAATCGGATTTGTTTGTACTCTCGCATCTCGAACAGCGTAATACGCATTCGGATCGAATGTAGGATAGGTTGCCATTGCAAGTACGGCGCCCGTTTTTGGATTCATGATGAGAATACTTCCTCGTTCCGCAGCATATCGTTCCACTCCAACTTTTAGTTCTTGCTCCGCAAAGGCCTGTACTACTCGATCTACCGTAAGCACAATGTCTGAACCGTCTTGCGCAGCACGAAATTCACTCCCTCCAACACCAATAATGTTCCCACCAGTATCGCGTTCACCAGAAAGAAACCCGAAATCTCCTCGCAGCAGCGAATCAAAAAAACCTTCTATCCCATACCTTCCAATTCTTTTTGCATCATGAAAACCTACATACCCAACTGCATGCGCAGCAAGTGACCCTTCCGGATATGCACGTATTTCTTGTTCCTCTAAAATAATACCTTCTAATTTCCTATCTTCAAGAAATGCAAGAAATTCATCATCTAATACTTCATATGGTTTTAAAAATGGCTCATACGGATCAGTTCGTTGATTAAATCTCGTAAACAGCGTACTTGCCATACCGCGAACACGGTCATCAAAGCTTAATTCTATTTCCGGCGAAGGAGTAGGAGAAGGCGATATATCTGGAGACGGCGTCGGTAAAAACTTATCTATAAGGTTTTGTCCGGTTTGAGAAATAATCGATTTTGTTCGACTATCTTGACGATCACGAAATGCCACAAGAGCTGGAGCGAGTGTATCTGCTACATTTTTTACGTCCTTCATATTCCGCGGCACTGCATATGCAATCCATGCTTTTTTGTTACTTGCAAGCGGAAAAATATCTCCGCCTTTTCCTTCTTGTACATAAATTGTACCTCGATGCGGCAACAACTCAGATGCGCGCTTGCGTTGGGCTTCTGCAATAGAGTTAAAATGCCCGTGCCTAACGAGCTGCAAGTCTACTAAGCGAACAATGACAATAACAAAGAGCAGACACCCTACTATCGGTAATGCTTTTGCTCGCAGGTGTGCTGTATTCTTCATTTATTGAATTACCAAAGCAACGTGGTCATCGAACGAAGGCGCAAGGTATGAAACTTTATCTGTAGGAATAAGATTTAACTTCTCAATGTCATCTTCAACATTCTTCAGCGAACGAAGCTTTGCACCCTCTAATTCAATAACCCGCTGTTTTTCTTTTAAATCTGTTATTTTTGATTCTAATGCTCGCACGTCTGTGCTCTGTGATGCAGTGTGTACTACTTGCTGAAGATAGAAGAATCCAAGCATCCCTACAATTGAAACTGCTGCTAATCCAAGCATTAATGCGGCAGTAGTATGGTCTATTGCCCCTCTACTACTCTTTGTAAATACACGATTCTTTTTTCCGTTTCTAGATGCGACATGTTGCGTTATTTTTGGTGTCATATGTTTGTGTTATGTGTGTAAGTGTTTTGCTATTTTTTTTGGCTCTTTACGGCGAGCTCCGTCGAGCTGCCCGTAACTTTGCGCTTCTACTTCTGGGATTTGTTGTTATTTCCTCCTCTGTTGCTCGTATGGGTTTCTTTGTCAGTATTTCAAGTTGTGGTGTGTGTTCACAATTGCATATGGGCTGTTTTGGGTCGCATATACACGTAGAGGACGCTTTGCGGAAATATTGTTTGACGATCCGGTCTTCTAGGCTGTGAAAACTAATAACTGCTAGTACCCCTCCTGGAAGCAGCCGCTCAACCGCCTGCGGCAATACGCCTTCTAGCACTTCAAGCTCCCTATTTACGGCAAGGCGTAGTGCTTGAAACGTTCTCGTTGCACCATGAATTCTCCCTTTCTCGTAAAACTTTGGTACTGCCTTTTCAATAACGCTGGCAAGTTTTTTTGCGCTTTCGAATGGACGATGCTCTGCAATAGCATTCCCCACTACTCCGGCGAGTCTCTCTTCCCCATACAAACGCACCATGTCCGCAAGTGCCATTGGGGAAAGAAAATCGATCAGTTCATGCGCATCGGGGTACCTGTTCAGCCTTCTCGTTAATACATTAATCGGTTCCAAATATGAATCAGGAAGATTTTCTTGCGCACCGTATTGCATGTTGAGCGGGCCTTCAGAAGAAAAAGAGAATCCTCGCGTTTCATCTGCAATTTGGTGACTTCCAATTCCTAAATCGAATAAAATAGCATGCACATGCGCTTTCGGAAGAGTGTTAAAGTTCTGTTCATGGTATGTAATAGCGTCTCCATACTGCGAAAGATTTTTTTGTGCAACTTTTATAGCTTCGGGGTCTGCATCTAGTCCTATTACTTTTGCTCCTTTGCCCGCAGCATCCAAAAATGCTTTTGCATGGCCGCCATGGCCAAGCGTTGCATCAAGAAGAATATCTCCTTCTTTTGGCTTCAAGAGATCCATTACTTCTTGTACGAGCACTGGGGTATGTTCACTCATATGCCAAGTTCTCCCATACCTTCCGCGATTTCATCGCTTGCCTCTTCCGTTTTAGCTTGATACTCACGCCACTTCTCTTCGTCCCATATTTCAACTCGATTAAACAACCCCGCAACTATTACATGTTTTGTAACACCAGCATACTGCCGTAAGTATTCAGGGAGCATAATCCTCCCCTGACTATCTAGTTCAGCATCCATAGCACCTGCCAACATGAGGCGCGCAAATGCGCGGCTGCTTTTTTGGGTAACAGGAAGCTTCGAGAGTTTTTGCGCCATGTGTTCCCACTCTGCTTTCGGATATACAAAGAGGCAGTGATCGAGGCCTCTCGTTACCACAACACCGCTTGTTACTTCACGACGAAATTTCGCGGGCATGTTCATACGCCCCTTTTCATCTATGGTGTGATTGTATTGGCCGATGAACATAAAGCTCTTTCTTAATTAAGTTATCCACAGTTGCTCTCCACTTTTCCCCACACTTATCCACGTGTATCCACATTACTCCGTCAGCCCGCCACTACGCAATAGGCAAAACCCACGATTTATACACACTTCGACTCTCTCGCCCTTGGCGAGATCGCTCAGTGCAAGCACCCAAGTATAAAAAAAGCCCTTCGTTCGAAAACGAAGGGACTTGTTACGAATAGCACAGGGCAATAGTGCCGAGGCTCTAAGCGATTGAGGGCTCATTTCGAGGACGACGACTACTCTCGAGTGGGTAGAAAGTAACCGCACCACTCGGTATAGAGTTTAGTGGCTTTTATGCGCTTTGTTGCTTCGCTTTTCAACTTCTCACGATTAAGCGTTTTTAAACAATTCAAAACAAACTGGGGCTTAATGTCCCCTCGAACGTTGTCGAGGTACAACCCGACTTTCTGGCTTCCCGCATCTAACGCGCGATGCAGTCCTTTCCAATTAGGAAAAGTTCTCTTCACCCTTCGAACAAAGGCTGTTGGATACTTCACCCTAGAGATCGACATTCTGCTACTCCTCACAATGGTGTCTAAGTTGGGAATCTACTATCTGATGATCGCAGTTTGTGTATTGTACTCTCCGACTCCTGTTCTGTAAATATATCGGTGCTGAGTAGAGGCATAAAATGGGATAAATGACATGAAGTAGCGTTCCCTTCTCCCCAATTGGGGAGAAGGTGCCATGAGCGAGCAAAGCGAGTCGAATGGCGGATGAGGGCAACCCACAACGTGATACAGCCCTCACCCTAACCCTCTCCCAGAATTGAGAGAGGGGAACGCTACTGCACGCTCTTTTTAATAATCCCTGATTTTTCTGCTTCGTGCGCAATGAGTTGAATACACAAGAAGAAGCCTGCGCCGAGCAGATTCATCACAAGGTCAACAGAAGTGTCGTACATTGGGCCTATTGTGTGTGTCCCAAAATTTACGTCCATAAAGAGTTCAATAATTTCATTAAGCACCCCCGAAAGTGTGGTGAGGGCAAGTACTAAAATAGAAGTATAGTATGGATGTTCGTTCCATACTTTTTGCGGCAGGTATCGCAGAAAGAATTGCCATACAATATACGCCGCAAGAATATACGTAATAAAATGTTCCGCTCTATTTAAAAATGGAAAGTTCTCTTGCCCCTTTAAAAGCATAGAAGAAAAATTCACCATGTATGCAAGAAATACAATAGGAAATGCATACACCACATCTACTCCCCTCTTCAAAAATGCTGAGTAAATTTTTTCCGCGAGGAAATATACGCCAATTAAATATACAAGCCAATACGTGGTAAGAATATCGCCAGGAAACCACCCGCGCACAAGGCACAGGAAATAAAATACAAAATATGCAAAAAAGAGGATGCGGCTAATAATTAACACCCGCGGAGTATAGTTCATCTTCTTACCCCCCACTATGCCAAATCCCTAATAATGCTACGGGATTTTTGGTTCATTGCTTCCTTTGGGCGCATAGCAACGGGCAGAATATTCACAATTTCTTTAAATGACCCTCCAAATATTTGACGTAAAAACATATCGTTAAAGTTTAATCGGTACTGATATTCATTGAGTGTCATCGGCGTGTACCGTATTTCTTTATCAATTTGCTGCTCAATGTTTTTTGCAAACTGTTCTAACTTTTTTTCTTGTACGTCGCCAACTATAAACAAATCCGTTGGTGCAGTTGGATTTCCTGTAAAGTATCCGGTAACACACGCATACAAAACATTGCCTACGTGCTCAATATCTTTAAAGAGAGCATCTTCAACCCCTGGGCCAGATTTTTGCATAATAGATGCGAGTTCTTTGAGTAATGGAAATGCCTCGTCTACTACATAATATTTCCTACGACGCTCTTCGTACGTTGTTAACATGCCAATTTTTTCTAATATCAGAAGCTCTCTGCGAACAGCGTTTAAACGTTCATTCACCGTGCGCGTAATCTCACGCACAAAATATGGTCGCTTTACTCCAGTCGTAAACAAAGTAATTACCTTCACCCGAGTGCGGGATCCGAATATCTTTTCGAGCGGGAACGGTTTTTGTGCCATAGAGTGTCTTTTCTCGAGTGTACGCCGCTCTAAAAGAAGACGCAACACTTTTATTCCGTGGTATACTTTTCCCTATGGAACAAGAGCGTACTACCCCTTCTGCTGAAGAGCTCATCCTTTGTAAGGATCCTTCACGTATATGTGAAACGTACCTCTTTGAGCCTGCACCTGGAGAAAAACGACTTGGCTACCTTTTTGCTGCCGCAGAAACAGAAGATCGTGGTGGCGTGGGCAAGCCACTCTTAGATATGGTAATTACAGCGATACAGCGGGAATATTACCGAGAGCCTTCCCGTTCCGCATCCGCTAGCTTTGAAATGGCTCTCCATCAAGCAAACTTAATTCTCTACGATTCTGTTCAAGCAGGCACAAAAGATTGGATGGGGCATTTTCATGTTGCTATCGGCGTTCTTGCAGGCAACGAACTGCATTTAAGTGTTGCCGGAGCAGGGGCAGTGTTTATCGCCCGTAAAACTGCTGTTACCAATGTTTCGCAGGGTATATCGCACTTCCCTATTACCGACCCGCTGAAAACATTCTCACAAGTTGCAACTGGAGACATTTCAGCTCGTGATACTATTTTCTTCACCTCATCACCGTTCGATTCTATGTTCCGATCAGTGGATGTTGGAAGATTCGCACTAGAACATTCGGCATCTACTATTGCTGCTCGACTAGAGGGACTCTACCTCGACCAGGGGCAACGCATTCCGCTTGCCGTTACAGTAGTAACTCTTTTACCTGAATACATATCTGAACCAAAACAAGAAATAGCTTCGCCAGCAAGAAAAACATACGAACCAGCACCGGCAACTAATCTTACCCCTCGCGTTCCGTTGATTGTTAAACGATCCATAGTCCAACAAATACTTGTAATTACAATTTCGCTTACTTCACACACATGGAAAGTATGCAAAACATGGATCTGGCCGGTAGTTATGCGAAGCTCTACAGGCGTTGCGAAAAAAATCCCGACAATAAAGATTTCCATCCCTCGCCCTTCCGTACACGGTGCAAAAAAATGGGCACTTTCGCTCCCGTCCTCAAGTAAACTATTTGCCATTATCGCGATAGTGCTCCTTGTTGCGCTACTAGTAAGCATTGTACTTCTTCAAAAAAAGAGAGCGTCCGACGCCGTTATTGAACAAGCCAGCCAGCGTCTCCATGAAGCTCGCACAAAAGTAGACGCCGCAAAAACCGCCCTTATCTACGACAACAGAGAGCAAGCAACAGGACTTCTTGCCGATGCCAAACAGGTAACGACGCAGTTACTGCAAGGAACGCTGTACCTAGAAGATACAAAAGCGCTTGCGCTCGATATTCAAACGCAACAAGATAGACTGCAAAAAATATTTCGAAGTGCATCTAGCAACACAAGAGTGCTGGGCGACCTTGCAGAACATACAGGAAGCAAAGCTCCAAACCATGTATTTTTTGTAAACGATTCCCTATACGCCGTAAGCCCAAATACGAACGCTGTCATCAAAATGGGCCTGGATGGCAAAACTGAAATTGTACACGCAACTACGGAAGGTATTGGGTTTATAGCTGGAGGAAGCGCACAGAATTCCGATAAAACGATTATATTCAACACCGACTCCAACACAATTGCCCTCTTTGATGCAAAAGACAATTCACTCACGGCGCAAGAAATAAATATTCCTGCAGAGAAGCCTGAAATGAGCACTATTTCCGTATTCGGCAATCGGCTGTATGTATATGAAAAAACACTCAAAAATATCCTTTCATTCAACAAAACTCTCCGAGGGTACTCTGGTGGAACCCCCTGGATTACCGATGAGGCCGCAAAGAAACTCGATATCCAAAGTATTGCAATTGATGGGAATATTTATGCACTTGCTAAAAGTGGCGAAATTATAAAATTGTTTAGAGGTGCGAGCACAGATTTTGTGCAAGCAACGGTAGAACCCACCCTTTCTTCTGCAACAAAAATTGTAACCTCAGACACGATGCAAAACTTGTATGTGCTCGACCCGACAAACAAGAGAGTTGTTATTTTATCAAAAAAAGGTGCATTAATTCGCCAGTTGTTTTTTGACGAGGCATCTTCCCTTACAGATATTTCCGTAGTTCCAGATGAACAACGCCTCTTTGCATTAAATGGAACAAAAGTTCTCGAAGTTACGCTGACGGAAGACGCAGCGGGTCAATAAGAATCTTGCCGCCTGGCACCACTCTTCCCCTTGAAATAGCTTCCATGGCTGCTTTTTGGACGGTTTCCTGTATCAACTCTGGCATTGCGTGCGCGCCTTGTTCTTTGCTATAGCCCTTTTGTGCAATATATCCTATAAGTTCCGGTGTTATTTCTAGCGACACGTTGTATTCCAGTTGCAGACGGCCATTTAATTGACTCAACAAATTGTGCGCAACTTCGCGAACATGTTCAGGATTTAATGACACGAACCTCGCTACCCCATCAACACTTGCACGCAGATCTTCAGAAATAGTTTCTTCATTACTTGTCACAATAACAATCATATTTGTTGTAGAATATTTCCGACCAAATGCATCAGTCACATACCCCTGGAAAATTGTGGGCGGTTCTTCAAGTCCTTCTAGTAATAATACGTGAAATGGATGTTCGGCGATAACTCGCGGAAGATCTTCTGCGTCTTGATTCATGTGTACAGTAACTATGCGCTTCCTAGATCCAAAGTATACCTGTGCGATTGCTTTGGCTGCTTCTTTTTTTCCTACACCGCGAGGGCCGGTGAATAACAAAGAGGCTATGGGGTGCTTTGTATCTGCCTCCTTGCTGCGTGAACGCACAAACGCATCTGCTATTTCTTGAACTGCTTGTTCTTGGTTTACCAAGCGGCGATGCAGGGCTTCTTTCATATCATGATGATGCACCTCTTTGAGTCTATGTATATCAAACCCTATCTTTTGAGAAATATGACGTGCTACATGCTCTTTTTCCAATGTTTTTTCGGCAATTAACCCATGCACAATATCAATAGCGCGCTTTGGATAAGGGATGTGCGGGTATATGCCTTCTGTTTGAGCAACTACATCATCTAATACTTCATGTGGAATATGAGAACCAAACCGTTTCTTCAGAAATTGTTTCGTACTAGAAGCAGAAAGTCCTTTGATTTGAATAGCTTCCACAAAGCGGGACAATTCTTTATTAGATGCAATATGCGCATGATATTCTTCATCAGAAAGAATGGTGATGGTTTTTACCGAAGGGGAAGAAAAAAATGGATGAAGAATATCTTGCGCTTGTATTGTATATTTTCCCGCAAATACATCGCTCATACCCGAGAGCACAACAACAGCGTTACCCATGCGCTCCATTTCGGAAAGGGTTTTTGCTAACACGTGGAGCTGATGGATTCCGTTTGGGTTTTGCGCAAGAATATCATTCAGATCTAAGAAGAAAATTGGATGGTTTTTCAGTTCTGGGTGGCCTTTCAACCGTTTTGCTACTGCTTTCGCAATACCAAGACTCCCCACCCCTTCCTGGCCCACTAAAATAATATTTGCACGTGCCCGCTTAGCTAGTAATTCTACTATATTACCGACCTCTTTGGCGTATCCGAATGCACTCTCCCAAATATCTGTGTGCGGAATATGACTGAAATGATCGACATAAAATAGAAAAAAATAGCGTTGAATCTTATGCAACATATTCATGCGAGTAGTATAACACGAGGAATAAAAAACACCCCGGCGGGTGCCGGGGTGTTTTTGCTTTTATTTATTTGAGGGTCACTTTTGCGCCGGCTTCTTCCAGCTTTTTCTTCATCTCTTCTGCTTCTGCTTTTGGAACATTTTCCTTGATTGCCATAGGAGCTTTATCAACAAGGTCCTTTGCATCTTTCAAGCCCATTTGAGTTAATTCTCGAACTGCTTTAATGACGGCGATTTTCTGTGCGCCGGCTTCTGTAATTTCAACAGTGAACGAAGATTTTTCTTCGGCCGCTGCGGCTTCTCCTGCTGGAGCTGCTGCCATCATCATTGCTGGTGCGCTTGCTGATACTCCAAACTTTTCTTCCAATACGTGAACAAGTTCAGATAAGTCCAGTACAGACATTTCTTCAACTTGCTTTACAATTGCCTGGAACTTTTCCGGCACTACTACTGGTTCTTTTTCGTCTGACATAGGAATAGATATAATTAATTAATTAATTAATGATTTTTGATCTGCTATTGCTTGTAATACATATACTGCCCCTCGAGGCACTCCGGACAAGACCTGAACCATGCCACGCATTGGCCCAGACAGTACTCCAACCAATTGGCCGAGTAATTCTTGCTTGCTTGGCAATTTTGCCAAGGCAATAACGTCTGCTGCGGTAATTTCTTTACCATCCAGCAAACCTGCTACTAGACGAAGATTTTCTTTTCCTTTTGCAAATGCAAAGAGCACTTTTGCCGGAGAAACTCCATCCTTCCCCGAGATGACGGCCATTTGGCCCGTATGCTCCATAGGGTTGAACGAAATGTTTGCACCAGATAACGCAATTTTGAGCAGCCGTTTTGGCACAACACGCATGTCGCATCCTGCTTCAAATAGCTTGTTGCGCAGCTCATTTACATCCACCACATTCAGCGCATCGTACGCAAGAAATACAGCTCCAGCAGATGCCGAAATTGTATCTCCTACTTCAGATACGCGCGTTTCTTTTTGTTGTCGTGTAAGTGGCATAAAAACGTATTAGATTAAATCGCAACGCGTTGTCATGCCCGACCCGATCGGGCATCCACGTCGCGTACGCTTGGATTCCCGCATTCGCGGGAATGACACTGATTAACAGTCACCAGTTTCAGATATATTTTATAACAGTAGAAGCCTGTATAAATTATCCTGCAGAGGTCTTATTGCCGCCCCTGGTCTTTGGATGACTGAACTATGTATAGAATAGATTAGGGAAAAACACAAGCTGCGTTCCCCTCTCCTTACTAAGGAGAGGGTTAGGGTGAGGTGGGTTCGCATCGCGCCGCCCACAGCCCTCACCCACCCGCCTGCGGGCGTGGTGCCCTCTCCCCCATATGGGGAGAGGGTAACTACTATAGCTACTGCAAATACTTCACCTTATTCCGATTATGCTCGTCGTTGGTTTTTGCAAATATCGTTGTTCCGTCTTTGGCTGTTAAATAGTAATAGTATTCTGACGCTTCGGGGCGCAGTGCTGCCAGTATTGCCGTTAACCCCGGGTTATTAATAGGAGTGGGCGGAAGCCCTCGGTATTTTCTTGTGTTATATGGAGTGTCTAGCGCCAAGTCTTGAACCGTAAGGTTTCCATTTTTTTCTACTATATACTCAAGTGTTGCATCTACATATAATCCTTCCCCGTCTTGTATACGCTTCCACAATACGCCTGCAACCATAGCCATATCTTTCCCACTTTGCACTTCTTTTTCTAAAATGCTTGCCATCGTTACTATTTCATCGAGTGTTCGATTATTTTTCAGTATCTCATCGCGAATCCCCTCCGAAACTTTTTTATCAAAATTTCCCAGCATACGCATAATCACGTCTTCTGGTGTATCATCTGGTGTTATTTTATACGTATCAGGGAAAACATACCCTTCTAAGTTTCTTGTACCCGGAATATCTTTAAGAAACGAAAACTTCCCTGCATACTTTGCCACTTTTGCTTCGTCTAAAAATAACTGGGCCGTTTTTCCGGTACGGTCTGCATACCGTGCTGCTACTTGAGATAGCGTAAACCCTTCTGGAAACGTAACAGAAAATTCTTTCGTTTGTACGTCTCCGTGTGCAAATCTCTCCACAACTTTTGAAATTTTTTCTCCTTGCTCAACATGATATATTCCTGCTTGAATTTTTGAAGCAGCATTATCTTTTCTTCCATAGTATTTCCATGGAATCGTTCGATCAGAATATCCATCATCTACCAAGCCTCTCCAAACTTCAGCAGCACTCTTGCCTTGAGGAATTTCAATGTCCCCTGCTTTTTCAATAATCCCGCTCCCCCAAACAAGACGAAATAAGACAATGCCAACAATGCCAACTGTTAAAAGAAGTGTGGCAGTAAACTTTTTGCGGTTTACGATAGCAATCATAAAAATTCTTTTTTGTCACTCTCTTCTAGTTTCTGTACTACTTCTTTCACTTTTTGAGAACTTGCAATATCTGTTATGAGTGTTGCGTGCTCCGTAACAACTACGATCGTATCTTTCATCCCAATCATTGAAACAACGTGATTCGTAGCGTTGTAAATATAATTGTTATGACTATCTACGTGCACATGGTGCCCATGCGGAACATGGTCGCCATCTGTTCCAAATAGCTCTTTCACTATTGCCCAGCTTCCTACATCGCTCCACCCATAATCTCCCGTAACGGCAATAATATTCGGTGTGCGCTCATTGAGTGCATAATCGATAGCAATCTTTGGTATGCTTCCATATATTTTCGCGGCTTCTTTTCCTCCATGTTCCTTTAGTACACGTGCATAGTGCGTAATTGCAGTGTGAAGATCTGGTGCATATGTCTGCAGTTCTTGCAGAAGAAAATTCGGCGTAACGCACATATACCCTATATTCCAGAAATACGATCCATCAGCAACATACCCTTTTGCCGTCTCTTCATCTGGCTTTTCTTTAAATGAATCAATAGTGAATACATCATCGTGCCCTGCTATCTTCTTCCCCATCTTCATATAACCAAATCCTGTTTCCGGAGACGTTGGAGTGTGCCCAATAATGACAATACGGTTGGGATTTTCTTCTATTAACTTCTGCATGGTAGCTAAATCTCTCAGAAGTTCCTCTTCATTAGTAAATACATGATCCGCCCACAAAAAGAGTGTTGGCTCATCGCCTTTTCGTAATTGCTCTAAACTCACTGCAGCCGCGGCAAATGCAGGACCCGTTTCTCTGCGTTCCGGCTCTAAAAAAACATTTTGCTCTGCAATGGTAGGTAAAAGTTCTTGGATCTTTTTTTGATATTGCTGCGTTGTTGCAATATATATATTCTCTTTTGGAACAAGCACTGCAGCGCGATCGTAGGTGTGCTCAAGGAGCGTTTTTCCTGTTCCTAAATCTAAAAACTGCTTTGGGAGGTTCTTTCGAGACAGGGGCCATAGCCTTGTCCCACCCCCGCCTGCCATAATGACGATATTCATAGGTGTAGTAATACGATACACTAGTGCCTATGGGCGTTGCAAAGGTAACTTTTATACCACACCACACGAACAATCATTGGCCACTTGCGTTGCGTCATCGTACGCTTGCATATGTTTCCTCGTTCCTCATCCTTACAAAAATCGTTGCCATATCTGCACTTGCACTTACTCCTCATACAGCAGAACTTTCGACAATCACAGAAAGCACGATGGTAGCGCTGACTAATCAAGCTCGTACCCAGGCGGGACTTCCTGCACTTTCCGTAAGCAACAGCCTCACGCAAGCAGCAAAATTAAAAGGTCAAGATATGCTCAAAAACCAATACTTTGCACATATTTCCCCAAGCGGCGTAACTCCATGGTTTTGGATGAAGAAAACAAATTATGCATACGAAGTTGCTGGTGAAAATTTAGCAATTGATTTTCTAGACGGTGAAGATGTAATATCCGCTTGGCTTGCAAGCCCAACACATAAAGCAAATATGTTGCATACGGAATACACGCAAACAGGTATTGCGGTAGTAAGTGGAGAGTTTCAAGGAGGAACGTCGATTATTGTCGTTCACATGTTTGGGAAACCGCTCGCAGAGGTAGTTACAGAGCCTACCGCCGATACATCCCCCGTGCCAACACCGCCACCAACGCCAATAGTAGCCGGAATTACCAAGCCAATTTCAACGCCATTACCAAGCCCTACACCAGTTCCGAAATATACAATCGCACTTTCTCCCGCATTTGACAGGCAGCAAATAGCAATTGTAGGTGCATCTTCTGTATCACCGTGGCAGTTATTTTCCCTCAATTCACCTATAGCAATAAATGCGAGCGTCATCCATGCAATCCCAACATTCACAATCCAAGAAAATAAGGCTACAGAGAGTTTTGTCGCGACCATTATTCACTCCACACGCCAAGTAACATTACTTATTCTTCTTACTGTTGCATTCTTACTTACGCTTGCAATCCTCGTTCGAATCCGTGTGCAGCACCCTGCGCTTATAGCCCATGCCTCGCTAGTCGTCTTCCTTGCGACGATACTGCTGCTATATTAAGCCATTTTTCTGCTTACTATTGACATTTAGTATAAATAGAACTATAATAGACGGTTATGCAAAAGACCCGTCCAATACTACTGTTTGTGAGTGCGTTCTTTTTCGCGTCTCTTTTCTTTACTGGAGCCGTTTTAAGCTTCCTTACATTTGCTCCTCTTGCGCCTTCTTTACTTAACTCCCTGTTTTTTCCTCAGCCCAGGGGTATAGCTCAACTACCCCTCAGCCCTGACCGTGTCGTCCCATTTTCTACCCCAGCTCCAGAAATCGTAATTAATCCATACCCAATTCAGGTACCACTCACTCCTGCATACAATAGCGCAGAAACTACTTCTAACTTGATTAGAATTCCTTCACTTGGCATTACCGTTCCTGTTGTACTGAGCCCTTCCCTAAAAGATACGGATGTTATTGCAACGCTCAATACCGGAGCAGCACTCTATCCAAATGGAGTTGCCCCGGGCGCACTTGGTAATACATTTATCTCCGCTCATTCCACAGGAGAGCCGTGGAAAGGTGCGTACCGATTCGCATTTATTCGCATCAACGAACTAAAAACTGGAGATGCGCTTCATGTAGACTGGAAAGGCACACGATATTCATATCGAATCACAACAAGTGAAATTGTAACTCCCACTTCTGATTTTCGTGTGATTTCTGATAGACCAATACCAACAATTTCTCTTATGGCATGTTGGCCGTTATGGTCAACCAAGCAGCGTATGTTAATTCACGCGCAGCTTACAAATATTACGCAGCTAACGAGACCAGTTGCTACGTAAAGCAGATGGTCGTATAAGGTAGTGTTGTTCGTTTCCAATTTCCCTCTAGAGTAAAGGTACAAGCAATGTCCAGGCTCATTCGAGATTTTTTTGCAGTTACACAAAATTCGATTTACTGGATACGAAGAGATGTAAATGGGACCGTAGTTGTATCCAAGTTTGCGCATCGTAACCATGCGCAAGGCGATCGAACAATCGGGGATACATTGCCCTCAGATGATCTGTGGGCAATCACGCTCCATGAAGGAATATTTTCCTTCCACGCCGACATCGATGCGATAGCATATGAAAAAGTTGGGAGTAACAGTCAGGTACTCCCAGAACATGTACCTCAATCACTCTGGAACAAAGGTACCTCGCCCCTTGTTGCCCTCTGCACAACACCCGACCTGGCAAACGCATGTCTTGCCGATGGAAGTACAGATATCGATGACGTGCGATGGAAAAGGAGTACGAAGAATGTTTTGCGCCAGCTCGAGGACGACCCAAAGTTTCGGGTGTCCCGTTTGCCCGGGTTAGGCTTCCCTGTTACTTTCTTCGAACAGTAACCAAGGACGTGTGACTCACACGATCAGCCGGAACTATACGTTCCGGCTTTTTTTATGCAAAAAATTCTTCGAAGATATTTCTTACTTCTGCAATTGAAATATATGTTTTTACGTTTAGTTTTTCATTACCTGCAATCATAGCAGAGAGCGAGCGACCCGGAGTTTCCCGATACAAACACAGAATTTTCTTACCCATATCTTCTGCGCGGCCAATTTCATATCCCACTCCAAGGCTTGGCTGCGTTACTTCCGCAACTACTACATCTGCCATCGTAACCCAGTCCATATCTTGCTTGTAAATTGCAACTACATCTTTTCCCGTACCCGCACTTGCCACAATGTCTTTATTCCCAAAATGTTCCGTGAGCACGGTACCAAAAGAACGAAGCAGTTCTATAATCTGTTTGTATATTTCCTGGTCGTCTCGTCCACCACGAATAGATGCTGCGAAGTAGATGTTCATATATTTATAGTAGCCCATGCATCAAATGCCGGAAAATCAGTATACAAATACCCGATACCGCCTTTACTCTCAAACAATTCAATCACCGCTGGTTGATTATCTACCATTAGAGAATTTTGAATACTTCCTCCTAGCTTTTCCAGAGCGATATCAAATAGCTTTCCATGATTCTCTTTTTTCAAAAAACCATAGTCAACGGAGTTAACAATCGCATCAAACTTTTCTTTCAAGCGATGTGCTGGAGCGGTTATTTCAGAGAACACGTCCATATTATCGGTTACAAGCCCCACCTTCATACCCGCTTCTCTTATTTTTGATATAAATAACAACAACTTTTCGTCTAGCTTCATGTTCAGCGCACTTTCAATAAATGCTTTATTCAAAACGTCAAAATCCATGCCTGCTCGCTTTGCAATATTTCTATTCATCTCATCGGATGATATTTCTCCCCTCATCCACTTGCGAACGAGCCCCTTATCTTCTTCAAAGACATTCTTGCTAATCCACTCCAATTTCTCTGGGTATTCCAGCTCTAGCATGGGTTTGTAAAATTCATAGAAACAGAGAACGCCATGAAAATCGAAGAGAATTGTGTGTATATTTTTTGGATTACTCAGGAACATAGCTTAATACACCTGGTTATGCGTACCAATCCGTAACATCCTCACCTGTTTATAATTACTATACTCTTTAAAAACAATCCTTATATCACCTGTTACAGATATTGATCGCTCGGATATCATTCCACCCTTTAATGCATGATTCTTCAGGCTTGGCTCTTTCGGGTTTATTAGAAACGTTGCAATTGTTATATCTGCCTTATGGCGAATTTTTGGAGTAAGCTTACTATATTGTTTTTTGAACAGTTTGTGGAGAAATAGATCCATTACCGTATATTACTGCTTATGCAACTCTTCTAAAGCATCCTCAATTGTAGTAAATGGTCCGATGACATTTTCTCCTCTTTCAGCTTCCTCTGCCGATTGTAAAATTTCACGTTCTTCTTCTACCGTAAGTCCATTCTCTGTATACAAAGGAAACGGAATGCCCTGCTTTCTCGTAGCCTGCTTTAAAAACGCCTTAATCGCAGTGCTCATATCCATGCCAAGGCTATGAAATAATTTTTGAGCAGACTTCTTTGTTTTCTCATCAATTCGTATTTGTATAGTAGTCATATAAACAGTATAGCGCAATGTAATGACAATGTCAATACACGTCTATAACGCGTTTTTTGAGAAATTTATAGAAACTTTATAAAGTTTTGCTAGTTTTATAAAGTTACATTTTTGGCAAAAGTGTTGGAAGTTAAGTTAAAACCTACCTCCAAGGATCGTATGGCTTGCCAAAAGCGACTCTGACCATGCCAATCTTGTCTAATATCCCCATAGCAAGATAGTAAATCCAGTCCGCTTTAACACCAAAAATTCTAACATGGGTGTAGTTGCTCTTGGCGGCAACAATTCCCTTCTCTTTCAAGATTTTCTTTTCCTGTATTCGTTTTGGGTTTCGTTCTGAAAGATAAATGCCAGCAGCTATTATTTCTGGTGGTAAACCGATAATTTTATGATCAAAAAGTTGGTATTGGTAAGGTGCAACAGCGTGAGGGTCGATAAAAATGTTTGTTTTTTCGCTACCAATCACAAAAGAACCATCCTCTTTAAACTCTCCTACAAACAGCCCTACTTCCATTAATCGATCATGCTCTAATGTTTCTAGTGATAGATATTTGCGAGCAAATTTAAACATGCCACCTCGGTCATAAAAACCAGCTGAGAGTAATTTCTGTCTTAATATGCTTCTCTTACTAGAGTCAATGATCAAATCAAGGTCGCCTAGCTTTCGATGTAGCTCTCCATTAATTGCTGCCATTACGACTGAGCCAAGAACTCGGTATTCTATACCAAGTTCTTTAAGGAGCGGCAAAACCAAATCGAGTGTTTGTTGCACCTGCTCAACGTTTAAAGGTGGTTTCTCTAACTCGTACACCCACCCTGGTTGCCATTGCCAGGGTGCTGTAACTGCCTCACGTAATGCAACGCCCTTAATCCAATGTTCCAATCCGTATTGCGTGGCCCGATGACCAATAATCATTATCTTTTTACCATCATATTTTTCCTGTAAATCTTGAAGAAAACTTTTCATTCGCGCCGCTGCTTGCTCATAGCTTTCGCCGTTAGGAAAGGGTTTTGATATTCTCTCTTCTTTTTGGTGTTTTACTTCATCCGCAGGATGCTGAGTCAAATCGCCATAATCACACTCTCGTAATCGCTTGTCTTTTATGATTGGAATATTTGTTCCATTAAACGCTATTTCTGCTGTTTTATATGAACGTTGCAGATCAGAACAAAAAATAATATCTGGTTTATCGTTCTTGTATCGCTCGCCAAGTTCTTTTGATTGTTGCAAACCCAATAATGAAAGCTCTATATCGTTGTGGCCGGAAGACAAATCTCGCTCGTTATCAAGGCTGGTCGAGTGCGCTTCAAAAATGATTTTAATCATATTATCAGCCAATACTAGCAGATAATCAAAATATATGTACAATCAACACACATAGGGGTGTCGTATAACGGCTAATACATTCGCCTCCAAAGCGAGCAATGAGGGTTCGACTCCTTCCACCCCTGCAAATTATTTCTTCGCTTTTTCTTTGTGAACGGTATGCGCTCGGCACTTTTTGCAATATTTTGAGCGCTCTAATTTCGTACTATCCTGCCGCTTTAAATTGCGACGAGTATGGTAATTAAACGACTTGCAGTCGGCGCATTGGAGGCGAATAAGAAAATCTTGTGACATAGTCGATATAGTAACAGAAAGCGGAATTTTTGCAATGGGGTGCCCATAGCTTTAGCGACGGCTGGAGGGGTATCAGTACTTCTGTTTCAAAATCCACTGAGATAGCGATTCTTCCCATTCGTAGAGTCGTACCACCTTCGGCTCCGTATTTCCAGTAGTATCCTCTCTATGCCATGTTCCATTTATTGTTTTATACCTGGCAATTATTTTCCATTCCGGGTTAAGGGTATCCACTATAGTAACCAACATTCTCTGCTCTTCGCCACTCCCATCTACATAATCAATAAAACTTGTATTTTGAATATCGGTTATGAGTAAACGACTTGGTTTTGCATTGGCATCCTCCGCTATAACCTGCATGTGATGCTCTACAAAAGCGACCACTTCTCCATCAGATATTACACTCGTTGCTCCTGCTACCGCCTGGGATGAGTGCAATGAAGACTCGCTGGTCTGCACCACATATGTCTTCCCTGGAAAACTTGGAATAACTACTTCATCTTTTATGAGTCCCGTTGAGATTTGCAATACGTACAAATGCCGCTCCCCATGTTTTGGGCTTGCAATAAAAGCTGCAAGTGTGGACGTGCCTGGGCTATGCGCAGATTCAAACGTTGCTTCCATGCGAGCTATCGGCCATTCCTTTGTCGCATTTGCCATCCAAAAAGATAGATTTTTTCCGTCTTGCGTCGCATATAATAGCGCACCATTTTCCATCCAACGCACAAATACTATATTCCCCTTTACTGGCTTTACGGTCACAGCTTCATTGTTCCGGGCAATAAACATTCTCGAATAGCCTGGGGTAGCAGTCTCTGCAAATACAAGAAGCGACATATCGTCATTCATGTCCATAACACCGGTATCTGCAGCTGCCGCATGTTCATTCCAGTTAACTCCCGTAAATCGAAGACTTCCTCCGCCGCTCAAAGAGGCTGCAATTAATTCCTTTTTTTCGTTTTCTTGCAAAAACCAGACTACTCGTGAAGATGCATTCCATCTCACTTTCGATGCAATATCTGGGCGATATAATTTTTCTACAATAACCTTTGTTCCACCTTCCTTGCTGTCGTATGTCCACAGTTCTGTTAAATCTAGGTTGTCGTGAATATTATCAAGAAAATATGCTATTTTTGTCCCGTCTGTACTTATCATCATTGCACGAGGTTTTACGAGGGGGTTTTCTTCCGTAATCGTCTTCACGTTTCCCTGACTATCAATTTTTTCGAGTACAGTGGCCGTTGTTTTGTTCTTCTCAGTTCGCTGTGCATACCGATACCAATTTGTACCGTCCGATAGCGGACTTTCTCTTACGGATGAAGGAGGTACTTTTGAAATACACCCATTTGTACTACAGTCTAAAATGCGACGATTTCCTGATATATCGTCTACTTGCACAAGAAGCGCATTCAAAGACGGAATTTCTTTTGGAATAGACTGCGTAATCTGCGCCTCTGTGTCATCATTTCCAAAAGAATTCCCCTGAAAAAATAGGTATACGCCAGCGCCTAGTATGGCAAACAATACCCAAAACATCGCACCCCTAAGAAAGCGAAACATATGCATAGAGTACCATTTCATGGCGTCTTGTTGTACAAATACTCGTATGCCGATGTAGCTCAGTGGTAGAGCACTTCATTGGTAATGAAGAGGTCATGGGTCCAATTCCCATCATCGGCTCAAAATAAAAGAAAAACCACCCCCATTTAAAACCAGGGGTGGCTACGATTGTTTGTTATTATTGCAAACAACAAACAATCAGCTTTACTGCTCCATTGCTGAAGCAATCTCATCGATAGTCCTCATGACTGCATCACGCGGGTTTGCAGCTCTCACGATTGGTCGACCGACAATAATTCTATCTGCGCCGGCCTGGATTGCTTCCGCGGGAGTCATAACTCGACCAGGACTTTGATCATCAGCATCAACGATTGACCATACGGGCCGAATAGCTGGG
>DATDYZ010000011.1:0-8736 GCA_035288905.1 Candidatus Anderseniibacteriota bacterium | reverse complement strand
TGCTCACGAATACACCGCACCTACGAGATACTATTTTATTTCCATTATTAAAATCAGAAAAATAATACTGGTATGATCGATATTGAATTACTACGAAACGAAAAGACAAGACAAGCGACAATTACTGCTCTTGAAAAAAGGGGTGTTGAGTTGTCACGCGTTGAAGCGCTATTGAGCACAGACACTGCGTGGCGCGAAGCGACAAAAAAATTGGAAGAGGCGCTAGCACAAAAACGACAAGCAAGTGACAAGATTGCATCGGCATCACCGAAAGAAAAACAAGGTTTAATATCCGGCATGCAAAAATATGGCCATGAAGAATCAAAATTGAAAGATACGGTAGAACAACTCTCAAAAGAACGTGAAACCCTTTGGAGAAAGATTCCTAACATTCCACTTCCAGACGTACAGCCGGGTGGAGAAAAAGACAGTGTGGTTATTGCGGAAAGTAAAACACCAACTCGCGATGCAACAGAAACTCCGCAAGATTATATGACCCTTATGGGAAGCCGTATAGATATGCAACGGGGAGCAAAAGTTGCTGGTGCGCGTTTTACCTATCTATCGGGAGATTTAGCAAGATTAGAGCTCGGAATTGCAACATACGTCATCGACACGTTGACCAAGCAAGGCTTTACGCAAGTTATTCCACCACTATTGATAAACGAAGAAGCAATGGCCGGTATGGGGTATTTAGACCAAGCGGGAGATGAAGTATATAAAACACAAGATGATTTATACCTCGTCGGCACCAGTGAGCAATCTCTCGGGGCTATGCACATGAATGAAATTATCCCGAGCGAACATTTGCCGATCCGGTATGTTGCATTTACTCCGTGTTTCAGAAGAGAAGCAGGCAGCCATGGCAAGGACGTAAAAGGGATCCTTCGCTTGCATCAGTTCGATAAAGTGGAAATGTTTAGTATTACAACGCCAGAAAGATCTGAAGAGGAACACCAATTTTTACTAACACAACAAGTATCTATTATGGACGCTTTAGAGTTACCGTACCGCGTTGTGCGACTGGCAGCGGGAGACATAGGCGCTCCATCTGCGAAAACCATAGACATAGAAACGTGGATTCCAAGCGAAAAAGCATACCGGGAAACTCACTCTACAAGCAATACAACTTCGTATCAATCCAGAAGATTGAATATTCGATTTAAAAATTCTGATAACACTACGGAAAAAGTTCACATGATAAATGGCACCGCGGTTGCGCTCTCTCGCTTGCTCATCGCTATTATCGAAAATCACCAAAGCACAGATGGGTCCGTAAAACTCCCTGCCTGCCTTCACCCATATCTGCCTTTTACGGCATTATGAACCGTGCGCGGTGGGGGCAAGCGCAACGGAACATCGTGCAGTGGTCATCTATTGTATTTTTACTCCTGATTATTATTGTGCCGTTTTGCATCCTTGTTTGGCTGCTGTTTTTTACGCAAACATTTGCAGTTTCTGCCATCACCACCGTTGACGCAAAACCAAGCACACAGGAAAGCATTCAAACTATTATGAAAGACAGCAGCGGAAAAAATATTCTCGTTATTCCGACAGATCAACTAGAACAAAAGATTTTGCATGATGTACCGCAAGTACGCGACGTTCATATTGTGCGCAAACTACCCGGAACACTGAAAGTTATTGTGCAAGAAAAAAAGCCTGCGCTCTTGTTAATTTCCGGTGGCTCATATTACTTCGTAGACACAGAGGGCATTGCATACGAAAATGCCTCGCTCGACGTACTCCCTGGGGTCGTACTTTCTACGGTAAAAAATTCCGATCCTGATGCAATAGTGAAACTGGGAGCAAATGCAGTGGAATCTTCTTTTGTTGCATTTATTACGGAGGCACAGGAAAAACTGCCAGAAATAACGGGGGCGCAAATTGCTGAAATGAGAATCCCTTCCCTGGCAACACGAGAAGTACATTTTCTGTTAGATAAAAACTGGAGAATACTCATGGATACAACACGAAGCGCAGCAGACCAAATGGGTATTCTTAGCCGGCTGTTGGAAGATACTATTACACCAGAGGAACTGCAAACGCTGGAATACATTGACCTGAGAATACCGAATCGAGTGTATTACAAATAGCGATCCCTTCTCCCCAATTGGGGAGAAGGTGCCTCGCCAAGAGGCGGGCGGATGAGGGCAGACTACGACGCTACACGGCCCTCACCCTAACCCTCTCCCAGAATTGGGAGAGGGGAACGTTACAAGCTTATTTCACCACAAACTTCCGCACCACAATATCTCCTTGATGTGCGAATACTTCTGGAAACATTGCGCGAGAAACTTCACGCCAATTCTTTGGAGTATCTAAGGGCTTTTCTCCAAAGCCTGTAGTGTCGACTACCCACACCGTGCCTGTATACGTAGCAATATCTGCAGGGCCTGCAATATCTTCTTTTGTAAGAATGGGGCCGCCGGCAAAGTGTACAAGCTCGCCTGTTGTTGAATATAGGTGAGGAGCATCTTTTGCCTGAAACTCTTCGGTTGCATAATGCAAAATAGAAAAATATATAAATGGGGAACTTACAAGCACTGCGTCATTCTGACCGCGTTGTTCATACACATATGTTGAAGCTGCATGTGCACCTGGCTTTTGAGAAATCTGTAATTGATTCCAATATGAAACAAAAGAAATAAAAATCAAAACGCTCACCATGCTAAAAATCACCCTGCGTACCAGTGGCTTTTTTATTACACTAAGTACATACGCAAGTGCTATAAAAAGAAATATTCCCGTAAACGCAAAATATCGATCGTTATACAAACTTCTTCCACCTAAGGAAATAAGGACACTCAAAAAAATAGGAATACCAAAAAGAAGAAGCGTAAGATTCATACCATCTATTTTGCGATATCTTACTATTGCATATACATATAAAACGGCAACAAAAAGGGCGGGGATTCGAGATACTCCATACTCACGAGGGATAGAAAGCGTGGGAATACCTATTTGGTAAAATGTATCAAATACCGCCCCAGTAGTAACAGGTGGTATCCAAAATACATCCTGTACTTGCGCACGCTGCCGTAAAAAGGTTGGGAGCCAAGGAGCAAATAGTAAAACGGCAATACATGCAGAAAAAAGACCTGCCCAAAATATTCTCGCATGAACCATTTCGCCTATACGCCACTTCGTGCTTTGAACGAGAACACCACATACAAAAAGCGCTTGGGCTACGATTGTAAAAATCCCATAGTAGTGCGTATACATAAGTGCTGCGGCAAACACCCCATACAGCCCAAACCACCAGAACGATTTATCTCGCAATCCATGCAACAGCGCATAAGAAGAGAGCAGCGCAAATAGTATTCCAAGTGGATACATCCTTGCTTCCCACCCATACGAAATAACCCACGGGGAGAGCGCAAGAAACAGTGCGGCATATATACCAGCCCTTCGTGAACGAAATGCGTAGGCGGTAAAAAGATAGGCAACGAATGTTGCAACCCCCGCACATGCAACAGAGAACGAACGAAGTGCAAAGAGTGACGTTCCAAATACGTACGTCCAACTTCTCAAAAAAATATAGTAGAGGGGCGGATGCACGTCTGCGCCGTCACGCGCAATCATCTCAACAAACGGGAACTGCAGCAGTCGCCAAGAGAACGCTTCATCAAACCAAAGGCTTCGCCCATTAAGATTAAAAGAGCGTAGTGCAATACCGACAACGGCAATGCAAACAAGAATCCAAATAGTGCGAGATCGTGACATACATTTTTTTCTAGTATATCATACCATTATACGTATGACCCTTGACCCAAGAACACTAGCACTTATTACTCAACGCCTCGAAGACGCTGAGCGCAATATCCAATATGTCCGCCAAGCCTTGACTGAAGGGGTTGATACTCCCCATACAGGCGATTTATCAAGCACTTCGTTAGAGACGCCCATTATGGAGGGAGAAAGGATTGTCGAGGGAGTATTCGACGGCCAGAACATGCAAGGAAACGATGGAGAAGAATACCCCGTTCCACCAAACTACGCGTCAAAGTCCAAACTTGTTGAGGGCGATGTACTCAAACTTACTATTAGCACAGATGGCGCACTGTTGTATAAGCAGATAAATCCAATAGATCGCAAACGGGTTGTAGGAACGCTGGTTGTAGATGAAATGGGAAATTTTGGAGTAAAAACTCCAGACAAAACATATAAAATTCTCCTTGCCAGCGTAACGTTTTATAAAGCGAGTGAAGGAGATGAAGTTACCGTTCTTTTGCCAGAGCACGGAGACGGGCAATGGGGCGCAGTTGAGCACGTTATTCATCACTAAAAACATATATGCTCTCTGCTTTTGTTGACACTATTATCGACCTTGTCCCTGTACAACACCAGAAAACCGCAAAGCAGTTTATTAAATTTGGAATTACGGGCGCTATTGGCGCTGTTGTTGATTTTGGTACATTTGCATTTCTTACTCGCATACTAGACTGGGATGCAACGTATACTGTTTTTGGTACAGAAATTATTGCGGCTAATAACGTAAGTGTATTTTTGGCGATTTGCAGCAATTTTATTATCAATCGCACATGGACATTTCAAGGAACTGCAGGAAGTGCCGCTCGGCAAGGCACGGGATATTTTGCCCTCAATATATTCACCTGGGCATTAAACCAACTCTTTGTTGGCCTCTTCTATAAATGGTCACTTTTTATTCAACTGTTCGGAGCCCAGAGAGATTTTGCTGCGAAGGCTGCCGCAATTATTATCACCCTCTTTATTAACTTTTTTGGAAGTAAACTGCTGATTTTCAGGGGAAAATAATTAATGTTCCCTTCTCCCCAATTGGGGAGAAGGTGCCATGAGCGAGCGAAGCGAGTCGAATGGCGGATGAGGGCAACCCAAGATGCGATACGGCCCTCACCCTAACCCTCTCCCACAATTGGGAGAGGGGAACACTAGTTCGGCATTCTTCCTAGCATCATTCAAAAACTTCCTATAATCTAAACCTATGCCAGCGCTTTACCGACAATACCGCCCTACAACCTTTGCCGAAATTATCGGACAAGACCATATTACGTCTATTCTTACGCAAGAAATACTCAAGAAAAAAGTAGCTCACGCGTATTTATTCCAAGGCCCGAGAGGAACAGGGAAAACAACAACTGCCCGCGTATTTGCTAAACGACTCAACTGTAATAAATCATCTACAAGCGAACCGTGCGATACGTGTAATTCCTGCATAGCGTTCCAACAAAAAGCTTCTCTGGACATGATAGAAATAGATGCCGCTTCTAACAGAGGCATCGACGATATTCGCGCTCTTCGCGAAACAGTGAGCCTAGCTCCTATCAGCGGGGAATACAAAATATATATTATCGATGAAGTGCACATGCTTTCAGGGCCGGCATTTGCTGCGCTCTTAAAAACACTAGAAGAGCCACCTAGGCACGTCATATTCATTCTTGCGACAACAGAATTGCATAAAGTGCCTGCAACTATCGCCTCAAGATGCCAGCTATTTCGATTTAAGCGTGCAACAAATGAAGAAATGAAAACACGGCTTACTCATTTACTTTCTGAAGAAAAACGTACCGCAGACGACGAAGTGATTTCATTCATCACTGCCAGGAGCGACGGATGTTACCGAGACGCAGAATCCTTATTAGGCCAGTTGCTTTCCCATTCGGATGATACGCTTACCGTTTCACAAGCGTCAGATTTACTTGGAGTCCCTTCGCCAAAAATGATCGAGGATTTTCTCGAAGCTCTTGTGCAGGGAGATGCGAAGCTGGCCACCACACTCGCAACAAAAGCATACGCAGACGGATTTGATTGCGAACAATTTATTCAAGAATCTATACGCGCAGCAAGAGACGGTATTGTCCGCAATATTACCAATACAAACCCGCCCGTATTTGCATCAGCACCAAACGCCATTGATCGTATTACGGTAATCATGCGTGCATTTCTTGTTGCGCTTCAAGATATATCTATTGTGCCGGAACCGATGATCGCACTGGAACTTGCGATTTTAACATCGACCGTTGGAGTGAAGAGGGAAATGCAAAATTCCCCTACGCCTGCTCAAAGAGCGCCACTAACCTCACCCAACCTCTCCTTCGTAAGGAGAGGAGCCGACGCGAAATCAGCACCAGTAGTTTCCCCTCTCCCCATGGGGGGAGAGGGCATCCTGCCGCAGCAGGAGGGTGAGGGCAGGCGTCCAGAGAAAATCGCTGAATCCGACAACCCCGAGCTTCTCACAAAAATCCAGAAATCTTGGGAGGCTATTATTCAATCACTCCGCGTTGCAAACCCCGTCGCTTCCACGTTTTTACGCGCAACCCAACCAAAAGAAGTTATAGACGGCGCGCTCTTGCTGCGCGCGCAATTTCCTCTTCACAAAACATTCTTTGAAAAGCCAGACAACATGCAACTTGTTCAAAAAGCTATTATGGATACTATAGGTGAGCAGGTAAAAATCAGATGCGAACTGGATCCCGCAGGGCCAATTACACGCGAACAACAAGAATCAACTACAGAAGATCTCCTGAAAAACGTTCAGGAAGTGTTTGGGGTAAAGGTAGGGTAACCAACTTGCTTTTTTTGTTCAGTACTATCAGTGTTGATGTAGTGTTCGTTGTCAATTGAATAGGTATTTATACGAAAAGAGAGGCATATCATGGAAATTCGTGGAGTTCATTTTGCACCAATATTCATCGCATCGGGTGCTGCTGGATTTTTCGATCCCAAGGAATACTGGTATCACCGCCTTGGAAGCCCTTGGAAAATTGCGGGGTTAACATTTGCTAGAGCAGGAATTACGGCAAAAACAATGACCCTATTACCGACTAAGGGCAACCTGCCTATGCAATCGGATGGGGTCACTCCAAAAGAATGGATGCCAAAATGTATGGTTGTAAACTCCTTGAAACAAGTGGTGCTTAACTCAGTGGGACTTTCAAATCGAGGCGCCCCTGACCTTCTCGCACGAAATATTTGGCAACAACGAACCGGCGGCCCATTCCGCCTTTCCTTTATGGCACCATTTCGGGAAAATGAGACAACCCAAGACCGGCTTGATCAATATCAAGAGTTAACAAAAATTCTTTTAAAGGAACGGACTCACACGTGGCGATCCGAGATTGGACTTGAAGTTAATATCTCATGCCCGAACACTGACGGAGACCCTTCTCATTTTAGAAATGAAGCAGGGCAAATTCTTGATATCACGGGTGCTCTTAACATACCGACTCTGTGCAAAGTCAGTGCAGTGGAATCAGTACAAGTTGTAGCTGAAATTGCGAAACATCCACATTGTGACGCAATCACAATGTCGAATTCCATTCCCTGGGGAAAATTGCCAAACCAAATCGACTGGAAAGGATTGTTTGGAACCACGGAGTCGCCCCTGGCGCACATTGGCAAGGGTGGACTCTCGGGATGGCCGCTTCGACGTGTCATAATAAAATGGCTCCAAGAAGCTGCAGATTCTGCATTTCCGAAACCTGTTTCTGCATGCGGAGGTATAAATTCTGCTCAAGCAGCACGAGAAGTATGCGCAATTCCAATTGTTAAAGAATTTCAAGTTGGAACCGCGGGTATGTTATACCCCTGGCGAATGAAAAGTATTATCGGAACCGCATACGAACTGTTTCACTAATTCTTAAAACTCAAGAAAAGGACCAGAACTCATGGACACAATCTCATTCGTCGCAATTGATGCGCATGTTCACTTCAGACAAGATGACATGCTCAAACCATTTGTGCCGTTAACGGCGATGCACGTAGCGAGAGCGCTCGTCATGCCAAACACAGACCCGCCAAAACGCATAGCCGCGCAGGTAAGTGCATACGAGCAAGAAATACTTGATGCGGCTGGGCCAAATAGCGGGTTTGAACCGCTTATGACGTTCTATATCATGCCGGACACTACGCCAGCAATGGTGCAAGAATTTCGAAAAGCCGCGAACTATATTCCCATTGCTATCGCGGGCAAGGTATACCCAAAAGGTCTTACCACAAACGCAGAACTTGGAGTTGTGGATTATCCCGCGCTGTTCCCTGTGTTTGAAAAAATGGAAGAACTCGGTTTAATCCTTTGCCTTCATGGT
The DNA here is from genome assembly GCA_035288905.1 of Candidatus Anderseniibacteriota bacterium. Lineage (GTDB taxonomy): Bacteria > Patescibacteriota > Andersenbacteria > UBA10190 > UBA10190 > HO2-45-11b. The sequence goes on along the minus strand of DATDYZ010000011.1, from coordinate 667 downwards.
GAAAAACCTGGAGATGAAATTGAAGGACTTGATCGTGAAAAAGCGTTTTTACGAATACTCAAGTACATCGTAAGTACATTCCCGGGCCTCAAAGTCGTTATGGAGCATATAACGACAGAAGCCGCTGTTGAAACGATTTTGGGCATGTCACCGAATGTGCGGGCGACTATTACCGCTCACCATCTCATAATCACATATGACGATGCCGGTGGTGACCGGTTGTCCGTATACAATTGGTGCAAACCCGTTGCAAAAATGAGAAAAGACAGAGAAGCACTTGTTGAAGCCGCTACCTTTGGAAATCCGAAATTCATGTTCGGTTCCGACAGTGCTCCTCATATGCAAGAAAAGAAACGGCGACATGATTGTTGCGCTGGGGTGTATGCACCCCCGGGTGTAGCGCTTCCACGCCTTGCACAACTCTTTGAAGAGCGTGGTGCACTTGATCGGCTCCCAAACTTTGCAGGTGGATTCGCATTGCCGTTCTACGAGATCCTCAATTACCTGCAAGCGCCATTAAAAGAAGTTACGCTGGTAAAAGAACCAATGATTGTTCCAGATGACTACCATGGCGTAATACCTTTCCTTGCAGGAAAGGAGATTTCCTGGAGTATCAAAAGTTGAGGAAAGAAATTTCCTCCCAAAAAACCAACACCCTGAAGCACAC
>DATDYZ010000010.1:0-9861 GCA_035288905.1 Candidatus Anderseniibacteriota bacterium | reverse complement strand
AATACGACGCCGATCTCCCCCCCTTACGAAGGGGGAGCTGGAGGGGGTTAGCGTTCTCTTCGTCGCTCTCGGCGCCCCCAAGCAAACACTCTGGATAGAACAACACAGAAAAACCTTAGAACAAGCGAGTGTAAAAATCGCAGTCGGTGTCGGTGGAGCGTTTGCAATGATCGCGGGCACACTCCCAAGAGCACCTCTTATTTTACGTCGCCATCACCTCGAATGGCTTTGGCGGCTCGTACTAGAACCAAAAAGAATCAAACGAATATGGAACGCCGTGGTGGTGTTTCCATTTATTATAAAGACTAAAAAGATGTATACTTAAAACATGAAAGCTAAAAATCAACCCCTCACACAGGCGCAATTCGATAAAAGCATGGAGAGGTTTTTTGCAATGCTTGAGAAAAAGGCTGACAAGAAAGACGTTGAAAGAATCGTCCAAGAAATTATCGATGCAAATATGCAACTTGTTGCCAATGCATTTGAAAGGGTTGCCACCAAAGAGGATATAAAAAATCTTATTACAGAAGAAAGGCTCAAAAAGGCATTAGAGCCCTACGCTACAAAAGAAGACATGAAAGAGATAATGGAATCTTTAGTTGAGCGCTTTGAAAATTCTGTATTTGCAACGTTAAAGAACCACGAACAACGAATCACCACACTGGAACGAGCGTAAATCAGGTCGGGTTATCCACATTGACGCCCTCTCAGAGCGGGCATACGGTTATATGATGCTCGCAAAGCGTCATATGGAGGGGGATCAAGATTTTTATTACTAACAGGAGGTGAACACCATATGGAATATGAACAACAACAACCAAATCCGGACGATGGGTTTGTAAATAAAATGAAAGAATCGCCAAGAACAGTATCAGCAATCATCATCGTTCTGATTGTTGCAGCTGCAATTTATGCGTTTTCAGGAAACGAGCAAACTGCTGAAGAACTTGCAAGTGATGTATCGCCATCTGCAGCTCCAGAAGCATCAAGCACGCCAGCTCCAGAAGATAAAGAGACACCCAAGACTACTGTTACTCCAACAGTACCTGTCGATAAGGGAACCCTTACAGAAGCGAGCAAAAAGTTACCGGAAGCAAAAGTAACAGATACTGCGTATGTCGAAGTTGCCCAGAAAGGCGACGGATTAACGCACCTCGCACGTCGCGCAACAACACGATATCTCTCCGACCATGAAGTAGGATATACCCTTACAAACGAACATCGGATTTATATCGAAGATTTTATCCGAAAGAACATACCAAAACATCCTGTACGTATAGGAATGGAAGAAACAATTTCTTTCGAACTCGTACAACAGGCAGTAGAAGCAGCGGGGAAGCTTACCGCACCACAATTAAAAAACCTTACGAAGTACACGAGCGCATTGAAATAAAAAGTTGACATTTCTCGTACGAACAAAAAACGTTCCCCTGATCAAGGAACGTTTTTTGTTCGTGTGTAAAACCCACTCCTGTATAGAGAAAAAATGACCAAACTCACTTTTTGAATCGAACCAGGGTGCGAGTACAATGACATACATGCCTATTGATAAAGTAAAAAAACGTAACGGTTCTATTGTTGACTTTGATCGCACGCGGATTCAAAACGCGATCCACAAAGCCTATCATGCAACAAGAGGACAAGAAGACGCGCCAGTCATTGAAATCATCGTAGACGAGGTAGTTCTCCACATTGAAGCAGCGTACAACGAAACAATCCCTGGAGTTGAAAGTATCCAAGACATTGTGGAAACAAAAATAGCAGAGAAAGGTCTCTTTGATGTTGCAAAGTCATATATCCTATACCGCGTTGCGCAGCAGGAACAACGTGCAATGAAAGCGTTTGAAGAAAAGCAGATGCTCCAACAAAAAATGGCAACACGTCAACTGCATGTAAAAAACCGTGCAGGCCACATGGTTCCATTTGATCTTCAGCAAGTACGTATCGCTATTGAAAAATACTGCGCGGATTCACTTGATAGGGAACAAATCGACGTGGTGCTAAAAGAAGCACAAAATAATATTTATGACGGTATCTCTACATCTGAAATTAACCAGACTATTATTATGTCACTTCGGAGCCGTATTGAACGTGACCCAAAATACTCCTATCTTGCTGCGCGCGTATTAATCAACGACCTGTATCGCGACGTTATTAATACAGATGAATTCGAACCCGGTTTTGACAGAATGTACCGAGACGGACTGAAGACAAGTATTGCACAAGGAGTAGCATCAGAGAGGCTCGACCCTCGCATGAACGAATTTGACTTTGAAGCACTCTCAAAAGCAATGGACATTTCTCGAGATAAACTCTTTGAATATCTCGGGATCCAAACACTGTATGAACGCTACTTTATAAAAGATTTAACGCAGCGCATTTTAGAAGTTCCGCAATATTTCTGGATGCGCGTTGCTATGGGGCTGGCCTTAGGTGAAGAAAAAAGCAAGTGGACATCGTATGCAATAGAGTTTTACGAGACCATCTCCACACTTCGCTATACACCCTCAACACCAACGCTCTTTCATTCAGGCACCAGCCATCCACAAATGAGCTCTTGTTATTTAACAACCGTTGAAGACAAATTGGATCATATCTTTAAGTCGTTTGGAGACAATGCACAGCTTTCCAAATGGTCTGGTGGGTTAGGGAACGATTGGACAAACATTCGAGCAACGGGAGCGCAAATTAAAAGTACAAATGTAGGGAGCCAGGGTGTTATTCCTTTCTTAAAAATTTCAGATGCCACCACCGCAGCTATTAATCGAAGTGGAAAACGACGTGGGGCTACCTGCGTATACCTTGAAACATGGCATTACGATATTGAGGACTTTATCGAGCTGCGTAAAAACACTGGGGACGACCGCAGACGCACGCACGATACAAATACCGCAAATTGGATCCCTGACTTGTTTATGAAACGCGTTATTAACGATGAGCAGTGGACACTGTTCTCACCAGATGAAACGCCCGAGCTTCACCATATCTACGGAAAAGCGTTTGAACAAAAATATATTGAATATGAACAAAAAGTAGATAGAGGTGAAATTCATCTCTTTAAGCGAATGCCGGCGCTCGAGCTTTGGAGAAAAATGATCAACAGCCTGTATAGCACCGGGCATCCGTGGATCACGTTTAAAGATCCTTCTAACGTACGCTCTCCACAAGACCACATCGGCGTGGTGCATAGTTCTAATCTGTGTACAGAAATCACGCTCAATACTTCAGCTGAAGAAACCGCTGTTTGCAATTTAGGTTCTATTAATATTGTTCGACACGTAGAAAACGGGGTACTCAATAAAGAAAAACTCCAGCACACCACCGAACAAGCCATGCGAATGCTTGATAATGTTATTGACCTCAACTTTTACCCAACAAAGGAAGCAAAAACTTCAAACATGCGTCATCGTCCAGTTGGCCTTGGAATTATGGGTTGGCAAGATGCGCTCTATGTGCTTGGCATGCAATTTGATAGTGAAGAAGCTGTTGATCTTTCCGACGAGACAATGGAATTTATTTCCTACCATGCAATTCTTTCCTCTTCAAAGCTCGCAAAAGAAAAAGGGAAGTACGAAACGTACCGAGGCTCTAAATGGGACAGAGGATTGTTGCCGCAAGATACCGTTGCCCTATTAGAAGAAGAGCGCGGTATGCCAATTGAAGTAGACCGAAAATCAAAACTAGACTGGATGCCTGTTCGGGAACACGTGCGTGTATACGGCATGAGAAATTCTAATTGTATGGCAATTGCTCCTACTGCAACTATTTCAACCATCGCAGGATGCTTGCCATCTATTGAACCTATCTACAAAAACATTTATACAAAATCAAATGTTACCGGAGAATTCGTTGTTATTAATGAGAGGCTCATCAACGACCTTCGTAAAGACAATCTCTGGAGCAATCAAATGCTTGATAAACTAAAGCACTACGATGGCAGCGTGCAAGATATTCCAGAAATTCCCCAAGACCTAAAAGACAGGTACAAAGAAGTATTCGAAATTCGCCCGGAATGGGTCATCAAACATGCGGCGAGGCGTTCAAAATGGATCGACCAAAGCCAATCGCTCAACTTGTTTATTCAAACGGAATCAGGAAAAGATATTTCCGACATGTACATCATGGCGTGGGAAGCGGGCCTCAAAACTACGTATTACCTAAGAACGCTTGGTGCAACAGGAGTAGAAAAGAGCACGATAGATATCAACATAAAGTATGAACCAACGCCGCAGATTGAAATTCGCCAAGAAGAACACATAGTATTTACTGCAACCCCGACGCCACCTCCTACTACTGTATTTGTAGCGCCTATCATGTCTACGCTCCCAAAGCTTGATCCGACGTCTGCAACGAGCGGAGACCCTAATCTGAATATTTGTGAGTCTTGCCAATAACAGAAAAAAATCTATGGAAACTATTGAAAAGAAAATCTTAAATTCAGGCACCACCGACCCTAATAAAATCCTGCCGATGAAGTACACGTGGGCGCGCAAGCACTACAAAGATGGTGTTGCAAACAACTGGACGCCAGATGAAGTAAACATGCAAAAAGATGTAGAAACATGGAAAAATCCTGCGGCCCTTTCTGAAGATGAGCGTCGCTTAATATTGTGGAATATGGGGTTCTTCTCTACCGCAGAAAGCCTTACGGCCAATAACTTAGTTCTTACCGTATACAAACACATTACAAATCCAGAATGCAGGCAGTACTTACTACGCCAGGCATACGAAGAGGCGGTACATACGGATACATTCATTTACTGCTGCGATACTCTTGGACTCGACCCAGAAGATGTATATACCATGTATGAACGCATTCCAAGTATTCGGCACAAGGACGAATTTGTAGTAAACATGACGAAGTCTTTGATGGATATTAATTTCAGTACAGAAGGAACAGAAAATATTCAACGCTTCGTTCATGACTTAGTGGGTTTTTACGTCATTATGGAAGGAATTTTCTTCTATGCCGGCTTTGTGATGATGCTTTCGTTTTTGCGCCAAAACAAAATGGTTGGAGTAGGGGAACAATTCCAATTTATCTTGCGCGATGAATCCGTGCATCTTGCATTCGGTTCCGATTTGATCAATGCCATCGTACAAGAAAATCCAGAAATTTGGACAGAAGAATTTAAAGCAACTATTACGGCAAATATTAAAAGGGGAGTGGAGTTAGAATCTGCGTATGCGCACGATTGCTTACCAAACGGCATTCTTGGACTAAACGCAGGCGTCATCGATGAATACTTACAATACATTGCAGATCGTAGACTAGAACGTATCGGCCTTGCAAAAGTATACAATGCTGCCAATCCATTCCCGTGGATGAGCGAAATTATGGATTTGAAAAAGGAAAAGAACTTCTTTGAAACAAGAGTAACGGAATACAAAAACGCCGGATCGCTGAAGTGGTAATTCCTTCTATCGCCCTCTCCCTCGACGGGGAGAGGGATGGGGTGAGGGGAATAGAATCGACGAACAACTAACCTCACCCAGCCTCTCCTTCGTAAGGAGAGGAGACGATTAAGCTTGCAAAAACTCATTATTTATCCTATACAAAGATAGGTAACAGCAGCACATTTCACGTTTTTTTCTGGGAGAGTTTCGGTGGTACAACACGAGGGTTTTACTGATGAAGCGCTAGCAGTCATGCGGAGCGCAAACGAAGATGCAGCAGGCCGTGGTCACGACCACATTTGTCTGAGAGATATGGTGACGGGTCTCATATCGTGCTGGGCAAGTCCAGGAGGGCAGGCTCTGGAAAAATTGGGCCTTACGCACGGAGGCATATTAAGTGCTCTGGAATCACTCGATCCAAGGGGAGCCGTCCTACCCCTCCCCGAGGCACCCTTCTTTGATAGTGAGGTGGTTGACGCAATCATGCATGCGAGAAATTGGTCAGTAGTATGGACAGATAAGTTCATAGGTACAGAACATCTTCTCCTTGGAATCCTCTCGAATAAAAGCCTGGTCGTAACCAAGCTCAATGAGATTGGAGTCACACTGGAGAAAGCGGGAGAGGCGATTCTTGATCTTCGCCACCGGCAAAAACAATCCACCAGCTCACCACGAACATTGGAAGAGCGGGTAGCGATTCTTGAAGAACAAGTTCGAAGACTTACCGAAACAACCTCAGCGCTCCAAAACGTCGGTAGACGATTAAAAGCCTGATAGGAACGAGAAAAACAAACTGCTCACAGCACAAACAGACCATCTTGAGCTCTCAGGATGGTCTTTTTCTTTGCTCTGCAAATAAAAAACAGCGACCGTGGTGAGGTCGCTGGCGTATGTTGCATGATTGCAATCACAAGGTTATGCCATGCTTGTGCTTGGATACTTCTTGCTTGATAATTACTTGCTTGATAAGGGGCTCGACTTTATTGCAGAGAAAGTTCCTTGCTTCATGGCCGGCATCCCGATCGGGATTGATTTCCCAACTTGCGTAAAGCGCATGATAACCGTAGATACCCCCATCCTTAAAGGGCTCGTCATCGGAGAAACTCACATACAAACCTCCATCGAGCGTGTCAGTATTCTTCGAAACAAGCAACACGCTATCATCAAATACTTCGAAGACCCCAACGTCATCGGAAAGAAGTTTCAAAAGAGGTAAAAACCTTGAGTCCTCATCTTTGGAAATTCGAACTCCAAACCGTTCAAGAGCAGACTTTGTCAGTCTGCACATTGCCGCATCTTTTCCAAGGAAAGAGCCGAGATTGAACCAAATTTCTGAAGATCCTTCTGATGGTTGTTTGCTCAAACGCTCGTTCGTAAGCCACGCGATTGGGTCGGTAATATCGAGATCTTGAAAAACAGTCAGTATACTGCTCATGGCATAAACCTTTTCTATTGGAAAGGGAACAACGAATACATACACTCTGCTCAACCGTTGAGCAGTTAATATATGGCATATTACATAATTACTGTAAAGGGAGACTTTGATTTTAACTACAATCATTCTAGTTGCATAAAACCCATATCCAGTCTATACAAGAAGAGGTAGTAACTGCACATTTCATGTTTTTTGAGCAAGGAGTAACTCACGATGTACGAGCGATTTACTGACAGAGCAAGAAGGGCAATAAAAACCGCAGAAGAAAAAGCAAGGGCGTTCAATTATGACTCCCTAAGAACTGAGCATATTCTCTTGGGCATTCTTAGCTACGACTGTGTGGCATGCAATGCCCTCAAAACCTTAGGTTGCGAAAGAGAATTTCTGAAAGGCGTCGTTGAACGACGTCTTGTGCGGGGATTAACTCCAACAGTGCCAATACCTTGTTTGCCAATTGAACCATCCACAGAAAGGGTTCTTTTGCACTCCTTTGGAAAAGCGAGGCAATGGGGAAATTACTGTGTCAGCACTGAGCATATTCTCCTTGGACTACTAATGGAAAAAGAAGGAGTTGGCCCGCTCGTACTATACAACGTTGGTGTTACGCTCGAAAATGCCGAGGCGGCAGTTTGTGCTATTTCACCAAGAAACGACGTGCCCTCATTACTGCCAGAGCGAATACAGGAACCGCTGGATCAGCTGGTATTACAACTGGGTATCGAACCACACGAATATGAAAGAGCGTTGACTGAAGCTATGCGAATCATCAAGCATAGCAGCGTAAAAGCATGAGCTACTCCGCTCAAAAAAGAGAAACGTACGCCGGCCCCACAAAACCAGGGCCGGTTTTTTAATTGCAAAATAAGGTAAGAAAAAACGGCGACCTGTGGGGATCGCCGTTGTGGTGGTGTGCGCCTGTTATCTGGACTTACACTAAACAATAAAGCGTTTTGCCAGCGCCTCCACTTCGAGCATTTGTTCGACTTCGTTGCAGAGAAATTTCCGCGCCTTATGCGCATGCACACGATTGGGATTTTTACCCCAACTCGTGAGAAGTGCATAATACGGTGCGCGAAACAAATCACAAAGCTCAATATTATTATTATTAGTCGTTTCCAGGTAGAAACCCTGCATAGGATAGGTACCTGCCCAGACGAGAAGAATGGCGCTTTCATCAACCTGGTAGAGATTAATGTCGTCTCGAAGCATGGCCAGTAACTTTTGCAAAGGTGTACCTTGCGGAATTGTTTCACTTTCGAACCTCAGTGCACAACTCTGAATTGCATGTGTTGTCGTACTACTTGCGGCATGATCGTCTCCGAGGGCATCGACCAACTCACACCAAACTCCAGTGTCCGTTGGCACCTCCGCTTGCAGTTCCAGAGCAAGCCACGAAGCAGGATCTTCAATCTGAAACTGCTGAAACGCATTTTGCATATCCATAGCAGAAGCCTTTGATTGTTACAGAACAGAGCGTACATTCCCTATGCTCAACCGTTGAGCACTATATATATGTCATATTGTATAAACATTGTCAATATGCACAGAGGCTCATAGCAATCTATACTGCATAGATGAACGAGAAGAACGCAAAGAAAGTATTTCGGGGCAAGATATTTTCCGTATGGCAATGGGAGCAAAAGCTATACGACGGCACTACAAAGACGTTTGAACATGTGACCCGTACGGATGCCGTGAGAGTAATCGGCGTGATGCCAGACAAAAGGATCCTGTTTGTTTGGGATGAACAGCCGGATAGGGAAGGTGTACTTAGTATGGCAGGTGGTCAAATAGATGCAGATGAAACTCCAGAGAAATCGGCAAAGAGAGAATTTTTAGAAGAAACAGGGTACGAAGTTGGAACGCTTACTCCTATAGCTACACAAGCGATGCCGGGGCGGATTGTTTTTTCTGTCCATTATTTTATCGGTCAAGATTTAACAAAAAAGACAGAACCGCAGCAAAGTCCGGGAGAAAAGATATCGCTACGTTTTTTTACGTTTGATGAATTTTTAGCACTCGGACACGATGAGTCATTGCGCGACCAGCGCATCCGTATTACGTTACTGGAAGCGCAGATAGATCCTAAAAAGAAAGAAATGCTATATAAGATGCTATATGAATAACGACGCGCAACTCGCCCCTCACCCTAGCCCTCTCCCAGAACAGGAGAGGGGAGCGCTCGTGCGAGTGCGCATAGCACCCAGCCCGACGGGTAATTTACACGTGGGTACGGCGCGTACTGCGTTGCATAACGAACTATTTGCGAAGCACTATAACGGTTCTTTTATTATTCGCATCGAAGACACGGATAAGGCCCGTTCGAAACCCGAGTACGAAACCGCGTTATTAGATGGTTTGAAATGGCTTGGAATATCTTGGAACGAGGGACCGGATGTTGGTGGAGCATATGCACCCTATCGACAATCAGAACGAGCAGGGGAACATGCAAAGGCAGTTCAACAGCTTTTAGATACAGGCAAAGCATATAGATGCACATGCCCGGCGAAAGAGATGACGGGTGGGGAAGTGCCACTTCACAAATGCGCTTGTCCAGTAGCATTTCATACAACGGGTGTTATTCGGCTCAAAGTTAATCCTGAGCTTATTTCTTTTACAGACATCATCCGCGGGGAAGTTAAAGTACACACAAATAGCTTTGGATTAGATTTTGTGATTGCTCGCGATATTTCTGACCCGTTATTTCACTTAGCCGTTGTATGTGACGACGAAGCCATGGCAATAACGCATGTTATCCGCGGAGAAGATCATCTGCATAATACGATTAAGCATATTTTGATTCAGCGTGCACTTGAATACTCACAGCCCACATATGCACATTTGCCATTGTTATTAGACGAACAGCGAAAAAAATTATCTAAGAGAAGTGGAGAAACAAACGTGTTGGCATTTCGCGACATGGGCTATCTGCCGCAGACCATGGTTAATTATTTGGCACTGTTGGGCTGGAACAATGGGGATGATAGGGAATACTACACGCACGAAGAACTTGCAGAAGCATTTACATT
>DATDYZ010000009.1:0-8386 GCA_035288905.1 Candidatus Anderseniibacteriota bacterium | reverse complement strand
GAGATGGAACACTGTATGCAAGTGATAACCCATGGGTCAATGCAACGGTTGACTATAAGGGTGAAAAGATAAAAGTAGATGTTCGATTGAAAGGCGCTCCTGATCACTACACAAATACCAAGTGGTCGCTGCGAGTTCGGGTTGACGACGATAAGGCTATTATGGGCATGAAAAATTTTGCTATTCAACATCCTCAAACTCGACTCTTTTTATCGGAGTGGGTTTTTCATAAATTCTTAGAACATCAGGATGTTCTTTCGCTAAAGTATGATTTTGTGGATGTTACTATTAATGGGAGGCACATGGGCATTTATGCGCTAGAAGAACAAATGGAAAAGCAGGTTGTTGAACGAAATGAGCGAAAAGAGGGTCCGATTGTTGTATTTGATGAAGACTTATATAACATGAATCGGTGGCAGACTCCTTGGAGGAATAGAGTGCGAGAGGTTAAGGTGTATGAAGATGAGACAATCTTAAAAGACGATCTTCTAACAAGTCAATTTCTAGCAGCCCGAAGTCTGCTTCAGGCTTTTGCTCAGAAAAAAGTATCGACATGTGAGTTGTTTGATTGTCCAGTTTTAGCAAAATACTTTGCGAGTTTGGATATTCTAGGCGCCCAACATGCTGCTGGATCTGGAAATATGAAGATGTATTATAATCCTATTTCGGCACATTTTGAGCCAATAGGTTTTGATGCAGAATCGGAGTATTTAGAACGACCACGTTTTCTTCAGGCATGGAGTTACTTTAAGCCTATTCCAGATAGCATAGGGTGGTTTCAACAAATATTCGGTGATCCTGTATTTATGGAACAATATATTACAGAATTAAACCGTTTAACTGACCCCGCAGTAGTTGATGAGTTCTTTAAAAATATTCAATCGGAAATGGACGAAAAGTTGCGTATTATTTACTCTAGTTATCCGACCTACCAGTTTGACTCTGCGCCTATTTACCGTGAACAGAAACTGATTAAAGAAATACTTCACCCTGAGAAAGGCTTAGATGCATATATTGATTCCGTAAAGGGTTCTAGGGTTACTCTTGATGTAGGGACCATATTGCCGACGTATACCATTATACGAAGTATTCGGTATGAAGGCAAAGAAATTTTTCTCCCATCTCCCGTAACTCTTCAGCCACTTGTTATCGATAAACTTGTGGAGCATAAAATGATAGAGGTTCAGATGTCAGAGGGTTTTTCTGGAATTGACCGCACAAAAACCCAAGTGGAGATCGGATATTCCATTCTTGGAATGGATGAAATACGTTATGAGTACCCGTCGACTGTTCCGCGGGAGAATGATAGTTTTTTTGAGGCGGATATTGTTCGAGAGCCTGGAAACGCACATACATTCTCTTTTTTGCGCATTGATGACCAAGCCAAGGAAATTCGCGCGCTTCCAGGTATATGGAAAATCACATCCAATCTTATTATTCCGAAAGGCTATACTTTTGTGGTTGGCCCTGGCACAACACTTGAACTCGGTAAAAATTCACAAATTATCTCCCACTCTCCGCTTCGATGGATAGGAGAAGAAGATCGTCCTATTGTAGTGAGGGGGGTTGCTTTTGACTCAAAAGGGATCGCTGTGTTGCAGGCGGGCAAGCAGTCAGAGTTGGCACATGTACTATTTGAAAATGTAGGGGCACCAACTTCTGGAAGTTGGCACATGACTGGTGCAGTGAATTTTTATGATTCGCCGGTTGATTTCATCTCATGTTCTTTTAAGGGTAATCATAGCAGCGATGATGCATTAAACTTGATCCGTTCCCCGTTTACCATCCGCGTACTATCATTTGAAAACATATTTGCAGATGCGCTTGACATAGATTTTTCAGAAGGAACGATTGAGGATATGCGTGTTACGAACTCGGGCAACGATGGACTCGATGTTTCTGGGAGCGACGTTCGGGTTTTTCGATATGAAGGTATTGGTATTGGTGATAAGGGAATAAGTATTGGGGAAGACAGTCACCTTATTGGCGAGAATATTTCCATTACTCGCGCGCACATTGGTATTGCAAGCAAGGACTTGTCCCATGCGGAAATAAGAACTCTTCGAATTGAACAAAGTGAAATAGGGCTTTCTCTCTATCAGAAGAAGTCTGAATTTGGACCCGCGCAGCTTTCTGTTACCGGCATTGTTCTAAATAATAATGCTACCCATTTTATGGTAGAAGAAAAATCGTTGTTGAAGATTGACGATGAAATCCAGCCGGCATTTTTAATAGATGTCGCAAAAAAGGTTGATTAAAATCACGCACGTGCTATGAACACAAAAGGGCAAACAGATAGGTTTGAGCGGAAGTTTTTTGTCCCAACTTCGAGTATCTCGTCTGTTGATACTCTTATTAAGCTGCATCCTGCTCTTTTTCGGCCACTGTACTACGAACGCCGAGTAAATAATATATATTTTGATACTATTCTTCTTGAGCATTACTCCGACCATGTGGCAGGAGTTGCATCGCGCTCTAAAGTGCGTATTCGGTGGTACGGAGAAATGTTTGGTATGGTGCAACATCCTGTACTGGAAATTAAAATGAAACAGGGAGAAGTTGGTATGAAAAAATCATTTCCACTACTTCCCTTTAATTGTAAAAGTTCACTCCATCAATACATTCTTCCCGAGCTTCTTGAGCGTTCATCTATTTCTGAATATTGGAAAGAACGGTTGCAAGAATTGCGACCAGTACTTCTAAACTCCTATCTTCGAAGATATTGGATTTCTTTTGATAATTCTGTACGCCTTACGGTAGATAGAGATTGGCTTTCTTACTATCTTGCAACGTCTCCAAATCCAGAGCTCTTATCGCGTGTCATTCATGAGGGGAGTATTCTTGAAATGAAGTATTCCGTCAAAGACCAAAAAAAAGCATCTCATATTGCTTCTCGGTGGCCATGGAGGCTTACAAGAAATTCAAAGTATGTTATTGCGCTTGAGGAATTTATATTAAAGTAAGAAAGAGAAATACCATGCATCAAATGATTCGATATATTCTAGTAGGGGCACTCAATGTAACTATAGATTTTATAGTGCTCAATACGAGTCTTCTTTTTTTCGAACTCAGTTTATTTTGGGCAACCTTTTTTGGTTTTGCGGCGGGCGGTATCCTTGGGTACTTTCTACACAGCAGGTGGACATTCCAATATGATACAACCGGGAAGGAGGCGCTAAAACTATCACATTTTTTGCTTGTTGCTGGTATTGGACTAATTATTACAGAGGCAATTGTGCATCTTTGTACTAATCAACTCGGGATTTACTATAATTATTCGAAAACTATCGCAATTATTGCTTCGGTAGCATGGGCATATAGTGCATCTAAGTGGTGGGTGTTTCGAAAAACCCATGAACCTCAGATATGAGTGACCAGCCGCTGTATACAAACGTTGTGGTAGGTGGTTCTGGCTTCATTGGATCTTCCCTTATACAGGCACTTCGGGAAAAAAATGAAACAGTTGCTAGTATATCTCGCGACGTAGGTGACTTTATTGCTGGGGTTGACGTGTTTCCCCTTGATGTGAAAGAAATAAAGGTATTCCAAGAGTTATTCCCACGTGGAGAAAACGTCTTTATTTTAATTGGGCAAACGAGCAGTAGTTTTGATGCGCTCCAAGAACTCACGAACTTGGAGAACGTTATTCACGCAGTAAATGCATCTTCGCCAAAGCGTGTGATGTATCTTTCTTCTGCGCTTGTGTATGGAGAAAGTGATTCGCCTGCAGCAGAGTCTGATGCGCTCAGTCCAAATGATGAATATAGTCGTTTCAAGGCAGATGCAGAAAAACTCTTACAAACATTGCTGCATCCTGATATATTGCTCGGCATTATTCGTTTAGCAAACGTGTATGGCAACCCAAAAAATAAAGGCTTTATTGATATTTTGATTCGACACGCCCTAAATCCAAATTCCGAAATACTCTCTGTATACGGAGACGGTACACAAGAACGCGACTACATGTATATTGACGACGTTGCGCAGGCACTCATTGCTGTTCGAGATGGACTTTTACAATGGGATATTGTAAATATTGCAACATCGTATAGTCCCTCGGTTAATGAACTTATCGACCATGTCTCGCGAATTTTGCATCGGCCGGTTCTCAAGGAAACAAAAAATGTGATACATACAGAGGTTCACAAGAGTCATATTAGCAATGCCAAGCTGCGTGATCGCTATCAATTTACGCCATCATTTTCAATTGTTACGGGTTTACAAAAAACCCTTCTCCGCTATAGCGCAAAAAAGGAAGAGGCGCCGCGACGCGTATTGCTTCTGGGCGGGGAGGGATTTATAGGAAGAAATTTAGTGGCAGAACTATCTCAAGACCACAATTGTTTTTCTGGTGGAAAGGAAAAATCCATCTGGCAAGGGCGAGAAGATGTCTTTGTTCATATAGATCCGTATACCCATATGCCGCCCGGCAGATATGACACCATCATTCACCTCATAGACCACGCTATTGCCCTCTCGGGCTTTGCAGAAGCGGAGCAAAGGCTTGTAGATGCTATGCGACTACAACCCCAGACGCACCTCATTGTTATATCTTCCTCGGTACTCTATACACAGCCAGATTCAGCGTATGCGAACCGTAAACAACTTCTAGAAGATGTGTACACGGTATTCTGTGCTCAGAATCATATTCCACTGACTATTGTTCGACTTTTTAACGTGTACGGACCTTTCCAGTATCCATATCGGCCAGGCAGTCTTGTTGCAAACTTGTTTGTTGGGTATTTACATCAGAAATTGGTACAAGTCCGCGATATGGATGCAGAGCGAGATTTTATATATGCTCCGGATGCTGCGCGGATCATTGGCGATATTATTCGTCGCCGTATTTTGGGTACATTTGACGTAGGTACTACGAAACTCACTTCACTCACCACCCTTATTGATATATTGGAGCGAGATATACTTGACGATAGGCTACTAGTGGAATCCATGAAAGATAGGGAAGTATTTAGTTGCCCCCCAGCAAAAAATCACATAGAATTAACAGCCGCTCCCACTTCGCTTACAGATGGGCTTCGGCATACTTATGAGTTTTATAAACAATATAAGGAGTTGTTTCATGCCTGATGTAAAACATATTATTATTGTGGGAGCCGGTAGTGCGGGGAAGCTCTTGCAAAAAGATATTGAAAAGTTTCATCCCACTGCAAAGGTAGTAGGTTTTGTTGATGATACCGCTAAAAAGTCACCATCGCTTCTCGGTACGATTGCAGATTTGCCCGCACTTACGCAAGTATACCGGGTAGATGAAATTATTATTGCCATTCCCTCTATTCATGGTGAAATAGTTCGCAGAATATTGCTCCAAAATCTGTCTCATCGTGTTCCTATTACGATTGTCCCAAGAAGCCAAGATATTATCAGAAGAGGAGATGTTACATATTCTATGGTGAAGCCACTTCACTACGAGGATTTTTTAGGCCGCCCTTTTGTGAAAGGTGATGTGAATACGCTTGCTACCATGTACAAAGATAAAGTTGTATTTGTAACGGGGGGTGCAGGGTCAATAGGGTCTGAAATCGTACGCCAACTGTTGGATATCCAAGCACGAAAGGTTGTTATTTATGATAACTCTGAGCTGCTATGTTTTAACCTTGACCAAGAACTTCGAGAGAAAAGAGTTTCTCATCGACGGTATAAGATTATTATCGGGTCAATACGCGACGGCGCTCGTGTTGCATATGCCATACAACAAACCAAGCCAGATGTAATTTTTCATGTTGCTGCCTTTAAGCACGTATATCTTATGGAAGAAAATTTGGCAGAAGCGATTCAAAATAATGTGCTTGGTACGCGAATCCTTGTCCAGGCTGCAATTTCACAGCGGGTGCCTCACTTTACGTTTGTCTCCACTGATAAAGTGGTAAATCCGCAAAGTGTTATGGGCGCTACAAAAAAACTTGCAGAGTATTATATTCAATCTCTTCCCCCTTCCCAAACGAAGTTTACAATTGTGCGTTTTGGAAATGTCATTAACTCTCAGGGTTCTGTGCTTCCGCTTTTTGAGCGACAAATGCAACATTTAAAGTATGTAACAGTTACCGATAAAAATATGAAACGTTTTTTTATGTCTATTCGTGAAGCTGCTCAACTTGTCATTCAGGGTACTGCGCACAATTCCCATGGTCATATTTTTATTCTAAACATGGGAGAGCTTATTACTATTTATGATGTTGCTCGCTGTTTAATACGAAGTAAGAACCTGGTGCCTGAAAAAGACATCGCGATAAAAATTATTGGTATAAAAAAGGGAGAAAAACTAGAAGAAGAGCTCTTTACTTCTAAAGAGAGGACTTTTATTGCAAAGACCAGGATGCCCCATGTGTGGCGATTGAAGAAAACAGATACACCGCCACGAAATCTTTTATCCGTACTCGCAAAGCTTGAGTCCCTTGCGGTATCATATCCAAATGAGCAAAAAATTCTCAGAGAACTCGGAACAATATTCCCGTCCTTTACGCAATAAGGTTCGTCTCACCATAGCTCAAAAGGGGCTTCGTCCTTTGATATTCAATTTTTATTCCTATCTTTCGGAAGTGACGTTAGATACCGCTGATGAGCCGAGGATAAAGCCACATCAAGTATATAATGTACTTGGCAATTTTCGTGAGGAGATGTTTCGTACAAAAGATCATCATTGGATATTTCGTCTTCGGCAATTTCTTGGAATACCAAACATCCGCATTTTTTTTGATCGGAGTCATGATGTAGTGTTTTCTTATGGGGGGCTGCTAATCACGAATAAGCCTTATGTTATATATATCGAAAACGATATCGCTCCCTATGCGTATAATCTCGCAATATCTAAAAAGAAAATAGCAAAATACTTATTTACTTTTTTTATTTCTCGACCGAACTGCAAGCATATTATTTTTATGAGTAATGCGTGCAAGAACAGTTTTTTTGCGACTTCGGGATTTTCACAAGAAATGGTTACTGTCATTAAAAAGAAATCGAGTGTACTTTCACCTCTCGCAGAAAATCCTGGCATTACACAACCAAGCAGTCGCAACGATGGTGTTATTCGGTTTCTTTTTATTGGACTTTTTTACATGAAAGGAGGTAAAGAACTTCTCAAGGCTTTTGAACGATTACTTCTTGAGTATAAAAATATTCGTCTTACAATTGTTACAAAAAAAGAACTCATATCGTCGGAGGATATGAAAAACATAAGTCGTATTTCGGAGATTACTCTTGTATCAAACGAGTATGACCCACCGTACTTATTTGAACACTTCTATAATACACATGATGTATTCGTATACCCTACATACAGGGATAGTTTTGGCGCTGTACTAGTAGAAGCGCTTGCAGCGGCCCTGCCAATTATTACGACGGATCATTATGCAACAACAGAAATGGCTGTTTCCGGGTATAATGCATACGTATACCCAAACCATCCATTGAAAGATTATGATCCATCTTCCCTGCGTATGCTTGGGAAGTACTACAATCCGAAGGTTTTTTATGAAGATTTATTTGCATTTCAACAGGGGGGGCACATGAAACCAATTGAAGACTTCTTATATACATCTATGAAGTCACTTATTACACAACCAGAACTACGCCATACGATGGGGCGGAATTCTAAAGAGCTCTATGATACTACATATGACTTTCGAAAACTTGCGAAACGTTGGAGTGAGATTTTTATTCAAGCAGCAGGAATATGAGTACACCTTTAGGATACTTTTTGCGTAATAGCTCGTGGGTTGTTAGTGGACAAATAATCAATATGGTTGCAGGCATGTTGTTGTCTGTAGTATTCGCTCGAAGAGTTGATCCGGATGTATATGGGAAGTACCAGTATGTTTTAGCTGTTATCGCATTCTTTTCGGTATTCTCTCTTAACGGACTGAACCTTTCTATCATGAAAGCAGTCATAGCGGGGAATGAAGGGTCACTCAAGCGCGCAACTCGTATCAGCTTTTTTGTGGGTCTTTTTGCTATTCCCTTTCTTCTGCTGTTTGCATGGTATACCAGCGCGTATCGAGACATCAGTGTTGGAAATCTATTGTTTTTTGCGGCACTCTTTTTCCCTTTTGTGTATGCGTGCAACGGATGGTCGTCCTTTTACGAAGCAAAAAAGAAATATCAAAGCGTTGTACAGCGAATGATACCTTTGCAAATTGCAATTACATGCGCAGTTGGAGTTGCTGCGTGGTATAGGATGCCGTTACCTGTGCTTGTGGGGGTGTTTCTGGGACTAACAGCAATAGGCCATTTTATTTACTATAGAGAGGCAGCTTCTCGGGCAGCTCCGGGAGGATCAGAGCTGGATGTGCGATACGGTATACTAATTACTATCCAAAAGTTCTCTCAGACATTAACAGGTACATTGCCACCTATCCTTATTGCTATTTTT
>DATDYZ010000008.1:0-18537 GCA_035288905.1 Candidatus Anderseniibacteriota bacterium | reverse complement strand
TGGCAATTCTTATTATACCATTATTTTTATTTTTCGCTTGGAGAAAAATGCCAAAAAAAATTTCGCAGCTCGCGCTCATCACGGGGCTCGTGGCTTTCATACCCCTCCTCACACTGGCTCCCTTTCTTATCGATGATGCACCAGCAACGTTGCAAGGGTTATTAAATCCCATCGAGCGTCCCGCTCAGCAAGCGCACGGCTTTGCATCTTCATTTTCTCAATCACTGGATGTAACAGATATAAGTAAAATATTCCTCATGGTGTATCTCATCGGAATCGTCTATCTTGCCGCATATCAAAAAACGATAAATCTCGCTGGTGGCACTCTCATGATATTTGTCATCATGCTCTCATTTACCCAAGTACTCTATAATCAATACATTGTATGGATGCTCCCCTTTATTCCACTTGTAATCGCGTATCATAAAAATAATAATTCATAAATAAAAAATCGCCCGTATGTTTTACAACACCGGGCGACAACTGATATTTCTATTACAACGAACATGACTATTTCTTCTTTCCGCTACCGATTATGTCTGCCGGTATAGCCAGCAGAGTGACAAGAGCTCCCAATAACGGAAGTGAAGCTGCTGCGAATATCCTTGCCACAAGTGATCGATGCGGGTTTTTTGAAACTACCCACATAGCTTTTGTCCATCGCTTAAGCGTTTTGTACGCTAGCGCAATGGATCGACCAAATAGTCGTTTCATATATCTTCCAATAGGTCGGGTGAGCAAAAACGGATCCCACTTTGTTGGACTTAGCATAATGCCAAATCCGCACAAAATAACAAAGATAACAGCTAACCCCTGTACTATTTCCACAATCTTCTCCTTTGTTTTATAGGAAGAACAGGTGATTCAGAAGTGCATCATTTTCAGCGCTTATTATGATAACTTAATATACGAAATAAGTCAAACTGAATGCTTGACATAATTCAATTAAAGACATATCCTATTACAGCACAGAATGTTTGATACGACTTCCCTGACTGACCTTCAACAATCTATGTAGAAACCAATAAAGGAGTGAATGATGCTAACAGCATTTTCTGATCTGTGGTGGCTTACAAAGTCATGTCGAAAAGTAACCCTTCTGCTCTTACTTGGAGCACTTGTCGAGCAAGTATTAAGACTTGCAATACCAGTTACACTGGGGCGCATTATCGACGTACTTACGATGAACGATGTTGAGTTACTTCGTAGTCATGGTGGTCGGCTTACAATGCTGTTCGCCCTGGCTTCGACACTTGTATTCGCAATACACTTTTTTTCGCGCCATGGGATTGTTCATCTCGTCCACCGCGTGAAAGGAAATCTTATTTGCGATGCATTTGATCATGTACTGAGTTTACCTGTTGGATTCCACGAAATGCGGAATACGGGAAGCAAAACAAAAGCGATTCACAACGGCGCAGAAAAGACCATTGCCCTTGCACAATCTTGGACAATTCAAGGATTACCGATCGTCTTCCATTATGTCTTGTCGGCCGCCGTATTATTCTTCGTGTGGTGGCCCGCTTCCCTCATCTTGGGTATCGGCGTTCCTCTCGTAGTTGGACTCAGTGTCCTTTTCTACCGACTGGGCAAACAATACCGCGAAGAACGGCATCAATGCTACGAGGCATCTGAATCCTTATTAGTTGAAAGTATACAAAGTATCGCAACTATACAATCGTTTCGCGTCGAAGAATCTCACTCCCAACAAGTACGGAGTATTTGGTCGCGAGTGTATCAAACTGGTTTCAAGGAAATGCAATTTGCAGATCTCGGGTACATTATCCGAAATACTGCTAATGTCGCAAGTATTGCAGCTATAATGTATCTCGGTTTCAACGATGTGGCGCAGGGATCAATGACTGGAGGCACATTCATTCTCGTACTATTTATTGCTATGAGAATGACTGATGGGCTTTGGCCACTTGGACAAATTATTGATGAAACGATCCATAACGCCCCATCACTCCGTCGACTTCGAGAACTGTTCGCTATTGAATCCGAGGTGCGAGAGTCATCAGTCGCTCTATCGCTTCAGGAGTGCACAGGCTCTCTTGTTTTTGAAAGGGTGAAATTCAGATATCCGGGCAAACAGGAAAATGCCTTGGATGATTTTTCTCTTTCTGTTCAACCACACAACACCGTTGCCCTTCTGGGGCCTTCTGGTGCTGGAAAGACAACAGCCTTCAGGATGCTGCGACGGTTTTCAGACCCTGATAGCGGAAGAATTCTGCTTGATGGACACGATCTCCGAGACCTAAAGTTGAGCTTCCGAAAACATATTGCGGTTGTTTCTCAAGAAATCGACATTTTTAGTGGGACAATCGCTGAAAACATTGCGTTCGGACGTACGGATTTATCACGTGCAGAGATCGAACGAATTGCAAGAATTGCACATGTGGATGAATTCGTACAACCACTGCCAGATAAATACGAAACACTCGTCGGCGAACGAGGACTTCGTTTATCTGGTGGCCAGCGTCAACGGTTAGCTATTGCGAGAGCACTGGCTGCGGATTGCCCTATCATTCTGTTTGACGAAGCGACAAGTCACTTGGACCCTGAGTCAGAAGCACTGATTCAAAAAGCCATGAGCGCTCTTCTCGGGTCTCGAACGATAATTATTATCGCTCATCGACTTTCCACAATCCGTCACGCTGACGAAATTGTTGTCATGGAACGCGGAAGAGTGGTTGAAAGAGGCACTCATGAAATTCTCCGCGCAATAGAAGATGGAGTCTACCGAAGGTACCTTCAAGTTCACGAAAAATAGCCACGTTAAAACTTCGTCGCTCTTTATGCCCCCTGCAACTCACGTTGCATGGGGCTTTTTTATTTAAAAAAGTCCATGTGCTATACCGTACATATGGCCGTATTACCTTGGGGTAGCATTCAGCTATCTTGTCGGTTAAAGCAAAAGTACAAATGAATCGATTACCACGGTAGGGAATCGAATATAAAAACGTAAAAATAGCTTTGGGCATTTTTGTGCTTCAACTGATACTAAACACACTTTTGTCAATTATTCTCTTTTTGGGTACTAAACAGTAACTAGACAAAATGCATACTTAGAACTACTCTATAGTTGGTTCTCTTAACAATCCCCCCGGGAGATATTGCAATGCCCATGACAATATTGCTTCAACGATTCTCAAATAGTTCGCGAAAAATCGATGAGAATTTTTGGATTCTCGCCAGAGTTGGAGATAAAGTTCGGTGCGAATACGCTGATCTTTTTGATGCAAGCGAAGATGATGACGACTGGGACCAAGACTCGTTTGACTTTCCTTACGAAGACATCAAACAATGCGTACAAGAACTGCGAGAAAAAAATCGCACAAAATTACGCATACAGACCCACACAATTGCCTTCGAGATACAAAACGGCCAACTGAACATATGGTTCTCCGGAGGGAATAAACAAAAGAACGAAAGTACTTTTACCCCAGCGCAGCTCTTTGCTGCATTTGAAATCGAGTAATACGTGAGCATAAAATCACGCGCGAAAGCAAACTCCGCCAAGCTAATACTTGGCGGTTTTACTTTTATATAGCATAAAAAAACCATCACTACTTGAATTCTCGGGAGCTCCAGAATTCAGCTTAATCCCGGCAAGCTACGGCTCCCGGGATTTTTTTGTCTATTTTTCAGATTCAACCATCCAAATTCTTACACACACAAATTCTATACCCATATTCATACGCTTCCTGTACATTAGAAGTGATAATTCATTACAACACTCTATGGCAACACAATCAATTACCCAGGCATTTCTTAAGATGAAAAAAATTGTACGGTTAGGCATTGCCCTAAGCCTCTTGATCGCATTCCCGGTTCATGCAGCGCTCATTAACGATGTAAACAAAGCCTTTGAAAGTGTATATGGCAGAATTCCGACGTTCAGCGAGTGGGAGTATTGGGCAAACCGAGTACTAAACAAAGAAAAAACTACATATGAGGCATTAGTTGGCGCAATGGGGTACCAAAAGGCTAATCCTTCGGGAACCGTGTTAGCCAGTGTTTCTCCCGTTGTTGTGCCGCCCGTTACAACGTTCACAACCGAACGAGCACTGTATGCCTCCCCATATAACCCAAACTTTTTACCCGACGGTATGCTCGTAAGAAGTGCAAGCAAGGCTGATGTGTATTACATTGTAGATGGCAAAAAAAGTCTTGTATTGCCAAGTATTCTTGGGCGATGGTTTGGTGAGGCACATTTTTTTAAGAGCGATTTCGTCATCATGCTGACAGATGCAGACCTTGCCCGCTATCCGCTGACCAGCGCAGTGAACATGCTCTACACAGGTAAAGTATTGCAACACCCTAATGGCAGTCAATTCTACATAGACGATAAAATGCGCAAACGCCCCTTATCAGCGGCGGTACGTACGAAGCTACAATTCCCCGGCAAAAACTTGTACGGTGCTACTGCAGCGCATCTCGCGCAATTTAAAACGGGCCCAGCGCTGACTGGAGACAAACAACCTGGTGGCATGATTATTTACGATGGACCATTTCATGGAGGAAGAATATGGAGGCTAGAAGAAGCGAGTGATGGGGTTATTACAAAAAGATTATACCTTGGTGATTATTTCTACGAAGCAGAATACTACCCGGATGAGTCGCAGCGCGTTGCAGTTTCCGCAACAGAACTTGCACGCTATAGGCGTGGCGCAAACATTGGAATATATCCCGATGGCTGGATTGTTAGTTTAAATAATCAACGATACGTTTTTCAAGATGGAAAATTACGCTTAATCGGATCAAATGAACTATTCAACGCATTTGGGTATAACAGTAAATATGTACTAACTGCCTTTTCTCAGTTTTATAAAACTGCAGCACATGGGCAACCCATTGGTGCGTTTAAGAGTATTATTGCTAAAAATATTCAACTCGTGGGCTCCTTGCAATCGTCCCCTAGCTCCGCAGCCACTCTCACAAAAGTACGGCCAACTATTCGAACATTAATTTCCACGTTGAATGCAATAGCCCTACCAATATATGATCGCGAATTGACTGTAGCAGAAAATAAGTTCTGGGTGGACTGGTTGTACAACGGCGAAGCACAAAGTAAAGAACAACTATTTGCCGCAATGAAAAGCCACGTTGCAACAGGGAAACTTCCCGTACGAACATCGCGCACAGCGGTACTTTCAGAAAGCACGCTTGAAACAAAGTGGTTCCCCTACCTGTTTTACTTCGTCCATCAAAAAGAGCCAGATGACGATGACAGAGACTATTGGTTTAACAGAATCACTCCTGGAGACAGAGACACTATCGAAAAACTGGGTGGCACACTCCAGTGGCTTAAAGACACCGCTGGTGTAACACGTAAATAAGTTATAGTATACAAGTAACAAGCGATTCATTATTAATCTATTTTTCATCATGAGACACCTTACTTTTTTATCGAGCCTACTAGTAGCAGTACTTGCTTTGGTAGTAAACGCAGGTATGCCATCAGATGCCCAAGCAGCCAGTACGGTATATAGCTTTATTGCTCGCGGTATTGTTACTGATTTTGATACCAGTGCCGGCACAGCAAAAATAGATATCACAAAAGTTGAGAAAAAAGGGAAAACTGATTTAGAGGGCAACAATACTGAATTCATTGTTAAAAATGCCCCTATCGTATACAAAAGGGTTGCCGGCAAAGATAATCGCGTAACGTATCGCAACCTCGCTATCGGCCAGGAAGTGGGGATTAAGGGTGTAAAGAAAAGCGATGATACATACGTTTTGAATTTTATTCGAATTGAAGACCGAACATTTACCGCAATAGGAAACCTAGAAGCGTATAACAAGAATGCACACACCATGACACTGCTTATGGTCAGCTCAGCATATAAGCCAAATGCTTATAACAAGAGTAAAAACGTGAAAGTAAACATGGTGTTTGGCGATGACTACTCTACGTTCTACAACCATAACGGAAAAGTTGCTGTCTCGTTTGGAGACGTGAATGCGGATGCTCAGAAGGTAAAAGTAATGGGATACATTACGGAAGCAAATACATGGAAAGTCACAAAACTTTGGGATAAGTACAAAGGGAAATAATACTTTTACATTTTAATAGAACTACAATTATATGAGCGAAACTGAACAATATAACGCATTAATTACTGAGATTATCAAAAAACAATCAGTTATTCTTGGACCAGAAATAGCTATACTAAAAGCTCGCAGCGTAAGCGGACTTATGGTAGACAACGACGGAAAAGTAACAAGCGTTGGCACAGACCCGAAAGAAACTCTGCAAAATTTAGTCGATCAATATGTTGAACTATCAGGTCAAATAGTCAAGAACGCACTGGGCTCAATATTTGCTAAATACCCTAATATAAACATAAACAACTAACACTATGACACTTGAAACATTAATCTTAATTGGGTACTACGTTTCTACTCTTGGTTTTTTTGTAGCATCTTTGATTACAGCGCTTGCTGCAAGCAAATTCGGCAAATCTGCATTTGGATCCGTTTTCTCCTATCTATTCATTGGAACTGGAATATTCTTCGTTATCACTCTTTTTCAAAAACTAGGAGCGGAGTTCTTCGGTATAGCAGATGAATCTATGGACATATGGTGGCATTTAATGTTTTATATGGCTCTCTTTTCTTACTATCTAGGCTTCAAAGCGTTAATTGCTCTAGGTTTTGCAGAAAACGAGAAGCAAGTTGGTGCAATCGGTGCAGAAAAAGCATGGGGAGTTCTTGCAATGATTTTGTTAGTAATTATATTCATTATTCCAAGTTGGGCAGAACCAGTAGTAAACCAATATACAGCTTCTAATCTTGCTGCATTCGGATTCCACCACTTCTTATCATTTATCCTAGCTGCAATAGTAGGTTCCTATTTGCTGAGCGCTAAAAAGAATCTTGGCAAGATCGGCCAAGCTATTGCAAACCCAATGATTATCGCTCTTTGGTCTCTCGCTATCCAACACTTTTGGGAGTTACTATCTGAAAGCTGGAAAGTAGTAGAAGTTACAAGCGAAAACATTGAGGGGGTAGAAAAGATATTTCTAACAATTGCTTCCATTGCTGTTATTGCTGCTGCATTTCGCTTAAAAGCATTTGCAAAGGCAATGTAAATGACGCTGGTACTGACAACTATATTGCTTTTTTTCGCTGTTGGCGGTATAGCGACAAGTCTTTATTTAGTATTCAAAAACTATAAAGCTAAAAAAATACTCGTACAACGGGAGCAAGATGTAAGCAGAAGGATGTACGAACTAGCAATATTGAAAGAGTTAGGAGATCGCATCGGCTACTCACTCGACGTTCAGCAAATCATTGATATTATCATCAATTCCCTTCATCAGTTTATTGATTACTCTGCTGTATCCTACATGCTGCTTGGTCCAGAGAAGCTCATCTTTAAAATCCACCTCGAGAGATCCGTACACCAAAGATTTGTAAACGACATTAAAGATAGAATGCTCGGTTCCCTCTCTGCTCTTCTTGACAGAGAGTTTAACAAAAAGGATGTAAAAGATATTATCTCGGGTGCAATTATTATTGAAGAGCTCGACGACCCCGTTCGCTCTTTTTTTAACATTCCGCTCGTCATTGACGAAAAAGTAGTGGGAGTTTTAACCGTAGCTGATACTAAAACCGGACTGTACAAAGAAGAAGAAATGACAATTTTATACAAGATTATTCAACAAGCCTCAAAGGCAGTAACAAGCCTTCAGAGCGTAGTGCGCACAGAACAGGCAAAAGTAAACGCAATGGTGGAAAGTATGGCTGACGGGGTCGTTATGACCGATACAGACTACAGAATAATGGTTATCAACCCAAGTGCGCGAGGTATTATTGGCCTACCCAAAAAAGAAGGGATAACTATTTTTGATTTTATAGATAACCTTGAGGGGAAATTTGACATCAGGGGCAAGCTCGAGGAAAGCGTTAAGCTCAATAAGGCTTTCAAATCGGAAGAAGTGCTCATTCGAGATAAGTTTTACAAAATCTTTGTCTTCCCCGTAAACACCAATGTACTGGAGGAATCGGATGAAAAAAACATTGTGGGAGCCGTAGTTATCTTCCATGATGTAACGGCAGAGAGATCAATTGAGCAAATTCGCGAACAATTCACTTCAATGATTGTACATGAATTACGCACTCCACTTTCCGGTATAAATAAAATAAGTGAACTCTTAAGGGGCGGCCAACAGAGTCTTGAGAAGAAAGATTTTGATGAATACATAAAAATGATAAGCACAGACAGCACGAGTATGCTCGAGCTTGTAAATGACATTCTCGATATTGCAAAATTAGAAGCGGGTAAATTTGATGTTAAAAAAGAGCCAACCGATATAAAAAATGTAGTAGAAAACCGTGTAGACTTCTTTAAAACAAGCGCCAGTGATGCAAAATTAACGTTAGGGGTCATATATGACGCAGAACTACCAGCACTTGTACCGCTAGACCAGGCGGCTCTAAAACAAGTGCTCAATAACCTCATTTCAAACGCTATTAAATTCACTGAACCAAACGGTTCTGTAGATATCCTAGTTATACATCACAAACTGGGTATAAAAATCGGCGACGAGCTTGCAAGGCTGGCAAGCAAAACAAGCATTCCATTACCTGAAGAAAAATTTACCGACACTCCAGAATCTGTCGTAGTAGCAGTTTCAGATACTGGTACTGGTATTAACTCGAGTGAAATTAAGGAGCTATTCAGTAAATTCAAGCAGCTCAACAATACATCAGAAAACGAGACAAAGGGTACAGGACTGGGTCTCGCAATAGCAAAAGGAATCGTAGAAGAACATGGGGGCTCAATCGGAGTAGTCTCAGAAATTGGGGTTGGAAGCGTATTCTTCTTCATGATACCCTTGCAATAGGTATGTTTTAATTATTTATGCTTTCTATGAAAAAAATTCTTATTGTTGATGATGATCCTATTTTTCAAAAAACAATGACAGCAAAGTTAGAGCTGTTAGCGTACAGTATCGTATCTGCCTTCGATGGTGAAGAAGGGCTTACTAAGGCTCAGCAAGAAAAACCCGACTTAATTCTCTTGGATATTAAAATGCCAAAGCTAGACGGTCTCAGCATGTTGAAAAAACTCCAATCAAACAAAGACGGACAGACACAAATACCCGTACTTATAACTTCTAACTTATCATCCACAGAAAACATCAGTGAAGGTGTATCACTCGGAATTAGAGGCTACATTATAAAATCCAACGAAACACTCGACACAATAGTAAAAGAAGTCGAAACCATACTGAACTCAAACATAAGGTAACTAAAATCCCCTCGCCGTGGCGAGGGGATTTTTAAAATATGCTTCCTCCTTTGTTATGACAAGTGCGCTGAAACCAGCTTGGTCATCTCAAACATGTTTACAACTTCCTTGCCACCAAAGACTTTCTTCAAGCTCGCATCCGCATTGATGTTTCGCTTGTTAGCGGGGTCTTGTAAGTTATTAGACTTAATGTACTCCCACAACTTCTTAACCACTTCTGATCGGGGCATTGGGCCCTGGCCAACTACAGCAGCGAGGTCTGCGCTGATTGTCATTGGCTTCATGAACGCTGAATTTGCCATATTTTCATGTAATTAGTAATAAAAGCTCTCTACCCCTATAGTCTAGCACTAAACTGCCCTATATGTGCAAGGGGATATCTTCGGCTATGTATGCTATGCTTGTTTTATGACATTTCCAGATTTAACCGATATTTTTTTAGCTATTATATCCCTCGCCATTGTTGTAGTGTCCATTATTGCTGCGTGGGCAGGTATTTTGTTAATTCGAGCACTGAAAAATATTGATGACCTCTTGCGCTTTGTTCATTCTGTAGGCATGCTTTTCTCTAGAAAGAACAAGCGGAAACAAAAAAAGAACTAACTTATTTTTTTCAATTACTATGAAATCAACAACAAAAAAGAATATAGAAATCGCGGGAGTAGTTGGCGTTGGACTTGCGGCCCTCGCAGCAGGGGCAATATTCCTCTATGGAAAAGATGGGGCAAAACGCCGAAAGCAAGTAAAAAGTTGGATGCTCAAGGCAAAAGGGGATGTTCTTGAAAAGCTGGAAAACCTTGAAGATTTTAGCCAAGCTTCTTACAATCGTATCGTTGACGAAGTAGCAAGTCACTATAAACAGCTAAAAAATATCGATTCTTCAGAAATAGTAGAAATGGTGACTGAACTAAAAGGACACTTTAATAGTATTCAAAAACAACTCAACAAAAAACCAACGAAGAAAGTGAAGAAAAAATAATCTTGTTTGACAGAGTTCACGTGGCAGAGGACAATATAGGTGCACTCGGGTTACGCTTGAACTTTAAAATATCTCTAGAGAAAGGAGGTGTAGTGGAAACATCAGCTCTCCAAACTTTCGGCTCGTCAGTTTTTGTTCAAGCGTGGCCATTCTGTTTTGTTTTCCCTGTTTCCAAAGGATGCTGCCCATGGCAAACAAAGCCGCAAAGAGAAACCCTCCACGTCGACGACCTGCGAAAAAGAGGCGCTGAGCGTTCAGAAGCCTTTCAATCGTTGCAAGCCCGCATTCTGTCCCAGACAGTTTGCGGGTTGTTTTTTTACAGCTTTCGCAATTCTTTTAAGTCTTTGTCTGGTAGATACAACACGAGGAACCCAATAAGAATCGCGGCGATTGATGTAATAACTTGATCACCGCCGAAAACTTTAAGAACAACAAAATCAAGAATATACCAAATACCGCGCCAAATGAGAACCACTCCAATCACGATTGAAAAGCTGGAAGTAAAATAGGAAATTCGATGGTGCAGTCTTCGTTTTTTCATATCACATATAGTATACCATTACGTGATATACTGTTACACATGGTCGATGGCTTCAGAAAATTTGCTCAGCGTGTTTCACATGTACTTGGAACACCCCGGGCCTTTATTGTTGCGCTGTGTGTCATTGTTGTGTGGGCACTCAGTGGTCCTCTCTTTGGTTTTTCTGACACGTGGCAACTCGTCATTAACACGGGGACAACGGTTGTAACGTTCCTCATGGTTTTTATCATTCAAAACACTCAGAACAGAGACGCACGAACTATTCATTTAAAATTAGATGAACTAATCCGCGCAAATACGAAGGCACGAAACCGCATTATTGACTTAGAAGATGTTACGGACGATGAGATAAAAAAACTGCAAGAAGAATTCCGAGCAGTGCACAATAAAGAATAGTAAATAAAAAAATTCTCTGAGGTGGAACAAAATCCACCTCAGAGAAAAAACCTGTCTTTCACAGAGCAGTTCGAAACTTGCGAGGCCTAGGAATTGGCTGAGAAAGCAATGGAATTACCTGATCAAGAAGATCCTCTTCGCTCGTATGCCATTCATTTTTGACCTCGTAGTGATATAGCTCAGACTCACGGCATTCTCGTTGAAACAAGTGAAGATTCCGAATCGTTGTATCAACTTCACGCGTTCTCCGCCGAAGTGTCTCTTCATCGTCACATGTAACAAGAAAAGAAAGTACTGCTGGCCGTCGTCGTTTCATTCTTACGTAGTTTTGAAAAGTTTCAACGGCGCTGTGATGCAAGTGCACCACAGAAGGATTCAATGTGTTCAAAGCACAATCAATGTCTGCAGGAGAAACACCATACCCATGCTCAGAAGTTTGTACTCTCTGAATCATGTGCAACCGCGGATAATGCTTTCGCAAGAGCGCGGAAAGATGTTTTTTACCAGCTGCCCTTACCCCAGCAAGCAACAGAAAGTCTATATCCGGGTTAATAGATACCACCTCACATGGCTTGCGACCGAACAAAACAGCACCCTTCTCTAACATAAAGAATTACTCCATTTACATTTACATTTCCAAAAGAACCAAGCCGAAAACTGCCACAAAGGACATTCTGCTCTAGCTAGCGAAAAAGTCAAGAGTTAGAAAATTTGATACACCTTACAGTGCTTCCGGATTAATCCTAAGTATTTTGTCATCGTTAGCCTTTGGCGTACCCCTGCCATCCGTATTGTTTGTGAGAATATATAATTGCTTATCTGGCCCAAGGGTAACAGAACGAAGCCTCCCAAATTGCTCCTGCAAATGAGCCGTAATAGTTTGCACATGATCCCCAGAAAGCGTTGCCTTATACAGCGCCTGTCCGCGAAGACCTGCAAAAAACAGTGTATTGCCCATCACAACCGCTCCAGATGGTGCCCACGTGTCTTCTTCTCCAGAATGGGCTAGTGGAGGCTCCATATCACTTTGTACCTCATTACCTTGAATAATCGGCCATCCGTAGTTTCTTCCTGCTTGAATAAGGTTTAATTCATCGAATCCAGACTTTGGCACAGACCTACCATGTTCTGTTGCCCATAGTGTTCCGGCAGTATCCCAGGCAAGCCCCTGTGGATTGCGATGACCATATGAGTAGACGGCGTTCCCAAACGGATTATCAGAAGGAACAGAACCATCGTCGTTCACCCGCAATATTTTTCCGGCTAAACTTTGCACATCCTGAGCATTGTCACTCTTACCAGCATCTCCTGTTGTAATATACAGTTTTTTATCAGGACCAAACGCTATTCTTCCGCCGTCGTGAAACGAACTTCCAGGAATAGAGTCTAGGACTATTTGTTTATTTGTTACTGTATTACTTGCAAACGTATATCGTTCAACACGATTTTTCAGCTCTCCATCTGTCTTTGTCGTAAGATATAAATAAATAAAATGATTCGTTGTAAAATCAGGATGCAATGCAAGCCCAAGCAACCCTGATTCACCTTTGTGTTCTACACCAGCAATGGGGATTTTTTGTTTTGTTTTGTTTATGTACACAAGATTTCCTGGGCGCTCGGTGAGTAATATACTGCCATCGGGCAGAAATACCATCTCCCAAGGAATATTCAAATTCTCAGCGATAACTTCTTGGTCTTTTTCTGGAATTGGAATAAATACAATAGGGGCAATTGCGTCTTTTTGCCAGATACCGAACGTAACAATAATAATCACCAACAACACAAAGATTACTACTATTCTCTTCATACAACCAAGCTTACCCCTTCTTTTATAATTATGGTATCGTTTTTGTATGAATAAAGAGAAACGCCCAAAGCCGCTTATTATACTAATTCTCGACGGATACGGCATTAGTTTTATTAAAGAAGGAAACGCAATAATGGCTGCCCAACAGCCAAATATGGACCGATTTATGAAAGAATATCCCCTTGCAGTAGTGCGCGCAGGGGGAGAATCCGTGGGGCTCCCCTGGGGAGAAATGGGCAATTCAGAAACAGGACACCAAAACATCGGATCGGGCAGGATTGTGTACCAATTTTTGCCCCGCATTGATGCGGCTATAGCAGATAAATCTTTTTTTACAAACAAAGCGCTTGTAAAAGCTATCGATCACGTTAAAAAAAATCCAAACGCTGCGTTACATAGTATGGGAATGTTAAGTAATGGTGGTGTACATAGTCACATCAAGCATCAGCTCGCCCTCCTACAAGCTGCTGCCGATGCTGGTATTGGAGAGCGAACATACATCCACATATTTTTAGATGGACGCGATTCTTCTCCAGATGACGGAGAAAGTTTTGTGGAGCAACTTGAAAAAGAAATGCAAAAAACCAAAACAGGAACTATAGAAACAATGATCGGAAGATACTACGCAATGGATCGTGCAGAAAACTGGGAAGCAACAAAAGAAGCATACGATCTCATAGTTTCAGGAAAAGGCAAAGCATACCCTACTTGGAAAGACGCGATGCGCGCAGCATATGTAAAAGGAGAAAAACAAAGCTTCGAAAACGCACCTGCCATGGTTATAGAGGGAGACACTCCCTTTCGACCAATTACAGATGGTGATTCAGTAGTGTTTTATAACTTTAGGTCCGACCGAGCGAGGCAACTAACAGCCGCATTTGCCGACCCTGCATTCAATAAATTTCCTACTACCAAATTCAAAGACTTAGTATTTGCAACCATGGCAAACTACGACGAAACAGTTAAAACAGATATTCTCTTCCAGGACACTCCAATCCCTAATACACTCGGTGAAGTTATTGCAAAACACAAACTAACACAGTTGCGGATTGCAGAAAGTGAAAAGTTTGCACATATTACATACTTTTTTAATGCAGGAAGAGGAACACCATACACAGGAGAAACAGACGTGCACATTCCATCAATTACAACAAAAAATATCGCACAATACCCGAACATGTGTGCACAAGAAATCACCGACCGCGTACTTGCAGAAATAAAGAAGAGCGTCTTTGACGTTATTGTCATGAACTACGCAAATCCAGACATGCTAGGGCACACCGGGAAATTTAATCCAACTGTTCAAGCAATTGAATTTCTTGATACACAACTAGGAAGAGTAGTAGAAGCAGCGCTGGCTCGTGGCGGCGCCGTACTCCTCACATGCGATCACGGAAATGCGGAAATGATTATTAATCATTTAACACACGAACAAACAACCGATCACACCAATAATCCAGTACCAGTTATATATATAGCTCCTCATAATAAGCTTGAGGCTCCAAAAACTGATGATGAGGTAAGGCAAATTCTTGGCAGCCCTATCGGTTTCCTTGCAGACGTTGCGCCTACTGCACTCGAAATTCTCGGCCTCCCCATTCCAAAAGAAATGACGGCACAAAGCTTGCTCGCAAGCTTACGGTAATAACGATTTCCTCCCCTCATATGAGGGGAGGCTAGGTGGGGTCGATACGCAACACACACACGCTTCGACTACGCTCAGCGTAAACCCCCTCTCGCTCCCCCTTATACAAGGGGGAGAAATTACTAATAATCTCTCAATTTTTTCACCTTGTGATGGTCTCGGATTTTTTCGAGTGCCTTCGCTTCAATTTGCCGAATACGTTCACGCGTAACATCAAATTCTTTTCCTACCTCTTCAAGTGTATGAGTTACTCCGTCCATAAGCCCAAAACGCATTTCTAATATTTTCTGCTCACGTGGAGTTAGGTCACCAAGAATTTCTGCCACGTGCCCCTCCAAAATTTCTCTCCCCGCAGACTGCTGTGGAGTAATAGTTACTTCATCCTCGATAAAATCTTTCAATGTAGAATCTTCTTCGTCATCACCCACAGACGCATCGATAGAAACCGTTTCTTGAGAAATCTTCATAATATGCCGAACCTTCTCAACGGGTAGCTCCATTTCTGCAGCTATTTCTTCCGGGAGAGGGTCTCGCCCCAAATCCTGAAGTAACCTGCGCTGAATTTGGGTAAATTTATTAATTGTTTCAACCATGTGCACCGGAATACGAATTGTTCTTGATTGGTCCGCGAGCGCGCGCGTAATAGCCTGTCGAATCCACCACGTACCATACGTAGAGAATTTGTATCCCTTCCGGTAATCGAATTTTTCAACGGCGCGGAACAACCCTAAGTTCCCTTCTTGAATTAAATCAAGGAGGGAAAGATTTTTTCTCCCCGTGTACCGCTTTGCAATAGAAACAACTAATCGCAAATTTGCTTCTGCCAAGCGCTTGCGCGCTTCTTGATCGCCCTGTTCAATTCGCTTCGCAAGCTCAACTTCTTCATCTGCCGTTAAGAGTGCTGCTTTACCAATCTCTCGCAAGTACATCTGAACAGAATCATCTGAAATATTACTAATGTCTATAATAGTGTCAGTTGATTGCGACTTTTTTT
The DNA here is from genome assembly GCA_035288905.1 of Candidatus Anderseniibacteriota bacterium. Lineage (GTDB taxonomy): Bacteria > Patescibacteriota > Andersenbacteria > UBA10190 > UBA10190 > HO2-45-11b. The sequence goes on along the minus strand of DATDYZ010000008.1, from coordinate 2,913 downwards.
CTTTCTTCACTTCACGCACAGGAGCAAATGATGCGGGCATCTCATACCCAATGAGGTTATCTTGGGGCTCTTCAATTCGAATACCTCTATTTTCTAATTCATCAAACAAAACCTCCAGTGCTTCAATATGGTCTTCAACTTCGGGTATGCCATTTAATATTTCTTCTTCCGTTACGAAGCCGGTTTGTGTTCCTTTTTGTAATAAAAATGAAACCTTTTCAGATACCATAATTTCCTCAACACTCACAAACGCGCCCACAATAGGTTTCTTCTTCTTTGATTTATTTGGTTTTTTTGTATGCTTCTTACTAACATGCCTAGAACGCAAAGAAACAACCCTATGCTTCTTCAAAGGCTTCTTCTTTACTGTTTTCTTGTTTCGTTTTTTTTGTACTGTCATATTAATTATCTATGTTCGCAAGTTTCTCTAAAGCTACCTGAAATTTGCGCGGACTGAGCTGGAGTTCCTTAAGCTCGCCCAAAAGATGCCGTCTCTCAAGCAGTCGAATGATCGTATCTATCTCTTCTTTTGGAGAAAAGCTGGATGTTACCATCCTTTCTTCTATTCGAGCTTGAACTGCAATGCAAAACGACACATACTGCTCTTGAATATTTTCTTGAGACGTATGCTTTCGCTGTATTTCGTTGTACACCTCGCGAGCAGTTTGGTCAAGAAAAAACTCTTCGCGAATACGTTCAAGCACTTCTTTCTGTAATTCTGGATACGCGAGCAGTAAGCCAAGCAGTTGATGTTCTGCAGACAGCCCTATTTGTCCAATAGGTAGGCCTGCATTCTGCGGAGCGGAAAAAACAACGGCATTCTGGCTGAGAAGGGAGATAATATTCGCTTCCGGAGTACGCAGGAGCCGAGCAACTTGCTCTATCATATCCCCTTGCACAATAGGATTTTTTACAAGACGAAGCAGGGGAATAAGTGCGTCTAATGCTTGTGTTTTCTGGGCAGCAGACCCCGCACCAATGCGTTCCACAAGCACTTCCATAAGCGGCTTTTTTTGTCCTAATACCTCCGTAATACGCTCTGCGCCCTCTTTTGCGATGTCGGCAGGGTCTTTCCCGTCTGGTAACACAATCGTATCCACATTCATTCCACCCTCTAAGGCATGCTGCGTTGCAGCAATGGTTGCTTTCCACCCCGCACTATCGCCATCAAACGCAAAATGAAGCGTATTAGTGAAGCGCTTTAAAAGTTCAACGTGTTCTTCTGTTAACGCAGTCCCCGACGTTGCCACCACATTTTCAACTCCGGCTTGGACAAGCATCACCACATCCATATACCCCTCCACAACCACGCACTCTTTCCCACCACGAAGCACCTTCTTTGCTCGAGAGAGGTTATATACGGTTCGTCTTTTTTCATAGAGCGCCGTTTCTGGTGAATTTACGTACTTGCCTTCATTGCCCGTCTCATGCCACGGAACAATTCTACCACCAAATGCAACTACCCTGCCCTGCAAATCCAATATTGGAAATATAATTCTTCCACGAAACCGGTCAAACAGCTTTCCAGAATCGGCTTTACCCACTACGCCCGATGCAATCATTTCTTCTGGAGCGAATCCTTTTTTATGCAGCCATTTTGAAAGAGTATCCCATGCATGCGGGCTATAGCCAATCGTAAAGTCTTCTATTGTTTTGTCTGTTACACCACGTTCTTGCAAATATCCCTTCGCACGCTGTCCTGCTTTTTGGTTTATAAGTATCTCATGATACAACCGTGCTGTCGCAGAAAGTAAATCAAATAATCGTTGACGATGACTTTCAGCTTGTGGACGCCGCTCTGGCAACTTCACCCCTGCTCTATCTGCGAGTAATTTGAGCGCAGTAGGAAAATCGATACCTTCTATTTCTTGAACAAAAGAGAACACATCTCCACCTTTTTGGCAGCCAAAACAATGCCAACTTGCTCTGCGCGGGGTAACGATAAACGAGGGGGTTTTTTCTGCATGAAACGGACACAAACCTTTTAAGCTTTGCCCGGCAGCCTTCAGTTTGACGTGCTCGCCTACTACATCAGCAATATTTATTCGCTCTTTAATCTGTTCTGTTTCAACACTCATGTACAATATGAATCAATAAAGGGTTTCGGGTTTTGCCACCATCTAAATTTTGTTCTCCATTCAAATGGTCTCGCGTATCCTGGCAGCACGGCATGCTGCCATGGCCCAGTGTATATTCCAAAGTGAAGGTGTGCCAGTTTCCAGTATCCGTTTTCTGGGGTACTACCAGCAGCTACCGTACCGATACGATCCCCCAATGTAATGGATGCGCCTTGCTTCACTGCCAGATCAGTAAGATGACCATATATAGAATAAAACAACAAACCTGTTGTAGGGTTTACATGTTCAACAATAACAACCCCTCCCCAATTGCGTTTTTCTTTTGTACCGCCACGAATTTCCGCTCGTACAATCTTGCCGTCCCCAATACAGAAAACAACAGTACCCTCAGGAATAATAATATCATCTCCTAAATGCCGTGCCCAAAGTATTTTCCGACTCCGCACCCTCTGGCCAAAAGCATACCCCGTAACTTCATATGGAGTAACAGGAAGAGCAAGCCTGCCTGCCGCACTGGCAGGTTTATCCGTTTGTTCGTTCATACAATACTTACCACAATCAGGAATACTACCAGAACCCCTGTTGCAATGGCCCATACTACGATAGATGTTACGGCTTCTTGAAAATCATTAGGCATACCCCAATACTAGCACTACTTGCCCACTATTCGCATCCATCCTTGGTGCGCAAATTTTAAAAGGCGCTCTCGGTCCTCTTTTGTACGAAGAATATGAATCAGAGAAGGCGAAATAGAAAGAAGGATAATAAAAATAATAATCGGCAGTAAATATTTATCCACATCAGGAATGGTATTGCCTAAAAAGTACCCTAAAAA
>DATDYZ010000007.1:0-6074 GCA_035288905.1 Candidatus Anderseniibacteriota bacterium | reverse complement strand
AAAGATTGCGAGCATAGGAGAAAAAGACCCGGTCGTAATCAAGGAATACGAAGAAGCAAAGAGTCGATTGCAATCCTTAGAAACTCAATTATCAGACATCGAAATTACTATGGATGATATTTTGCAGAGCGTGCAGGCACTTCACGTACAAATGAAAGAAAACTTTCAAACACAATTTACTCGCATCCAACAATCATTTACAGAAAACTTCACGAAGCTCTTTGGAGGGGGTAAGGCAGAAATTGTATCCGTCCCAGACGGAGTAGATATTATCATTGCCCCTCCCAAAAAGCGACCCCGCCATGTTGCGCTCCTTTCTGGCGGAGAAAAAACGCTCACATCTCTTGCACTTATCTTCGCCATACTCGACGTACAAAAACCACCGTTTATCGTACTGGATGAAGTGGATGCTGCATTAGATGAAGCAAACTCTAAACGATTCGCATCACTGCTATCTGCACGATCACACACCACCCAAAGTATTGTCATTAGTCATAACAGGGAAACAATGTCCGTTGCAGACGTTCTGTATGGGGTAACAATGCATAGCGACGGCACTTCGCACCTGTACTCAGTTAAACTAGAAGATATTGCGAACATGCCCGCCGAAACACCTCGAATGCAAGTGTAGAAAACTTTTAGCACATCGACAAAGCCTATTTTTTTGATTATCGTTACAATATGAGTGAACGGGAACCAAGAAGTTTTGAAAGCAATTCATCATCTTCGGAATCTGAACCACAAAAACAAACTCATTGGGATGAAGTTGCCAAGCGCGTGGAAGGATATAAAGATGGTTTAGGAAAGCCTATTGATACTGGAATTATAGAAACAGTCATTGCTTTGAATGTTTTCGACCTCCAAACAAGCCAATCATGCGAAGGTCATCTTAATTGGGGTATCGCAGCACCTTGGGCAGAGATAAAGGTAGAAGGAGTTGATGAACTGTGGAAGAAATCCAGCGAGGCTTTTGATCAAGCGGAACAAGCGGAATTAAACAATACACCAACCGAAGAAATCCAAAACTTGTATCAAAATGCTCATAAGCTGACGGCCGAGGCGAACAGGCCAATACTTGAGAAAGGGCAAATTGCAATGGATTTATTAAATGATTTTTATACTAATCGTACCGTACAGCATGACCAGAGAATTATTGTTGAAGAAATGGGGAGAAGACTCCGGCTAACAAGTGCAGGAGCCTTCCTTCAGGAAATAGCGGATCCGATCGTTAAAGAGCAAAGACTACAGACCTACCAACAGGAAATGGCAGACTTTACTGCATACTTGAAAACTCGATACTTGCGTTAAGCAAGACTTGCCCTTGACCAATCGGAGCGCATTGGCTAGTATTGCATCTATGTTACGAATTCGCTTACAACGCCGAGGAAAGCGCGGATATGCCACATACCGTGTTGTTCTTGCAGATGGTCATGCCCCTATTAAAGGCAGGTTCATTGAGGACCTTGGTCACTATAATCCGCACACAGACAGCTTTGTTGTTGATAATGCAGCTGTAAACGAATGGATCAAAAAAGGCGCACACCCTTCTGATACTGTTTATAACCTGTTAATTACCCACAACGTTATTAAGGGTGAGAAAAAATTACTTTGGCATCCAAAGCCAGTTGCAGCAGCTGAAAGTGCTCCAGTAGAAGCTGAAATCGCGAAATAAAGTTGACGTAAGACAACCTTTTTGCTATCATAAAACTATTATCCGTTAATTTCTTTCACACACCATTCCTATGGAAAATGATCGACAGTCTCATGATGTAGAGTTTGTAGAATACGTTGTTAAGTCTATTGTAGACCACCCAGATGACGTAAAGCTAGAACGAACAATCGATGAAATGGGGGTACTTATCACGCTTGCAGTAAACCCAGAAGATATGGGCCAAATTATTGGACGCCAAGGCGCAACTGCAAAATCAATCCGAACACTTCTGCGAGTAATTGGCGCACGAAACAACGCTCGAGTTAATCTAAAAATCAACGAACCAGAAGGTTCAACTCGAAATGTGCGTCCAGCAGAAGGAACCGTAGCTCCAGCACAAGACGCTACGCCAGTTGCAGCAACTGAAACCCCAGCTCCCGTTGAAGAAAAAAAACAGTCCGTAGAAGAAGCGCTCGACGATCTCGATCTCTAATAGCTTCTAGATACCAACAAAAAAACCTGCTCCTCCAATTGGCGGATTGCAGGTTTTTTGTTTTATCCAGTCAGTGATATACTACATACGTACTATTATTTATGAAAAACATGTCCTTCATTACGAGTTTCATTGTTCTCTTCGCGTTTCCTCTGCTTGCGTTTGCACAAACACCCCCTGAAGGTAAAGACATAAATTCTACTCTTTTACTCAATCCATCGTTTCAGGTTGGGAACATTCAAATAAACCAAAACACGATTGCTTCTGGCACTATAGTCGGGTCTGTTGATATTCTGAATGATGAAGACGCTTCGTTCGGAAATATTCAAATGCAATTGTTACTCCTCGAACCAGCCCCTGTTATCACCGAAACGAACACTATAATTGCGGATAATGCGCGTGTTATCGATCGCATTATTATTCCAGGAAGTAACTCTTTTTCTCCTCGAGAGAGAAAAACATTGGGCTTTACATACAAAAGCCCCAATCTTCCCGAAGGGAATTATAGAATTCGAATTCAAGTGATCACTAGCAATGGAAACGAATATGGGTGGGACGACTATGCGATACGCTTGGGATCAAAAGATGCTTCTTTCCTCATGTTATCGCCACAGCCTGTAATACTACAAAAAAAAGAATACCATCCTGAAGAAGGGGTAAACGTACAACCAGATCAAGAAATTACACTTCCTATTATAGGAACGCTTTCGGGTACTATCCCCCTCACTGCCACACCAGTCCTTACAACATATGCATTTGATCTCACTGGATCAGTTGTAGACACGCAACATGGTGATGCTACTATCATAGCTCCCAAGAAAGATTTTCAAGGGAAATTCAAAACTAAGGCACCAAAACAACCTGGAGCATACCAAGCCACGTTCGCCTTTGTTGATTCTACTGGCAATCGCGTATCAAACTTAGAACAATATCGTTGGGTAGTAGAAGGAAAAACCGGAAGAATTATTTCGGGCCAATTCACTTCGTTAACTCATTCAAAAGCGGGTATCACATTTGATATTGTGGGGCCAGCAGATAGGAAAACATCAGTACAGGCAAGTGTGCTAGTATCACTTCTTGATGGGTCAAATAGCATCACAGAAGAAACCGCTCACTACCCAGAGCTTGGGCCAGATGGGGCCAAAACAGCTACGGCAACATTTGATCTTGCATCCCCACTCCAAAACCCAGGTTTTCGTATCATATTAACCGATACTGTAACTAGTGCAGAGCTTGATCGATATGAAATTCACGTACCTCCTGTTGCCAGCAATACGAATATCAAACCCATATCACCAATAGAACAACCCGTAACACAATCGCCCCGAAACAACATACCGAATATCCTTTTATTCGTATTTTTATTCATGATTGCAGCCGTCGCACTTCTAACTCAGCGAAAGACAGGGAAGTCAAAAAAAATAAAGCTTCCATTACTTCTGCTTGCGAGCGCCACATCTCTAGGGTTTGCGATGCTTCGTCCTCACGCAACGCAAGGCGCAAATGGGATTGTTATCGACGATGTTGGCAACGCCATAACAAGCATCACTATAAACAAACCACTACATAACAATAATCCAGCTACATCCCCACTTACTACTTCTAATATTCCTGTTAGTTTCACGATGAAATACATTCATTGCAATAATAAGCAAAATCTATCCTTAATTAGCATATATAATGCACGAGACGGCGGAAAACATACACTCACCGGATATTTTGATCAGCCTATTCTTACCAATCCTGTTGGATCTTTTCTTCATATTACAAATCCAGCTACATTGACGTGGGATCCGTATGCAAGCATCAAAGGCAACACATCAAATGGATCGTTTGATCGTCTTGTTGCCCAAGATTATCCGAACAATGACTGTAGGGGTGGGAAAAATGCTGAATGCGTAAGAACAATCAACTTTATTGGAAATTTGTCCGTACCTTCCACCCTCGACTCTACAACACTTCTTTGGCTTTCTTACACAAGACGACAAGTAGTTGGATCGGGTCTCAATGCATCTGCGAGATACTTATGGTTAAATTTCACCAGACAGTCGCCACAAACTCCTACTCCAACTCCAATTGTTGAACCTACAAATCGATTTATTCCTGACGGTTTTCAAGATACGCGATAAAAGAATATGCGTATCGATATTCTCACTCTATTTCCGGAAGTTTTTGAGCCGTATATTAACACAAGTATTGTAGGAAGGGCTCAAAAAGAACACCACGCAGACATTCACCTCTGGAACATCCGTGACTACAGTCTCGATGAACGCGGAACGGTAGACGACACCCCGTACGGAGGTGGCGCTGGCATGGTTATGAAAATCGAACCGATTCACAAGGCGTTACAAGTTGTAAGTAGTAAGTTCACAGCAGACAGCTCTAAAACTCGAATTATCGTTTTGTCGGCACGGGGCACACAATTTACCCAATCAAAAGCTCAAGAATATTCCAAGCTCGATCACCTCATATTCATTTGCGGTAGATACGAGGGAATAGATCAGAGAGTTGCTGATAATCTTGCTGACGAAGAAATTTCCGTAGGTCCATATGTACTTGCAGGAGGCGAACTACCGGCTATGGTTGTAGCGGAAGCAGCAATTCGTTTAATTCCTGGCGTACTCGGCAACCCTGAGTCGCTTGTTCATGAATCACATTCATTATCTACGTCCATAGAAGCACCCCAATACACGAAACCGGAAGAATACAACGGATGGAAAGTTCCCGACGTGCTTTTGTCTGGAAATCACAGTGCAATAGAGAAATGGAGAAACCAGTAACACTATGAACACGCCTCTTTTTCTTATCCCTGTTGTTGTTGGACTTATGACCCAATTCTCCAAACGGTTTTTTAACCACAATTGGGTTTCTAAAACAGATGGCCACCCAATCCATCTTCCAAGGTACGGAGGAATGCCAAGCGCGCATAGTGCGTTCGCGTTTTCTCTTTTGACGATTGTTGGGTATACGAGCGGACTCTCTAGCTCTCTTTTTGCAATAGCAGTAGTACTTGCAATTATTATTTTAGATGATGCACTCCGTATGAGAATTTTTCTTGGCAGGCACGGAGAGGCTCTCGTACGGCTTATTTTACTTCTCCCAAAAGATCAACAAAAAAACTTTCCGCACCTAGAAAAAAAGCTCGGACATGAGCCCATTGAAGCATTAATTGGGGCTTGTATTGGCATAGTAACAAGCCTGCTATTTCTTTTCCTTCTCGTATAACTTGGCCCTTCGACACGGCTCAGGGTCAAATCTCCATTCGCTCTGCGCTCATTCGATTTGACAAGCCAATTCGTCTCTATATACTGGAACGTACGACTTATTTGAGTGAACTTTACCAATTCATCCCGTGCAAAATGCGGATTTTGACACGGAAACATCTGCGCAATTTTGCGCGATTGTAAAGTTAATGGCGTAAGAATTTGTCCCCCCGGATAGTTCTTACGTCGCCCGCCACGTAATATCTCACTCACGTGAGATAAACGTGGTCACAATTAAGAGTTTGATCCTGGCTCAGGCTGAACGCTGGCAGTATGGATAAGGCATGCAAGTCGAACGCTTCATGTAGCAATACTATGAGGAGTGGCAAATGGGTTAGTAACACGTTGGAAATTTACCCGGAAGTGGGGAATAATCTACCGAAAGGTAGACTAATACCCCATAGTCTATGAAAGCGAGAGCTTTCTTAGTAAAGATTTATCGCTTCCGGAAAATCCTGCGTCCTATCAGCTAGTTGGTGAGGTAACGGCTCACCAAGGCTACGACGGGTAGGGGGTGTGAGAGCATGACCCCCAACACTGGAACTGCGACACGGTCCAGACACCTACGGGTGGCTGCAGTCGAGAATCTTCGGCAATGCACGAAAGTGTGACCGAGCGATACTGCGTGCAGGAAGAAGGCCTTCGGGTTGTAAACTGCTGTCGTATG
>DATDYZ010000006.1:0-4771 GCA_035288905.1 Candidatus Anderseniibacteriota bacterium | reverse complement strand
CCGTTTGGATTACTTCGTTGAGCTGCTCACTTTGCCCAAGGCCGTTTCCTGCTGTAATAGAACGTGATAAGCCCGAAACTACTCCCGTTGATACGGTATTTCGCAGTTCTCCGAGCGAATTGCCAATTGCGATAGCCGTTTGCCCAACTTTCAGAGTGCTCGAGTCTGTAAACGAAAGAAACGGTAAATTCTTTGCATCTATCTTGATAACTGCAATGTCGTTGAGTTGATCTCTTGCAACAACAGTAGCTGTATGTTTAGATCCATCGTTTAAAAACACCGTATACTCCGCGTCCACTTGATCTACGACGTGGCGGTTGGTCACAATCATTCCGTCATCAGATACTAAAAATCCAGAACCGCCCCCAACATCTTTTCGCTGTGTTCCCTTTTGCTCAAGTCTTGGCACTTGAAATGAAAATGGGGATAGTTGTCCGTTTTCAAAAAATTGGCTAAACGGGTCGAAGCCTTGCGGAAAAGAACGTTCTATAATAGGCACGTCTTTAGATATAACAATAGAAACAACGGCTTTCTGAACATTTTCAACTGTTGCAATAACAGCTTTTTCATAATCGTTTACAATCGTTTGTTCGCTTTGTGGCTTAGACTCTTCGCGCACAATAGTACGTGCAATGTTGGGATTGTTTATAATAAGAATAGATGCAATTGCGCCGGCAAGAGCACTAACTGCAATAGTTGTGATAAGAGAATTGTTTTTCATATTGAGTAATTATGCATAAAAAACAGTATGTACCGCAAGAGAGTTTATGTTTATAATTCATAGAGATTCGATTTCTTTTCTTGATTTTGTTTGTACCTATACAATTCGCTCTAACAAACGGAACGGAGGTGAGTGTATGTCGACCGACCCTGCAGTGATCAGCTCTGAAAGCAGTGAACCAATTGTAAGAATAATTGCTGACGACCCTAACCATCCACAATACATTGCTGCGATGAACTCACCGCACAAAAAAAGAGTTACTGACCCCGTTACTCTGAAACGTAGTATCTGCTATACTCCAGCTGTTTCCCCAGCAGAAATTGCGAGTAGTTGACAGGAAGTATGCCATGTGCTACAAAGAAAACAGCTATTTCTGTACTTTAACAGGAGATATTCAATGATCATGCGCAGGACACAAGATCGTGTGCAAGATCCAAGGAAGGTTGTGCACTATTGTCACTTGGAGGGTACCCATGATCGATGGGGCTGCATGTGTCCGTGTGAAATCTGTGAAACCGAGCGAAACCGAGTCTCGGCTGTAACAGAAAGTGGTGGACGCGGAATCGTTGATCAAGCAACGGAGATTCGACTCACCAACCAGTAGTCGCAAAGCAGCGATGTCAAACAAACTCACGAAGCGAGCCAAGTGGTTCGCTTTTTTCTTTTGAGCGGGTAACGAGAATCGAACTCGTGTTTCAACCTTGGGAAGGTCGTATTCTACCATTGAATCATACCCGCACGAGTGATTAATCCCGCGCGGCTACCTCTCCTTTACTACTATCCCACGTGTAATCAAAAAGCAAGGAAATGACACTAATATTTTGAGAAATTGCCGTAAAGGCTTCTCTCGGGCTTTTGAATCCGTGTTTATTCATATAGGATTGTTGTAATAGAAATGGAATAGTAGCAGCATTATCGTATTCATCAAACGATGCAAACCCGATCTGCTGTACGCTTGATGGGTCGGTAAGATGTAAAACGTCTTCTCGGTATTTTTGAGCATCTTGAGGTGATACTGTTGTACCTGGAATATTTTTTATGAGAAATAAGCGGACAAGGGTTGTGAGAATTGCTGCCTCACTTGGCGGTGTAGAATTTGTCGCCGTTGTAAAGAGCTGTTGATATGCTCTTTCCTGCTCTAAGCCTGTTGTTGTAACACATCCTCGTGTTGTACAAAACAGTGGAAGGGCAAAATCACTTTTCCACCAGAAAAAAACAAGAACAAAGATTACAAGCAGAAATAGTAAAACGATACTTTTCATGATTGCCTTTTATCAACAAAAAAGAGGTACCACCAGCGAAGCGGAATAGAGCGTTTTTGCTCGTCTTGTTTTTTTGCAGCATTTGTTTGCTGGGTACCAAGTACTCTCTCTGGAATAAGGACAACTTTTTCACCTGGTGCTCGGTAATTCAGCTGCTCGCGTGCAAGGCGTTCTTTATAATCTTTTGTACTGAAATATTCATTGAGTTGTTCAAGCTCAATAACTCGCCGTTCCATTTTATTTACATCACTTTCAAGCCGAGAAACTTCTCGTTGTACTTGTAGGCGGCGATTCATCTCCTGTGCAAGAGAAAAAAGAATCAGGAGTGCAACAATACTTGTTACAGCTAAGATAAAATTTGGCCGAAGTACTGCCATGGGCTTTTACGGATTAATAGATATCGTCCTTTGCTCTTCTTTTCGCATAATGGTGAGATGGAGTGGCTTTGCCTGTAGCAAGTCCACAATATTTGTATCCCAAGAAACGGTATTCCCATTCATTGCAGTAATGATATCCCCTTCTTGTAGCCCCGCTGTATCTGCTGGGCTATTGTTTGTGACGCTCGCAACTTCGCTCATGATGCGTATAGTTCGGCTTGTGTTTAGTTCTGATTCCCAAGATATTGTAAAGCCAAGCGACACAAACGGATTATAGGTAAGTCTGTTTGACGCAAGGCGTTCCAATGCCGCGCGAATATCAGATGTAAAAAGCGCGGTATTTTTTTCTGAATCGTAGAGTATTGCTGAAAGCTCGCCACTTTCGTTCAGGAGTGGAGTGCCGGGCTGTAGGAGTACAGCGCTTTCTAGTTGGGCAACTTTTTGTATTCCCGGAGCAGTAGTCTCTGGTGGTAAAAGAGTAGTGGAAAGATTGAGGCTATGTACCGATATTTGTACGTTGTTTGCTGGTCGGTGGAGTGCAAGAAGAGAAGATCCAGCGAGAGCAGTTTTTTGCGATAGATTGAAAGGGGAAATAATTCGATCGCTTGCTTTGTAAAAAGAGATTCCAGAAAGTTCATCGTACCCAATTGGGCGCAGCGGAAACACAACACCATCTTCTCCAACACCAACCACGTTCTCTTTTGTAATGTTGATGGTAGACATAATAACGCCATCGTTTGTAAGTGCTACACCTACTCCAAACGCTGTAATGCCTTTGGGCGTTTCGTGCGCCAAAATAAATACAGATTTTCCGTTGGCAGCTGCAATATCTGCTGCTAATGTGCCCGGAGATACTGTTACCTCTTGGGAAACAGGAACAATAGTTCCATTTGTGTCGGAGCGCAGTGGAGGAGCTGGTTCAAACATGCGAGAACCAACAACGCCTCCTGCAATTCCAATGCAAGACAAGAGTCCGAATATAAGGATTAAAGAAGTAAGTGATAATCGAATAGTTTTTGTTGCCATATGCTTCGTATGTAGTATAGCGCAGTTTACGACCAATGTGCGGTGATGCCAAGGATTAAGAGCGCTCCGGCTCCCGCGAGGCTATATTCAAGGATGGTACGCTTGGTAAGGTTTTTTTCTATTGTAAGTATGGAGAGCTGCACAATTGTATGATAGATAGCCACGATCAAACCAGCTTGTACGATAAAATGGAGCGGGAGAAACTGGAGTATCCATGTAATTTCCGTAAGAACGAATCCAAGACTCAACGCGATCATTCCTGCCTCACCCAATGTTTTTGTGTACCTTAGGAGTGATTGAAATGCGATCAGTACTATAATCGGAAACAGAATTGCAAGCATAACCCATACGGGGGTGTAGAGAGTGAAGCGCCATCCGATAGCAGGGGCAATGACGGTGAAAAGCACTGCAGGAGAAATAACCATATTCCAAGTGGGGTACGCTTGTTTTGCGCCGTGTTTTAATATAAAGAAGAACAATATTGCACATACCAAGAAATAGATATGCAAAAATGAAGTGAGGGGGAGGTAAATAGCAAGCGCTCCAAAACCAAACGCTGCAAGCCCGGGGAGGATTGTTTGAGTTGGATGAAATTGTTCCCCTTCTTCGGAGCGGATAAGGAAAATTCCGATAATAAGAATAGCGAGGAAAATAAAGAAGAGGAGGAACAGCCAGCGGTGAATGACGAATAACAGCTCTAGTCCAATAAAGAGAAAGAGGGACAACAATGCATAGTGAGAAGACGGGAATAATGTTGTAATTGATTTAAGAAGTGGCCCAATCTGAGTATTCATACGAATACTTGAATTACTTTGGTAAGCGGCTGATGTAGTCTCCGGCAGATAACGCAGCACTGCACCCTTGCCCGGCAGCTACCACAATTTGTGCATCACGAATGTCTGTAACATCTCCCGCCGCAAAAAATCCAGGAACCTTTGTTCCCCCATAACGATCTGTCGGTATAGCACGAAGTTGGTTTAATGTCAGCAATTTTTCTACGGGTGCCGTATTGGGGAGTGCTCCAATAGTTACGAATATGCCCTGCACGTTCAGGTCATGCTCTTTGTTGGTGATCTTGTCTTTGTATGTTAATCCAGTAACGAGCGTGTCTCCTGTTATTTTTGTTGTCTGGGTATTGGTAATAATAGTAACATTCGGGTCTTTGTCGAAATTTGCTACAAGGACAGGGTCAGCAATTAACTGGTCCGTGTCTTGCAGTACATAGATTTTTTTCGCGATTTTTTGCAGCATAATAACTGCTTCTGCTCCGGAATTGCCGCCACCAATGACCGCTACATCCTTTCCTGAAAATAGCGGTGCATCGCATGTTGCGCAATAGGTTACCCCAAGGTTTTTGAACTCGGCTTCACCAGGAACGTTGAGCA
>DATDYZ010000005.1:0-15459 GCA_035288905.1 Candidatus Anderseniibacteriota bacterium | reverse complement strand
GATGGAGGGGAAATGAATGCCATCACTATTGTCCCTGCGATATTGCGGACAACATTTGAAGAAATTGAAACGGACTGGAACAAAGTAGCTTCTGCTGCGCAGTATATTCATGTAGATGTTATTGATGGGGTATTTGCTGGCGAAGTTGGATTCTTAGATATACTGCAACTTAAAGAACTGCGCACAGATAAAATAGATCTGCATATGATGGTCCAAACCCCTGGGGACTACATTGACGAAATTATTGAACTGAATCCGGCCAGGTGCGTATTTCACATAGAAGCCTTCACCGGAAAACTTGATTTGCCATTTGTGTATAACACGATAGGAGAATTTACAAGTAGCGAGATGGGACTTGCAATTAATCCAGAAACTCCGCTTGAACAACTAGAAGAATATTTACCTATCGTTCAATATGTTTTGTTTATGGGATACAAACCGGGCATCGCAAACCAAGCAATAAATACTACTGTTTTCGAAAAAATAAAAACTTTTCATGAAAAGCATCCGAATATTCGCATTGCAGCAGACGGACATGTTGGAAAAGATACTATTGGAGAGTACACGCAAGCGGGCGCAACTATTTTATGCGCAAATACAGCAATTTTCAGCGGAGAAAACCCAATAAAAAATATGTTGGACTTAGAACTTCTTGCAAATATGGTAGACTAGTAGCATGGAGCGCCTTACAACAGAAGCAGACCTAGAACGAATGGCCAATACGGTCCGCAAAGACATTATAAATATGCTTGTCGCCGCAGGTTCCGGTCATAGCGCAGGACCGCTCGATTTAGCTGATATTGCAACTGCACTCTACTTCAATATTTTGAACTTTAGCCCGAAACAAAAAACAGACCCGAACAGAGACCGACTGTACGTATCTTGCGGCCATACTGCGCCCGTATGGTATGCCGTACTTGCACGTGCAGGTTTTTTTCCAGTAGAGGAGTTGCAGACGCTGCGCAAATTAGGATCCCGCCTGCAGGGGCATATTGATAGGCTCACTACACCTGGTGTTGAAAATTCTGCAGCCAGCCTTGGTCAAGGACTTTCTGTAGCCTGCGGATCTGCATATGCAGGAAAAATGGATAACAAAACATACCAAACATATGTAATTCTTTCTGATGGAGAACACGACGAAGGGTCAACATGGGAAGCGGCTGCATTTGCAGGGCATTACAAACTTTCACATCTCACCGCAATTATTGATCGTAATAACATTCAGATAGACGGTCCGACAGAAACGGTCATGAAAAAAGAAAATCTAAAAGAGAAATATGAAGCATTCGGATGGCATGTACTTGAAATAGATGGCCACAACATGGAAGCAATTATTGATGCCTGCAATGAAGCGAAAGCAATTGTAGAATATCCCGTATGCATCATCGCACACACTATTGCAGGAAAAGGCGTTGATTTTATGGAATATAAATTTGAGTGGCACGGCAACCCACCAAACAAAGAACAAGCAAGAACTGCTCTTCGGGAGCTGCGCAGCTTAGATAATAAAATTAGCCCTTCTGATTTATGAATTTTATCTATTTAAAATTCATAGTGAGCGAAGTCGAACTATGAGTAATTTCCTAAAAACTGCGCATTTGTCACCTGCGACACTTCGCCACGATGTGCATATGGCCGCAACCAGAGATGGATATGGAATAGGCGTTGTTGAACTAGGCGAGAAAGACGATAGTATTGTTGTGTTATGTGCTGATCTCACAGAATCTACGCGCAGTAACTTGTTTCGAGAAAAATTTACCGAACGCTTCATTGAAATGGGTGTTGCGGAGCAAAATATGGCAAACGTAGCCGTGGGACTTTCGTTAAACGGAAAAATTCCTTTTATTGCAACATATGCCGTATTTTCTCCGGGAAGAAATTGGGACCAAATTCGGATTTCATCGTGCTACAACAAAGCTAACGTAAAATTTATTGGAGCACATGCAGGTGTAACTGTTGGACCAGATGGGGGAACTCACCAGGCACTCGAAGATATTGCGCTAACTCGGGTACTACCAAACATGACCGTACTTGTACCGTGTGATAGCGAGGAAGCACGCAAAGCAGTGCACGCCGCAGCAAAAATAAACGGTCCAGTATATATTCGCCTAGGTAGAATACCTACACCAGTATTCACCACACAAAAAACACCCTTTCGTGTTGGAAAAGCAACGACGTTTCGAGATGGCGACGATGTCGCGATTATTGGCGCAGGTCCTATTATCCATAGCGCACTTGTTGCTGCACACCAATTAGTAGAAAAAGGCATTTCATGTAGAATTATTAATCTATCATCTATTAAACCAATCGATAGTGAAGCCATTGAACAAGCAGCACGTTCTTGCAAAGCTATCGTCACCGTGGAAGAACATCAAATATTTGGTGGGGTTGGCAGCGCGATTGCGGAAGTTGTTGCGGGGTCATATCCCGTACCAATGGAATTTATCGGCATGCACGACAGCTTTGGAGAATCCGGACCTCCAGAGGAGCTGCTCAAAAAATACCGGATGGATGCACCTGCAATTGAACAAGCAGTCTTGAAAGTGATAAAACGCAAATGAAGAAAATTCACATTGCAGCTGTTGTTTTTATATTATTTACAGCGGGTATTGTATTTGCGCTTTTTCTGCCATCACGAGGAACGGAGAAAATACCTACAGAAGAGAAACCAGCAGGCAATCAGCCGCCTCTGTTTTCAGATCTTCGTTTAGGAACACCAGTGAGGCCCGACTTTGCCACGCAAGTAAATCCTCCCATTAAACAAAAAACAGAATACACGGTGAGCGAACAGATTATGCTTCAAGGAACAACTACATCATCCGCAAAGGAAAAGGTTGAGGTGACAGTTAGGCTCGTAGACGCAAAAAGTACTATTTCGAATCTAAGCCCGAGCAAAATTACTTTTTCACCCGGCACGAATTCCTATTGCTGTTGGACTATAAAAAGCCCAGGGGAATACGTGCTACAGGTATTTCGACCCGATTCAATAGTTACACGCCTTCCCATAAAAATTACAAAAGACTTCGAAACAACATCGACGGATTCGACAAGCTCACCGTAAACAAAATAGCCCTTGCATTTTTATCGTAACTAGAGTATAGTATTTCGTTATGAATACCAAATCTCTATCCATCGCAATTGGCATCTCTGTTATCGGAATTTGCGCCTTTGTACTGCCCGCACGAGCAAATGAAATACATACGGCAAATTACGGTGCCGGCTTTTTGCCATCACCACTTTTAACAGCAGCAGATACGCTTGCTCCAAATATAGCGCCTGCAAACTTTGGTGCAGGGTTTATTGGCTCTCCAGAACTGCGTGGTGGCCCTACTACAGGTACTGTATATACGGCATATTACGGCGCTGGTTTTGCTTCTTCTCCAAATATTATCTATGCAAATAGTCGAATTCGATACGGGCATTACGGAGCAGGATTTTTAGTATCTCCACGCCCGTGGTACGGATACGGATTTTGGTTTTGACCCCACTTCACTCAGAGATCTTCGCGGGGCAGGCAAATAAAAATAATATCCATTTGACATTTTATTTGACATAAAATAGAATAATCGCTGAAGTCAGCAAATGTGCTGATGTGTTCGTTTCTTTAGTTGGAGGTCGTGAAATGCGATTTTTGCTCGGAAAAACCGTAATCGTCTGTTTGTTTCTGTTTGCAATTATTGCTTCAGGCGACAACGCTTCGGCCCAGTCAATGCGGCAATATGGCGCGGGATTCGATGTTCCGCCACAAGCGTTACTCAACCCCTACACCGGCCAAGTCGCGGCAATACGACCGGGTTACCCAGTGTACATGATTGGTGGATATGGATTCGGCGGCAGCGCAACGCAAATCATTACACCGGCTAGGGGTCAATGGAGAACGGGAATGCATCTTCATTTTGATCGTCGCCACGGTCGTTGCCGCAGATAAGTCATTCTTCTGAAGATAGAGTAGTCGGGAGAGAAGTAGACAAGCTGCTTCCACCTCCCTGGCTCACCCCTCGAGTTGCTATTATGGAAGCAATTCGAGGGTGTTTTTTTATATAACACTCTATATACTTAGAAATTATGCTACTTGCCACGCTTACAACTATCAAACTAGGTGGAAACGCTAAGGAATATGTCGCATGCACAACAAATGACGATATTATTGCTGCGCTTTCGCATGCAAAAGAAAACAACATGCGCGTACACGTGTTAGGTGGGGGGAGTAATAGTATTTTTGCAGATTCTGGATTTGATGGGCTTGTAGTACACATTCAAACGAAAGGTATTACAACAACACCAGATGGCGAGCTTACTGCCCAGGCAGGGGAAAATTGGGACAACGTTGTGCAATACGCGATAGCGAATAATCTGACGGGTATTGAATGTCTGTCCGGAATACCCGGGTCTTGCGGCGGTACTCCATTTCAAAACGTCGGCGCATACGGACAAGAAGTTTCGCAGACTATTTCGCATGTTGATGCGATTGACCGTACGTCGCTAGAAGCGGTTCGTTTTACAAACGAGGAGTGTATATTTGGGTATCGAACTAGTCGCTTTAAGGAACAAGATTTTAACAAATATATTATAACGTCTGTAACATTCAAACTGATTCCAAATGGTACGCCAAATATTCGTTACGGCGAATTAAGCTCTCTTGTATCTGAAACATCTTCGCTTCAGGAAACTCGGAATGCGGTACTGTCACTTCGCAAAAAGAAATCAATGCTTGTAGACCCAACGGACCCCAATAGTATTTCTTGTGGTTCTTTTTTTACTAATCCCATAATTTCAAAGAAAAAATTAGATACAATACAAGAAAACTCACAAGAACAAATACCGCACTACAATTCGGAAGCAGACCAGGTAAAACTATCGGCAGCATGGCTAGTAGAACACGCAGGTTTTGTAAAAGGAACCAAAAGAGGCAATGTTGGTATTTCACAAAATCACAGCCTAGCACTTATTAATAGGGGAGGCTCTACGCAAGAACTATTACGATTTGCTGAAGAGATACAACAAGCGGTGAAGCAAAAATTTGATATTCAACTTGCCCTGGAACCATTGGTGATACAATAAAATAATGAAGAAAGACTTCTCGGCAGAATACGATGCATGGAATGACACGAAAAAATCTCTGGCCAAGAGACAAGAAAAATTCTTTTTCAAAACAGGCGATATCTGGTGGTGCTCGCTTGGGTTAAATATAGGCACCGAATCATATGGCAAGGGTGAAACGTTCCGTCGCCCTATTCTTATCCTTAAAAAACTTTCAGGCAATGCTTGTATTGCAATACCGCTTACTTCTAAAGAGAAAACAGGCACATGGTTTCAAGAAATAACTCTCCACGGAGAAAAGAAGTGGGTGATGTTAAACCAAATTAGGATGATTCATTCCAATCGTTTTCAACGCCGCATGGCAGTACTTGATGATCGTGATTTTAAACTGGTAAAGCAAAAGCTCGAGGCATTGCTCGAGCTTTCTGACAATCATCACCTGGCGTGAGCCAGGATCGGTGGGTAACCCCAAAAGTACTTATACTATACACTATCGTATATGCAATTGCAAGGGCGCATTTTTAGTGATAATCTATAAAGACATATGGCACTAAATACGAGAGCGCAATTATGGGTAAGCATTGCAACCTTTGCCGTAGCACAAGCTATCCCACTTTTTGAACGGGGCCTTTCAATTATAAACATTAACTATTTTCTACCCCTTTCAATTGACTCATTGCCACGTATAACTATCATTGCGCCCGTTCTTCTTTCAATAGCAATACTTCTGGATAGCAAAAAAGTACCAAATCTAAAACATACTCTCTGGATCATAGAGATGAGTATCGCACTTCTCATAGTAGTTCTGATGGTATATTCGCTACTTGTTGGAGGTAGTCTCGGAATATACCTTGCATTATGGCCTATTGGCACTATTAATGCTCTTTTCGTGCTAGCAAGCTTAATACTGCTTTGTTCCACTGTGCTTCGGAATGGCGGTGCTAATAAGATGGAGATATAGTATTGTTATGAACAAAACGTTTCTTCTACCAGTAATCGCATTGTTTGTTTTTGGAGCTCTGTACATGGCATCTCCTGCATATGCAGCTATCGGTTTTGTGCCCCGCGGTGTACCTACGGACACTCCTGGTTTAATTTCCGGACTTTGGCACGGGCTAGTTGCGCCATACGCACTGATACTTAGTCTTTTTCAAAATGTTACAATATACGCATATCCTAATGCAGGATTTATCTACGATCTTGGATTCTTGCTATCATATCGTTCCTGATGCTTCTGTAGTAATGCCATTTTACGTATACGTTCTTCGATGCAGTGACGATACGTTATACACTGGCTGGAGCGTGGATACAGAAAAAAGACTAGAACAACATAACGCGGGTAAGGGCGCAAAATATACCAGGTCACGATTACCCGTTGTGTGCATATACTCTGAAGAATATTCTTCTAAAAAAGAAGCAATGCAACGAGAATACGAAATAAAACAACTTACGCGAAAACAAAAAGACTTGCTTATATCACCTGGCACTGTATAGTTTCTATCTCATACTTATATTTATTTATGCAATACAACACACTGGCAACAAAAGAATCTGTTACAAAAACAGTAGCAGCACTCAAAGAACACAACGTAGAAGCAATAATAGTTACCAACAAAGAAGAAGCGCTTGCAAAAATCAAAGAGCTTATTCCAAGTGGAGCATCGGTTATGAACGGATCTTCGGTTACGCTCGAACAAATCGGATTCGTAGACTACTTAAAATCTGGAACACACCCTTGGAATAATTTGCATACAGGCATTCTTGCAGAAAAAGATCCTGCAAAACAAGGAGAGCTTCGCAAGCAAGCAGTTCTGTCAGATTATTACCTCGGCAGTGTGCATGCGCTATCAGAAACAGGGGAGTTCATCATTGCATCCAATTCCGGAAGCCAGTTGCCGCATATTGTATTTACCTCTCCAAATATTATTTTTGTCGTAAGCACACAGAAAATCGTACCGTCTCTTGCAGATGGCATAAAACGGCTCGAGGAATACGTGGTGCCGCTTGAAGATAAGCATATGCAAGAACTCTACGGCGTAGGAACTGCTATATCAAAAATGGTTATTTTCAAGCGAGAAAAACCAGGCTCTGGAAGAACCGTCAAAATGATTCTAGTAGAAGAAAAGCTTGGATTTTAATACATAGAAAAGAGTCAGCTGCGTCTTCGCAGCTGACTCAGTAGATTCTTAGGATCACCCCCTCTCAGCGAATGTAAGAGCAGACTAATCCCCCCAACTTCAGAAGCCAAAGGTACTTTCGCATAGAGGTACTCCCTAAAGGAATGAACAAAACTCGGAAACAACCACCACTAGCATTTTATTATACAATCACTACTATTGAAATAGGTTTCTCGTAGTTCTTTGTGAGCCCATAGGTAAAGGAGTAATAAAATGTCAGCCGAGATTACATGCAAGACTTGTGGCAAAACAATGCAGGCAAAAGACCTTGTAAGGCACGTTGGGAAACTTCTCCCTGAACTTGACCCCGACGACCTGCGAGAAGAATTTGTGTATTATTGCCCATGCGACTCCAAATGTGAACAGTTGCTACTATGCAGAGACAAAGACGAAAATTTGTTCCTTGTTAGTGGACATGGGCTTGTGCCATTCCCTTAACACTCGTGCAGTAATACAACCCACAAACACCCCCAAGCAATGCAAGCTTGGGGTTTTCTTTTTCGTTCTTATAGTGTATAAGAACTTGGTGGTTGATCTGGACTGAACTCTATAGCAAGAAAGGAATGAAATGAAAAAAGTCTTACTCATAGACGATAAGTGGTACTTTCGTGCCGTTTGGATGTGGAGAGCGCGAAACAAGTTTACGTTCCTGCATGCAAATACAACGGACAAGGCCAGGGAACTCTTTCGTGATCACCCCGACATTGCAGCGATTATTGTGGACGCACACATGGACAAGGGTTTTGGTATTAAGCGAAAAATCCCTGTGCGAGAGTGGGGGTTTGATACACACAATCTGATTATGGATTTACGACTTCAGTTTAAGGGCCCCATTATTGCGTCTCCGTGCCAACCATGGCATTTCAAGCCAATGATGAACGCAGGATGCACGCATTATGCATGGAAATGGAGAGTTGCTCGTTTGTTGAAAAAACTTCTGTTATGATACCGATCTGCAATGGGTCGGTTTTTTCTTGAAAAAAATGTAGAAAAGACCATTGACTTATCCCTGCCCGCAATACATAATACATCGTCTTGAAACCGGTTTTTACGAACGAACATCCCTGCACATTCTATAAAGGAATACCATGAAAAAACGCGCGAGCGAACAAGCTGGGTATCCGCCTGAAGCAAAGTTGGTTTGTGATATGTTGGGCGGGAATACAAATCCGCTTGTCTCGGTCACATTTATTGAGCGTCCAAACCCAATCATAAAAAAGAGCATCGGTTGCCCAAGATCAATGGGGTTCATCGTGGAGAGATTTGAAAAGGGGCTACGGCTGGTTGCTACTTGCAAACACGCAATATCTTTTTTCTCAATGTCTGCGTATACAAACCTTGTGGCCTTTAAGAATCCCAAGGTAACGAGCTTGCAATGTATTGGCAACCCAATTGGAGATCCCGAGAGAGAAAGTGACATTGCATTCCTTCTAGTTCGCGATCCCCTTGATGCACCTACGCAACCATTTGCACTGCATGCGGAGGAGCTTCGAATCGTAGACGGAATGACATTGTATAATGCACAAAATCAGTGTAATCCGGTTACGAGTACATACAACGTTCCTGTTGCGGCACAATCAGTAGAGGATCGTAAACAGATTGTGTTCTGCAAGCTCTCTGAAAAAGATACTCACATCGTCTCAATCGAAAATACTGATAAACGACTTCAATTCGAACAGCAAGGATTTGTTGGTTACCGAGCCCTATCAATGGTTAGTCGTCCAGGATTTTCTGGTAGTCCAATTTGGGACAACCAACTACGTTTGTACGGCATGGATGTTCGAGGGTCAAGTCCGAAGGATACTTTCTATACGGATATGGGAGATTTTACTGTTTGTCTTCCCACGTCCGCAATCCATGCGGCAAGACAACGAATTGATTTGAGCTTACAGCGACTGCTCGCTCGCGCGTAACTATTTTCCGAAAAATCTAAAAACAATAACTCCGCCCCTAAACAAGGCGGTTTTTTTCTTGCCCAAAAACTTTTCGTTAAGACTCCATTCAAACTTTAATAGAATCTACTGAAATGGTCATTTTGTTCAGGTAGTTGACTTTTTCTGAGTATAGGTGTATCATATTTTTGTCCCTAAAACTTAGGGGTTTGCACATTTTTTGAACTATCGTAGCGTGGAGGCACTTCACATGAAATGTAAGCCAATTATCATCTGGTGTATCGTGAATCAAATGGACAGTAGCTCGCTAACGAACGAAGAAAAAACGATCGAGGCGCTCATTCCATTGGTTGATGCTCTTTTTCCGGGCATAAACTACTACTCCATAACGGGGTTCGCCTCGGTCATGGAAAGATGCGTTGCTCCAGTGCCCAAGAAACGATTTGCACACCTTGAGTCGATTCCCGAACAAGCTGTGCCGAAAAAAAAGCTCGACGTCACTGAGTTTCTGCCTGCAAAGGGATATGAGTGGCAGGACAGTGCAAGGTGGCAAGCGAGGTTTAAGAAACTCTTGGCGACTACGTAGTCCCCTGTACATCTTGAACTCTTGAAAAAAGGAGAAGTAATGGCAACATATGACCTGTCGGCCGTGAAGAATTGCACAGAGTTGTGGAATCATGCAAAAAACTGGTTTATTGACTATGTTGTAGGGGATACAATAATCGAGGCTCATACACACGGGCTAAACCAGTACAACCAGATAGAACTGCAAGTTCGAAAACTTGATCAGTCCTCAGCAGCTTATGTTCTCAACATGTTTGGATCATGGGTTGCAGGAGGACATGGAAAAATTGAAGATGGCGACACAATTATTCTTGGAGCTCGCCCTGAACATATTCCTTTTCACGCTAAAGCTACACGAGATGGGTCAGACGAACCACTCTTGCGCCTAGCATGGGCGAAGGATCCTTAGCCAGGATCAAGAACGACAAAAAAACAACATCGAACCCCGCGTGATCGCATCACTCGGGGTTTTTCTTTTGCTCCCACCCCCTCGGCCCCACTTCGCCCAAAGGCTGCGCTAGGCGCAGCAGGGGGAAACAGTGTACACCGCCAAACATCCGTACCTAAAACAAGATCGTCTTGACAAAAGTTGATCTACGAGCTAAGATTCTGCAGTCGATTTCGACAGGCAACAACACCGCCTTAAAGTGTGTAGCCAATGTACTTTGAAAAAAGGTGTAAGAATGAAAAGTGTAATTGAGCGAAATGGCACTGAGAACATCATACTGCCAGAAACAATGACGCACGAAGAAGCCATCTCAAGGATTTCCGCAGACAGAGAACTGCTGGGCTACGGAGAAAGGGAAGTCACTATCGAAGAGATAATTCCTCGCTTTCCCTTCGAAGCAGCTCATGCTCTTTCGAAGGCGACAAAGGAACTCCACGGCGCAACCATAGGGCACGATGTTCCGCTTCCTGATGGGGGAGTGATTCGTAACAAGCTTATTGGTGTGCCAATTTCTGCGACCGAAAACGTACAAGTTCCTTGGGGACCATTTCACCTTCCTGACGTTGAAGGCAGCCTTGAAACTGTTCAGGTTGTTGAAAATGGAATGATTGTGATGAAGCTGGTCGCGCGCGTGAAGCGAAAGTACGGAGAGAAGATCAAGGTTTTGGCAGATCGAACGCGTGAGCTTGCGGACAAAGAGAGTATCTATCGCGGAAAAGCAATCATGGTAAAGTTCCGCGACGAAAGGGGGGAACTCGACGTTGCTCCACCTTCGTTTATGGATCTCTCTGGTGACCACACCGTCATCTTCTCTCATGAAGTAATGCGTGAGGTCAGTGTGAATGTCTTGGTACCTATCAAACATGCCGAGCTCGCCAAGAAGCTGAATATTCCGACAAAACGGGGGATTCTCCTTGTTGGTACGTATGGCAGTGGAAAAACACTCACCGCTCGTTGGATGGCCAAAGAGTCGACCAATATCGGTCGCACCTTCATTTACGTGAAGGATGCATCTGAGCTCGGAGATGCGCTCCGTTTTGCTTCGCTGTACAGCCCATCCATGATCTTCGCAGAAGACATTGACCGGGTTATGTTTGGGCTTCGAACGCAAGAAATGGATCAGATGCTTAATACTGTGGATGGTGTCGATACCAAAAATGTCGATATCATTACTGTTCTGACCACAAACAATCTCAATATGATCCACCCAGCATTTCTCCGTGAAGGACGCATGGATACGATCATCCAGATTGACAAGCCCGATCTTACCGCGACTGAAGCGCTTGTTCGCCACTTTGGTGGGAATCTCATTGTAAAAAGTGAGAAACTCAATCGACTCTCTTCACTACTTCAGGAACATTCGCCAGCCTTTATCCGTGAGGTTGTCGAGCGCAGTAAACTTGAAAAGTTACTCGATCTGAACAACGGAGACATTGAGAGTATCCGGCTTACAGCGCAGGACCTTGAACTTGCTTTCCATCACCACAGCAAAGAACGAGAGCAGGTCGATGTAGCAATGAAAGAGAGTGATATGCTCGCACAGTTCGCACAACACCTTAAAGCACACGGCTTACAAGTTCGAATGCCGCAATAAAATGCCGCAAACGTACTTCCGCCCCCGACCAAGAATAAATGGTCGGGGGTTTTTCTTGCATAAATTCTTAAAAATAAATTTGACAATTACTCAAGTAGGCTGTATCTTAATCCAGTGAAATCGAAATGGATGAACTTTTAAAACACTGTTTTCCAAAGGAAAATCAAATGAGTACAGCAAAGAGCATACTGAGAACTATTAAAGAAAAACAAGGGGATAAGCTATTCAGAGCCAGAAAGACCGCTGGACTTACTAGCGATAGGCTAGCCAAGCAACTTTATGAAAAAAGCGAAGGAAAATATAATTACACTGCAGCTGCCATATATGCATGGGAAAAGGGTAGAAATGAATTCCCCGAGGTGCTGGTCCCTCTCCTTGTAGAAATTCTCGGTTGTCTCCCAACCGACCTAATAATAAATGATTCGGACAGATTGGATGTAGCACCGCCTGTTCGTTCGCCATCGCCCGCAGAGAAAAAACAGAACCCTACTTATACACTCTCATCGAGTACATTACTAAATTATGCAATCACCCTTGAAGATCTTGATCTCTTACGAGAGATTATTCCAAGGGTTGGTGGAAGCATCCCAGCAAAAACAGCGATAGAGCTGTTGGAATGCCGCATGAACAGCACTGAAAAAACCTAGATCTGGCGTTTCAACAATAGACCTTCTGCACAATGACCCCACGATTTCATCGAGGGGTCTTTTTTATCTAAAATATCTACACCACCCGATGGGGATCGACGTCTGCGCTGTCTATAGGAAGATCTTTGTATGCTTCAGCTACTGCTGCGAGTTGTCCGGATATAAGAATATGCCATTCAACTAACCTTGACTTTTTTGGGCCTTTTTCTTGATACGGTCCAAATGCGCGGGTGTTTGGAATTTTTGCAAATGCATCTTGTAACATCGTACGTACGGTTTCTGCTCGAGCGTATGCTTCTGTACTACTTTTATCTCGAATAGTAAGACGAACTAAATCGGTAAACGGCGGAAGATTGAGCATACGGCGTTCTTTCAACACGTGTTCATACCAGAGGGAATCTGATACGCCGAGTATGCGCTGTGTAAGCTCTGCGCTGCGCGTTACAACAGTAATAGGATGTTTTGGCGTTATATTTTGCAAACGTGCAGCTAGTATGCGCGCACGTTCACTCGATCTATAATCTATTGCGCGTATCGTAAGCTCTGGCGAAATCCATACTACGCGGTCGTATGCTGCGTGCATTGCATCTGTGAGCAGGGAAGCAGTCCCAAGCGAAATATTCTCTTTCGCTTTTTTGGAGAGTCGAAAAAATAATGCTTCTTGAATTTTTTGATTATCTTTTTTGTTGTACAACACTAATACTTTTTTACCCCCTCTGGCCCATGCCCGAATTCTTGTGCCCGCATCATTTGGCAACGCACGTTTCCATTTTCTATCTTCAAACGAAAAGGGAATAGTTTCCGGTTGTATTTCTATTGGATTATGTATTTTTATCACACATGCTTTACTTTCTATCATGTATCGAAGTGCTAGTGACGGATACGAAGATGCGTATACTAATTGCGCGCCAGTTAGTGCTGCAAGTTCACGTGCGCCGCGCCCAGTATGCAATCGCGGATACTGGTTCCAAGATTTATGACTTTCATACTGCTCTTCGTCTAGTACGATGGTTGTGAGATTTTCAAATGACAAAAAAAGAGATTTTTGTGTGCCTATGAGTATCTGTGTAGTTCCTAAGCCAAGATAGTCATTAAGCATCGCGACTTCGGGGACAATAATAAGAGTTTGGCCTTTTTGTTTTTTCGCAAGCGCCATAATAGCTTTTACCCGCTTTGCGGTATTTTTCTCTATGATTACAATTGGCTTTTTTTGTTTCATAGCGCGTGGGGAATAAATAGCCGAAGCGTAAACCCAATTCCTCCGTGGCATAGACGCGCGATTACGTTTGCATATTGCATTTGAAGCGGTGTGAGCGATACGTCTAGAACAGACGCAATGGGCTTGGTGGGATACCGCGGACGCTTGATGTTTGCTTGCAGTACAACGCCAAGAATTTTTCTTTTCCCAAATGAAATCCGAACAATAGAGCCAACTGATATTTGTATATTTTTTCCACTGTGATATGTATATGCGGTATGTCCGCCTTTCGGAAGCGGAATGCATGGGGCAACAAGTACGTATGTAAGGGAACTGCTAGGGGCCATATGATGTTACGGGGAAGCGATACATCGTAATCGTCTCATGTTGTTGGTTAATACCTGCTTCTCGTATTGCAGTTGCAATCTGTTCATCTGCAGTATCTATTCCGAGCCTTCCTGGAAGTAAAATTGCCATTTTATTTTTATCACTGCGCATATACAAACCATATATTCGCGGTCTCAAATGTTCCTTGTCCGTAATACGTTCAATCGGACCGAGCACTCCTACAACATATCCGTAGTTCATTGCATCTATGGGGCGCATACGAATATCGTACTGCACAATAGCCTCTACGGTATTTTTGATAATTTCTTGAGCTAAGGAAGATGACTGAGGGAGCGGTGTACCGAAGGATCCTCTCACTCTATTTCCTGGTTGCTCAACAAGAGACACGTAACATGCTTTTTGTGTTAAAAGATCTTGCGGTATCATATTAGGAACTGGCATATACACTCCTGTCCGTGCGTAGTGTTCGGCCGCCTGTTGGGCTATTTTGCTGTATATGGCAGTCATGTATCATAAGCGTACGGACTATCCGAAAATTGGCAACGGGGGGTATGCTATACATACTATGATCTACATTGCGATTATCCCACCAAAACAGGCCATTGAAGCAATCCGAAGCGCTATGGGCCACTATACTTCGCATATGAAGAATGTAGCCGATGAGAGCACATGGCACATGCCACTGGTTATTGTTCCTACAGCGCCACCTACTGCGCCACTTCGACAATCGTTTCATCAAACGGTTCGAATATTATCTATTGGAGAAGGAGAAAAGAGCGGATCACTTTCTGTGCGCGTTCAACAAAGCCCCGGGCTTACTGCACTCCAAGCATCTTTCTCAAAAGAAGCTACGTTATGCATTCCCCAAATATATCTTGGTTCTTTTGAAACAGTTCCGCCTTTTGGAATTCTCGATACTCCGCTTGCTTTCACGCTTAGTATTCGAGAATTAAATATCCTGCAAACAGACCCATATGAAATCCTCGGAACTATTCCAATTACTTCTTGATTGTTCGTTTATATCGAAAGGTGAGTATCTCGAACGCATTTCACAATCACTGGACAAACATACGCTTACTCATATCGTCACGTTGAATGCCGAAATGATTGTAGAGGCGCAAAAAAACAAAGAATTTCGAGAGGCAATAGATAAAGCAGAATTAAAAATCCCAGATGGTTCAAGTATGCTGTGGGCGAGAGAATATCTGGAAAACCGTCATACAAGTCGTCATCCCCCACGTCATTCCGGGCTTGACCCGGAATCCACGTGCTTGGATCCCGGCTCGGGGGCCGGGATGACAGCGAGTTTAATAAAATTTCTTTTTTCCAGAGATCAGCCACTCACCGGCGTCGATAGCATATTTGATATATGCGAAATTGTTGAAAAAATTGGCGGATCAGTATGCTTACTTGGCGGTAAAAGTGATGAAGCAAATGGAACGGCAGAAATTCTGAGAAAAAAATATCCGGAGCTTCGAGTATCTCTTTCGCGTACCTCCCCTAACCCCTCCTTCGAAAGGAGGGGAATACGACGCCGATCTCTCCCCCTTA
>DATDYZ010000004.1:0-3887 GCA_035288905.1 Candidatus Anderseniibacteriota bacterium | reverse complement strand
ACAGCATGCGGGATTCGTATAGTGGCAGTACACTTGCTTCCCAAGCAAGGAGCACCGGTTCAATCCCGGTATCTCGCAAAGGCATTCGCGATTTCTAACGGGGCAAGCAGTAGGCACGAGTTCGATCCTCGTATCCCGCACAATAGTGGACTTTTTGCATACATTTGCTTCAATCACCGTTTCTATTTCAGAAATATTGCGGGTTCTAACATCGTCTAATTGCCCGTATAGGGAAATGGAGTTTTTTGTTGTGGCAAGCGTCAAATCTTCTGAAAAAGAAATGGGTTTTTGATTATTTTGTGGAGGTTCTAACACAAACCTTGCTTTTTGAATTCGGGCGTCATATCCTAGTGGAAGTATCTTAACACATGGGGAAAGGGGTACCCGCCATGATGCGTTTTGTAGATAGGAGGCTTGAAACCAGTGTTGCTACTTTTCATCATGCCGATTATGGCCATCGCATAGATATTTTTTCCTGCATTCATCTAGGATCTCCAGATTACTATCGTATACTTCAAGATACGATAGATGGATGGAGTGGGATGATATTTAAAGAAGTACTTACAGGTGACAGTAATCTCAAAAAGCAGTTGCCGCAAAATAAATGGGGACTTCAAGGAATGGACTGGCAGCTTCTGCATAAATTACAGCGGATGTCCAGCCAACGCGTTATTCAGAAGTATCCTGATGAACGGACTATTTCACCGGACATCAGCTGGGAAGAAGCGCTTGGGCTGACCTATTTTGTGCCGGAGATACTTAGTGTTCCGGACGGCTACTGTGCCAGCGTTCTGCACGCACTCAAAGAAAATCCTGATGAAGCGTATGTTGTGCTTTGGTATCTTCTGGAACAGTGTCTTCACGGATGGTGTCAGGTTTCTGAAGAAGCTTCTCATCGTGAAGAAATGAGATCACTACATTACGTGTTCGACGGAATTGCCAGCCGCGTTAGATCAATACCCGGTGCAGATGAAGGTTTTATCCAGATGTACAAGGTGCTTGAGCATGAGTATTTGCACGAACCTACCGTTAGTTTTGTGCCGGAGCGGGATACTTCTGTGCTGCGGAATGTTGACCTTGAGCGGGCTAGTACGAAAAGGGACATTCTCATCGTTTACGGCGCAGGGCACTATCGTGGAATCGCCAATGGGCTTCGTGAGCGTCGCTACCAGAAAACAGAAGTTAATTGGAACATGGTATGCGAACTTCCGAAACTATGCTATGAGGATTTCTCACGGTCGCTCATGCAAGTATACAGGTCGTCATTTTTCTAAAATACGATTCATCCGCAGGTTCGCCCTGCGGTATTTATTTTACGCAAAATTGGTATCTGAAACGCCACTCCAACTTCAAAGAGGTTCTAACATTGTCTATTAAAGTGCACTTCGACTCGCCTTCGATGAACTCAGGCTCGCTCAGTGCAAGCACAACTCGGAGGTTTTCACCCTGAGCGAAGAGCAGGGCGATGAGTCGAAGGGCTAACATCGTCCAATTGCCCGTATAGGGAAATGGAATTTTTTATTGCTGAAAAATAAAATCTTCTGAAAAAGAAAGGATTTTATAACAGTTTGGCGGAGGTTCTAACATATAGACATGTTTACCATCGGATTATAGATTAGTATAATGAAAATATGAAAAAAATATTTAGCGTGGTAATGACTATATTGGTGGTATTTTTGCTCATTCTCAGTTTTTGGGGCGATGACATTTTACGTCTAAAACCTCGGTGGGATCGTTGGAAATTGTCCAAAATAATCAATGAACTTGCAAAAAGTAAGATGGATTTTATGCAATTCGGAAAGGACGGGAAAATAGACGAAATGATTAAGTTTGAGGCGCAAGCAGAAAACTGGAATTTTAACGAACAAGATGGTTTTAAACTTATTGGGACCGGTGATTTTGACACCCCATTCGTAACGTCAGTCATATATTATTTTACTGATCCGAATGATAAAAACAGGATGCGTATTCTAAGCAAAACGTATGTCTTTGATGATACGCACGTTGATTGGGTTCCTTTAACCTCTCGTTTACAAGAATTTTCTGGTGGGGAGGGGAAAACAATTAAGCGATATTCTTTGTGGCAAGGTGGCTTTGAAATTCCATTTTTTGAGTAGTAACCCCACCCCGCGAAAGAAAGAGATGACGTTGAGGATGGACTACTAAGCTGCTACCACATTAAATACCGAATAGTCGGTTCGTGCCTTAAAATAGGTTCTAACGTCGTCTATAAAAGTGCACTTCTTCGCTCCTTATGGGAGCTACGAAGTGCGCGCACATACGAAGTTTTAACGAAGTAGTGCGCAGCACTTCAATAAAATAAAGGCGAAGAAGTGTCCTGCGTAGCCTTCTTGAACTGCGAAGCTTTAGCGTAGCAGTTGGCGAAGCAGGACATTTCTTTATTATTGCTTTATGTATTTTGTGTATATTCTCGAAAGCCAAAAAGACGGGAGTTATTATAAGGGCGTTACTGTTGATTTAAAAAAGAGGTTAGAAGAACACAATTCTGTTAAAAATCGCTATACCTCAAATAAACAGCCATTTCAGATAGTTTGGTATTGCAGATTTAAAGACAAGAAAAAGGCATACGATTTTGAAAAATATCTTAAATCCGGTTCTGGTTTTGCTTTCGCAAAGAAAAGGTTAATATAGTCGCCGTTTCTGTTTCAGAAATCCTTGCCCATCCGTAGCTTTACTGTGTCCGTCCGAAGTCTTTGACGAAGGAGGATGCGAAGGAGGGTTGCGGGTTTTCCGCCTTCTCGTGCTGCGTAGCGAAGCTACTTCGCAGAGCAGTGCGCCAAGGCTACGGCGGACACAGTAACATCGTTGTTTTCCCTGTATAGGGAAATGGAAATTTTTATTCCTGAAAAATAAAATCTTCTGAAGTCTAAACGGCTTTCTGGCTGTTAGACGAAGGTTCTAACACAAAAAGAAAAGCCGCCTTCTTGTGCGGCGGCATATATCATTTAGAGCAGTGATTTTAGATAATCAAAATACGGCTTTGTTTCGGCATCAAGATTTTCGGCTGAAAGTTTCGGGTCAACAGCACTCAAATTAATTTCTGCAAGAACTACATATAATGCCCCGCCAAATGCCATTGTGGCTTGCTTTTTGTTTTCTGAACTTACATACGTTCGCTTAATTTCTCCCTTACCGTCTTCGTTGGTAATAATATTCCAACCCCTGAAGCCAGTACCCCATCCTTCTGTATGGCCATCTCTTGTAAATACTAGAGAGGTTGTAATGAAACGTCCTTCGTTTCCTCCGAGAGTAAATATCATGAGTATAAATGCCTGATTTTTTGGAAGATTCTTAAAGAGCGATTCCAGAAACTTGCCGGTGTTTCTTTCAGATTTCAAGCTTTGGGGAGCAGTGGGGCCAACATGAGGCGGATTACCAGAAACTTCGTAAAAGATAACCTTATCCGAAACTGGGGATTCTGGAGGAATATGCCCAGCAAATACGGAGCTTGCCAGCATGGCAACTCCTAACATTGTCAAAAACCCAAAACGTAATGAGATTTTCATGGTTGACGCCTCCTATAACAAGGAACTTTTACTATTCAAGAGACTAGCATATCTTGTTATTATAGTCAATCGACAACAGGGGAATGTTTTTGATGGTGTGCATGAACTTTATGTATATTGTGTATGTTTCCAATATGGATTATCAAAAATCTTCAACTTTATTTTTTATCAGCGTCTAACAACTTTCTAGGGCACGACTAGATGTCTTGAGGTAGGTTCTAACGTCGTCTATAAAAGTGCACTTTATATTTTATATCCATTGACTATTGTTTTGGTATGAGTTATTGAATAGATAACGCTCTTTTAATTCTTGGGAGAATTTTGTGGGTATCCATGGTATTTTTATTGGAGTAATTCTTT
>DATDYZ010000003.1:0-4157 GCA_035288905.1 Candidatus Anderseniibacteriota bacterium | reverse complement strand
GTAAACGGCCTCCTCGTCGTAGCAAGTATCGCAGCGGCTATCTATCTTGTATTAGGTGGTATACGGTATATCACTTCTCAAGGAGAAGAAGACCAAACAGAACAAGCCAAGAGTACTATTTTATATGCTCTCATCGGTCTTATCGTCATCGGTCTCTCCGCAGCACTCGTTAACTTCATTGTTGGAACAGTGGCGGTAGCGTAGCAAAACCCTGAGCGAAGTCGAAGGGTAGCGTAGGGAACATAGTGTAGATAAAGCGGCCCCTCTTATCCAGGCGGGTCGCTTTTGTTGACAATACATGGGGTTTGATATACCATAGGTAAATTATCATAATCAGACTTGGACCGGACGGCATATTATAGTGACCCTCTAGGAGCTCAGGTCACATATACTATGTCAGATTTTAAATCACTTGGCCTTGCGCCATCGATGCTTACCGTATTAGAGCGGTTGAAGTTTACTGTGCCTACCCCTATCCAGGAGCAGGCTATTCCCGTTGCCGTGAAAGGTAACGACGTAGTAGGTATTGCTCAAACAGGAACGGGTAAAACGCTTGCGTTTACTCTTCCAATGATTCAGCAAATTGCTAAAAGCAAACAAAAGGGTTTGGTTATTTTGCCAACCCGCGAACTTGCAATTCAGGTTGATGAAGCCATCCAAAACCTTGGCAGATCGTTCGGAATTCGCACGGCTGTCATTATTGGCGGATCTTCCATGTATCACCAGAAAATGGCCTTAATGCGAAACCCACATGTAATTATTGGAACTCCTGGGCGTATTATTGATCACTTAAAGCAAAAAAGTTTGGATTTGAAATCAATCGGAGTACTCGTATTGGATGAAGCAGATAGAATGCTCGATATGGGATTTGCTCCACAAATTAAAGAAGTACTTCAGCATGTACCAAAAGAGAGGCAAACCATGCTTTTTTCCGCAACAATGCCCCCGGAGATTATGCAAATTGCTTCAAAGTATATGAAGACGCCTGTTCGTATTGAAGTTGCGCGCCAAGGAAGCGTTGCCACTCAAGTGGAACAGGAAATGTTTATTGTTGGTCGCAATCAGAAAGACCGGCTACTTGATAAACTGCTGGATGAATACAAAGGAACGGTGTTGATCTTTTCTCGTACTAAATATGGTGCAAAGAAAATCTGCAAAGCCATTCGCCATATGGGTCATACGGCCGCAGAAATTCATTCGAATTTATCGCTTTCACAACGTCGCAGAAGTCTTGCCGGATTTAAATCTGGCGACTTCCGTATGCTAGTTGCAACAGACATTGCAGCCAGGGGAATCGACGTAACAAATATTGAACTTGTGATTAACTACGATCTTCCAGAAAACGCAGAAGATTATGTGCATCGTGTAGGTCGAACTGGGCGTGCCGGAAAAGCGGGCAAAGCTATTTCGTTTATCACTCCAGATCAAAAGCATAAAGTTCGTTTAATCGAGAGATTAGTGCAAATGCAAATTCCTGTATCGAACCTGCCGGTGCTTCCTCCAGAGCGTGCGTATGCTGCGCACAGTGCATATATTGCGGAGGATAAACGAATGTCGCCTAATCATCGCAGAACAACATTTCAGTATAATCGGCCACAGAAGCAAGGGGGACATGGCAGCCGTGGTCGAAACGCAAGCGGACGAAGTCGCCCTTCGACAAGCTCAGGGCATCGCACCTCGCCTTCGCTCGGTGCTCGCAAACAACCAAGAGTTCACCTATAATACTTCTTTATGCCTGTACAAATACGAAACGTAGCCATTATTGCCCACGTCGACCACGGAAAGACGACGCTGGTTGATGCCCTGCTTCGCCAATCTGAAGCATTTGCTACCAAAGAAGATGGAACAAATTTGATTATGGATAGCAATGAACTTGAGCGAGAACGTGGTATTACTATTTTTTCTAAAAATGCATCAGTACAGTATAAAGGCTACAAAATTAATATCATTGATACGCCCGGCCACGCAGATTTTGGTGGAGAAGTAGAGCGCATTATGAGTATGGCAAATGGGGTGTTGCTTCTCGTTGATGCAAAAGATGGCCCCATGCCACAAACAAAATTCGTATTGAAAAAAGCACTGGAAGCGGGGCATACGGTTATTGTTGTGATTAACAAAATCGACGTACCAGAAGCACGTGTTGAGTGGGTGCTCGATCAAACATTTGGTCTTTTTGTTGACCTTGGTGCAACAGATGAGCAGGCAGAATTTCCTGTGTTATACGCTTCTGCAATTAATGGAAAAGCAGGGAAGGAAGCTGATCTTTCTCAAATGAAAGATATTACGCCAGTATTCGACGCAATTATTGAACATGTACCAGCTCCACTTACGTCTGATGCAGCGATGCAGATGCATGTAGTGAACGTGGTGTATGATCCATACAAAGGGCAGATTGCAATTGGCCCACTCAAGAGCGGATCGATTAAAAAGCTGCAGAAAGTGATGCGTATTACAACGGACGGAAAAAATGTGCCTGCTGAAGTTGCCTTTGTGATGACATTTGATGGACTTGCTCGTGTGGAAGTTCCGGAGAGCACAGCGGGAGACATCGTCGCCATTTCTGGTATTGAGCCAATTAAGATTGGTGAAACAATTGCCGACTTTGCAAACCCAGTGCAATTACCAACGATTCATATTGATGAGCCTACGGTAAAAATGAGCTTCTCGGTAAATACGTCTCCGTTTGCTGGTACGGAAGGAGAATTTTCTACCGCACGGCACATTAAAGCGCGATTAGAACGAGAAATATTAAGCGATGTTGCATTGCAAATACAGGCCGCAGAAGGAACGGACTCTATGTTTACTGTATTGGGACGAGGAGAATTGCACTTGTCTATTCTAATTGAAAAAATGCTTCGTGAAGGGTATGAATTTCAAGTAGGAAAGCCACAAGTTATCTTTGTGGAAAAAGACGGCGTAAAAATGGAACCATTTGAAGATGTGTACATTGAATGCCCCGAAGTTGCTACTGGTACGGTTATTGAAAAACTCAGCAAGCGAAAGGGTGAAATGAAAGACATGCGTGTTGAAAACGGAACTGCGCATATGCATTTCTTAGTTTCAACGAGGGGGCTTATTGGATACCGAAACGCTTATTTGACAGACACAAAAGGAGAAGGAATTATCAATACGATTTTCCATGGGTATATGCCGCACCTTGGTGAAATTATTACGGAGCATCATGGGTCTTTGATTGCGCACGAATCTGGCGTAAGCACCACATACGGACTTATGGGCGCACAAGGGCGAGGAAAACTATTCATTGGGCCACAAGTAAAAGTATATGAAGGTATGATCGTTGGGCAGCATTCCAGAGCGGAAGACCTGGATGTGAACATTTGTAAAGAAAAACATTTAACTAACATTCGGTCTGCAGGAGAAGGCGTGGCGGACGCATACCATGCGCCTGTGCAAATGAGCTTGGAAGAATGTATTGAATATTTGGGTGATGATGATTTGTTAGAAGTGACTCCAAAAAGCCTACGACTTCGCAAAATGAACCTCAAAAAGCACGACCGAAAACGAGGAAAGAAGGCGTAAATAAGTGATACAATGCCCGCATGAAGGGCACAGGAATTATTTTGCTTGTTGGGAGTATTGTTGTGGTATTGTGCATTTTATTTTTTCCAGTCACGTACAAACGCATTATTCGCGAGGGCACGGACCGGTTTGGAGCGCACCATGCCCTTTGGGGAAAGAGAGTAAAATCCGTTTTTGAAATTGCAGATTCTCCCGTTCGAAGTGTAGGAGTTATATTGGTCAACTTGCGTCGTGCTCAAATATTAGCTCCGGCGCATATTCGCATTCTTGTTGACGGGAAGGGGGAGGTTACGGCGGGGGATGTTGTAGCACGGACAGATGATGAATTTACGTGGTTTAGTCTTCCCTCGCGCGCGGTCAATACCAATGATACATATACCGTTGAAGTTTCTGCGCCTGCTGGACTTAAAGATTCTCCGGTTGGGGTACGGTTTGATAGTGAAAGCAAAGAACTTGCGTTTGCTGTTCGGGAAAAAGTTTCGGTGTATGAATACGTGATACGTTGGGCCCATGATCATCCGGATGCTGCGCGTCGGGTTACGCATACGCTGTTTGGGGGGATTGGTTTGGCAGTGGTTTTATTTGGAGTTGAGATGCTTTTACTGCGCACTACCCCC
>DATDYZ010000002.1:0-33876 GCA_035288905.1 Candidatus Anderseniibacteriota bacterium | reverse complement strand
AAACTTCGGGAAGGTTACGGATTCGCAAGATCTGCTCAGCGGCTTCGAGCAGAGCAGTCGCAATACCCTGTTTTTGATACGCCGGAGCTACAACTAATCGCCAGAAGAAAGTCCAATTTCCCCGACCTTGACGAGTGCTATGGACATACATACTGCCGATAACTTTTTCGTCCACCGTTGCCACCAAAACCGACGTCGGATCCTCATGGACCATACCACGAAAACTATCTTCGCCATCCCACACTTGATCGAACATCTTTTCAGTTTCGAGCATACTCTTGATATCGGGATAGTCACTTTCTCGATATGCCCGAACCTGACAAACCGAACTGTCCTTCAAGCTAACAGTGTTCAAATATTCCACGGCAAAAACCTCCTCAATAGTACAATGAACAATCGCCCTATAGCATAGGACAATGTAGGGCTGTAGTCAAGCCACAAAGGCACCACGGCGATTAACTAAAAAAAGACCGCCCCTAGATGAGACGGCCATTGTTGAGGATAGTAAGTCGCTCAACTGTCGTCACTATCCTGAGCTGCGGAATGATCCCATACATGTTCCAGAAATGGAGCTGTAAGCTCTCTGGTTTCTCCAGTGACTTTGTCAACCGAGACGATTGTCCGACCTTCTCGCGCTTGTTCAATTGTCCACTGCAGTATATTTACTGCAGTATTCAAGAAATCCCTCAACGTCCATAGACCAGAAATTGCCATTAAGTTCTTTATTTTTGCAATCATCTTCCAATGAATCTCAACTCGAATGAACTTTCCTTTTTTACCCATTATCCCCTCTCTTCATATCGCAAATTGTGCGGAAATGTTAAATGTACGGCCAACAAGGTCAACTATTGAATACAGCAATACTCTGCATATCAGATAATCTCGTACATGTCCATGGAAGATTACTTCCTGGAAAATCTTTTGATTTGCTTCCCTTCCCATTCAAATTCCGCATTCCAATCCTCATACACCCTCGCCCACACCGTGTCGCCGTGTCCAGGACTGCGATATATCACCATCGGTTCTAATGTATCTTCTTTTAACGCCAAGGCGATCACTTCATACGCCCCACCTTTATAATGCGTATACCACTGCCCTACTTTTACCGGTAATGCCGCAAGAGATGCCTGCGCGTTATCTTTTTCGCTATCGTCGTGCCGCAAGGACGTCATCGAGTTCTTTCTTCATCTCAGCAATTTCTGGTTTTTCAAAATGATCGCGAATAGGTTTAAGAAGTTTAATGAGCTCACTAGCTACAGCAGATTTCAAATCTGATGGATGAATATCTCCTTTTTGAAATGCCACTTCGAGCTCTGAGAAATTTTCAAATTCAATGTCCCCTCCGTACTCTGGATTGCGCTTTATGTGGAAAGGTTCTGAGCGATTCCAAAATAACAAATGCTTCACCCAATTCAACACTGGATTTTTTTCAGTTTCTTTTTCGGGACAATATGCGTGTGTGATCTTTCTCTGTATAAACTCTCCACTGTCATAAATAAAAATCGCCGAATCAGGATCTGATTTGCTCATTTTTCCTTCAGGGCTGTTTAGACCAGGCATTAATGCATGGAATATAGCCATTGGTTTCTTTTCTTCGGGGAATAATTTTTTTGCAACGTCCCTCATAATTACATATACTTTTCGCTGGTCTGTACCCGCATGTACAATATCAAGATTTTGGTAGAATACATCAGCCACCTGCATAACAGGGTACAAAATTCTTGACATTTCCACGTCATCGCCTTGTTCACGACCCATAATATCAATGCTTCTAAGTATTCGCGAGCGCGTAGTTTTTTTCGTAACCTTCATAGTTAGTTCCATATACTCCATCATATTCTTTGCATACCAATCTGTTGCCAATCGAAACTCTACCGCTTCCGCATCCGCGCCAACAGCCGTAAGGCACGCTTTCATTGCTTCCGTAAAATATCCCCTTCCTATCTTCGCTGCGGTTTCTTTCGTGCCATCCAGTTTATAGTTTATTGCCGTATGCCAATCGGCCAACCAAATGGTGCATTTTACTCCGAGTGCCTGTAAGTCTTTAATAACAAGTGCAGACATAATCCCCTGGCCGATGTGAACGTAGCCAGATATCTCAAAGCCAATATAATGGGTGAGCTGTTCTCCTGATTCTATCCGAGATTTAAACTCGTCTTCCTTGATAACCTCGGCGGTGTTATTAAGCAATCTATTGATAATTTCTTGTTTTTCTGTCATACATTCATAGTATACGATAATTTGTTGAATACCAGTTTTCGTATATAAATCAGTTCGTAAAAGCCAGTTTAGCTCAGTGGTAGAGCAACT
Source organism: Candidatus Anderseniibacteriota bacterium (assembly GCA_035288905.1). GTDB lineage: Bacteria > Patescibacteriota > Andersenbacteria > UBA10190 > UBA10190 > HO2-45-11b. Next base: position 31,566 of record DATDYZ010000002.1, on the reverse strand, counting down.
GTTTTGTAAACAGAAGATCGTCGGTTCGATTCCGACAACTGGCTCCACCCGGGGATGGCAGATCGGCTATGCAAGGGACTGTAAATCCCTCAAGATAGGTTCAACTCCTATTCCCCGGACATTTGACAAAGATACCTATTCGGTTGTATAAATACATGTTGTTGAAATGATAAGTACGGAGCTACGTTGCTCCTTTCCGTTTTTTTCGCCCTTTCCAATCGAGGTAACAATGAAAACATTTAAGATTTGCGCCGTAAATGGCGGAGGAACAATTGCTTGTGCGGGCGAAAAGCCCTACAAACCCGCCCGAAGTGCCGAAGAGCTGCTTAGCAACTGCAAGATTCCACGAAATATGGATGTTGAATTAGTCGACTTTGAATTTCGACCGGACTCAACAAACCAGCGTCACTTCCAACGGGTCAAGCTCGCAGAATACATTCAAAGTCGATACTTCGATATCGACGCTTGGCTGTTCATGCAAGGTACGGATTCTCTAGCAAGAACCGGCGGTACCGAAAACATGATTTGGAAAGATACGTTCCAAGTTCCCGGAGTTGTAATTGGTACCCAGTTCACCATGGACGAAGCGGGGTCAGAAGTGAAAATGACATTGGAAAATGCCCTTCGCTTCCTGTACGTCGCTCTGACCGAGGGTATCGTTGGTTGGTACAACGCTTGTATGGGAAAGGTGTGGCGAACATCACGTCTGATGAAGCGCCAAGAATCAGCATACGATGCTTTTCATGAACCCGGATGTGACCCAGTAGCCTTCACCTACCCTGACGTTATTTTGCAGGGTGGGTTCTGGCTACGAGATCAGAAAAAGTACCAAGCTGGACTTACTCTTGAAAGAGAGTTCGCCACACACGTCAACACGCTTGATGCGTACGCTGACGCTCCGCCTTTTCCGCTCATTGATTTGGTTCATTCAAAACGAACCAAGCATGGAGTCATCTTGCGTTGCGAGGGTTGCGGCAATCTGCCGAATGTGAAATGGCCAAACGAAATCGATGATAATGAATACTCATGGATTGACGGTATTCGGATAGCAACCGAAGCCGGAATCCATGTGGGCATCATTAGTCCATTTGAAGATGGGACAGTCGACCTTACTCGATATGAGTTAGGTGCAGAGGCAAAAGCTGCCGGAGCCATTTCGATGGTCTCGCTCACACAACCTACGGGTGACTTCAAGTTCCGTCAGGGTATTGCTCGATTTCCCAAAGATCCAGCGGCCATCGAAGCCTATCTCGGGCATGATTTCATGAAAGAGTTGTTACCTCGCCAAGTACGAGTCGAAACGCAGGGATAAATCACCCTGTTCACCTTCTCTCGTTCACAAACCCACAACACGATGCTGTGGGTTCTTTTTTTATTTCAATTTGAGCGAAATATAGCCGCCAATGTCCTGACCTCCCCAAACAACTGATCCAATACGTTAGCTTTTCCAGTTCGACGTGACAATATAAGTGTGGACCGCGACTCTATGATAAACTTCAAAGTATGAATGATCAGGTAAAAATATTCATCATTGGATTTGTGACTGGTGCTTTTATATTCGGTGGCATTACCTATTTATGGATGAATCAACAACTGCAAGCAGAAATACGCAAGGTAGAAATTGGCCAACAACTCCTAAATACTACTATCGACCAAATCCCTAAACCACCTTTTCCGCCGGATATCGAGTAACAGTGGTAAAGCCGGGCTTTAACAGTGGTATAACAGTGGTAATAATCTTATGCGGGTAAAGCCAACTGATTGAAAAGCTTGATATACTCCCTACCTACATAACTAGAGTTGAACATTTTTGACTGCTCTACATTGTGCTTGAGCATTGCTTTATAGCTTTCATCTGCAATCGACTTTAGAATTAAATCTGCGCCTGCGTGAAAGTTAATTGAATGAATATCCTCAATTGAACCGTAAGGAATTTTTATAGTTTTCAGGTTTTCAATTACTTCCGAACCGTTCATTTCTAATATCACAGGAATTCCAACGCTAGAATGTACCGAACCCGAGCTTTCTCCTGTCCTTATCCTTCTTCCCAAATAGTACAATTGAACATTGAATGTTAAGCCAAAGTTTGCTGGTTCAATATTTTGTGAATCCACTAAAATAACATTTTTACCGTTAAGATTTTGTTCTGCAATATGCGCATCTAGGAAAGTAACTTCTGTCTTAAGTTTAAGTTGCTGCCATTCTCTTTTTAATATATTTATTTCAAGCTGATCTTTCGGCTTGCCACCAACATAGCCAACTATAGTGGTTGTCCCATTTTTAAACAATTCATCTAGTAGTCTAAAAATATGTTCAATAGATCTCATTTCACCCCAGGTAGTGTGACTACCCACAATAACCGGATCTGTTTGTGGTTTTTCCGAAATTGGGAAGAATCCATGGGGAATAACTTTTTTAACCAGGCTGGGGATATCAAAAAAGGTATCATTAATATGCATGTCCCCCAGAAAAGTGACTCCTATTGCCTTTTTAGCTGACACTAGCACATCTTTTAGCCCAGGAAATCTAAGCTGTATCTCGTCAGGACGATGTAAAAGAATAACCCTATTAATTGAGTCAACTTTAACGATATCTTTTTTTAACCGCTCAATAATGGTCTTATCATCTACTTCGGACTGAGGTGCGCCATGAATTTGATAGACATTATTTTTTGCATCGCTAGCTACCTCCCATGCATTCTCATGAAACCCTCGAGTTAGGATACCTTCCGTAAATCTTTCTAAACTCTTTGATCCGTAAATCGATACTATACTCATTATTCCATCCTACACCAAAGAGCCACTAGCGCCATACGAAGCATTCGTATTACTCTATCTCTACATGAAAAAGAAGGTTCAAATTGTCGGGATTCTCAATACTACGCCAGATTCATATGTAGACAGTGGGCGTTTTGTAACGATTAAAACCGCAATAGCCCAAGCAAAGAAATTTATTGACGAGGGAGTACGTGTTGTTGAAATTGGAGGGGAATCCACCGGACCAACATCTAAAAATGTATCCTTAGAAGAAGAATTGCAAAGAACTATACCAATTATTGCCGCAATTCACGATCATTTCCCGATTGTTCAACTGAGTATCGATACATACAAAGCCCCTGTAGCTAAAGCAGCTATTGAGGCTGGGGTCAGTATGGTGAACGACATTACGGCGGGACGCGCTGACAAAGATATGTTTGCCGTTATTGCAACATCGGGTATTCCCTACGTGTTAATGTACAGCAAAGACAATACTCCAAGAACAACAATTGAGAATAAAAGCTACAAAGATGTAATTGGTCATATTATACATTTTTTTGAAGAAAGAATTTCATCAGCAAAAAAAGCTGGAATTCGAAAAGACCAAATTATTCTTGACCCCGGCTTGGGTCATTTTATTTCAAGCTATCCTAAATATTCATTTGAAATTTTGGCAAATCTTGAAAAGTTATTAGTTTTTGGCTGTCCTTTATTTATTAGCCCTTCGCGAAAATCCTTTTTAGCTGGAATAGAAAACCTACCGGTCAAAGATCGTCTACCAGCAACTATCGCTGCTTCAGCTATTGCTTTCATAAATGGCGCAACATATATTCGAACTCACGATGTTGCTGAAGTTAAACGAGGTTGCGAGGTGGCAGAGATGATCATAAAATCTGCTACAATAACAATATAACCCAATCCTTTATATGACAGACTTTACTGGCGTTATTATCGAAGAAAGCTTGGCTGATACCTCTATTTTAGATGAACTCAATATTACAGATACCAAGTTTGAGCAAGTGACCAGAGATCATGCCACTCCGTGGCTACAACAATGGACGCTTCACGAAGTGACTGTTCCTGAAATTAACATAGAGGCTATCGCACAAAAGATTAGCCAGTCACTTGATCCAGAACACGGTGCTAGTTGGTATGCAGATTTTAAAAATGATTCAACCCATTATATTATTTTTCTGAATAAGGTTTTCAAAATTGACCGTTCAAAGCCAGAGCAATATAAAGCCGCAACGGACTATGGCATCTCAATTGGTATTCCAGCGTATCAAGTGGATTTTTCACCCCACATTAAAGAATGGAAGCGATAAAGATATTACTATGCCGATTATTGTAAAAAGATATTTGAATACTTCCGAAGAGGATATAGGCTAGCTGCCATAAGTTTTTATACATTCCACAAACATGAGCGATATATCCTCAATAATTCTCGTAGCTTTTTTGGGAGTTGTTGGTAATATCCTTTATTTTGAATATCGCTCCAATTACAGTAAGCGAAAAAAGATTCTACAAGAGCAGCTCACTAAACTTTTACTACCTCTGTATTACGCCTTGGAAGAAGATGACCTTCTCTGGTTGATGCATACGTCAAACGATATTTTTGGAGATCCCGTTTCGCATATCTCTGAAATGCCATCAAGACTTGGCAAAGAATTGAGGGAGATTATTAAAAATAACATCTATTTAGCGGATGATGAGCTTCACGAAGCCTGTCTTAATTTTATGAAGTGGGCGTATAGTGGAGAAGATCAAAATACTCGCTTCGATAAATTCGTTGCTGGCAAACTCGATGATGGTGACACATTAGCCAGGTTCCAGAAAATCGTTAAAATGAAGTACGATAATGCACGTAAGAAGTATTTGAGCTTAAAGTAATTTTCGAAACAAGCTCATTAGCCAGCTCTCAAATATACGTTTTATACTTCTACCTACTCTCCCTGTAAAACTTTATACAGCTCTACTTCCAAATCGAACAGCTCATCCTGCATCTTTCTCATTTCTGCCAGTTTTTCCGGAGCAATGACTGATGGTTCGGGAGCATCAATAAGATCTATAATCATATTGTCATATTTTTCATCAAGAGCCTTCCAAGCGACTCCAAGTTCCTTCATTTTTTCTATGTTCATATTTGAGAGTTTATTATGATATTAGTTCTGCCGATTTTATTTTACCACGAGCAAATAACGCCTGCTTAATACCCACATACCAAGTCTCTGAAGCCAAATTAAATTCATCCCACTTTTTCATTACTACATCATTTAGTTCTTTTGATGGGTTATTGAGCAGGTCTTTACATAGCTTCGGTTCTACGTTTGCCAATGAAATAAGGTAACCATCACACCCAGCAGAGTCTAGTAAGTGATTTTCCATTCCCTGCAATATGGATAACGTAATTTTTCCTTCTTTTTTAACGCGTAACGCTTCTTGGAAGAACTCGCTGTTTTGAGAGCTGTCTTTAAGTGAAACAATATTTGGATACTGCGCTATATCGATCAACGCATCTGCCGTATCTATATGAACGTTTTCCGTATTATACAAAATAATTGGCAAATGGCTTGTATCAGATATTTCTTTACAGAAACTCTTTTGAGCTTGTGCATCTTCCCCTTGAAGAGGAATGGCTACCGTAACACATCCAAGCATTTTCGCTTTCTCTGAAAATTCTCCAATCTTTTCCCTAGAAACATTCAAAATACCTGCAGCAACCGGCTTGCTTGTACTATGAACAACAATAGTAACAACTCGTTCCCAAAGCTCACTAGTCATCTTTCCACCTTCACCGCTACTAAGACAAGGTACAAATCCGTCGACATTCGATTCTATTTCTCTTACCAATGCGGCTAAAGACTCTTCATCTAATTGCCCCCGAAAAAACGGGGTAACAATAGGAACCCAAAGCCCTTTAATTTGCACCTTCGAACTCATATTTACCAAGTAGTTGTTTTATTAACTTTACAGCAGGCTCAAATACAGCTGTATTTCTTGCTAAGGCCAGTCTAATATAAGCCTCTCCCCTGCCTCTATCGCTCCAAAAGAAATAAGTGCCTGGAAGAACGTATACGCCATTATCAGAAAGATATTTCTGTAAATCTGTAGCTTTTATTTCTGGATTTTTAATCTTAAACCAAGCGACGCTTACGTTTGATTTTGGCTCCTGAAATTCCAGGAGGCTTCCCTCAAGCGTTTCCTTTGCAATCTTTCTGTTGATACTTAGCAAGTCCTTAACGGAACCAAAGCTATCTTTTTGAGAATCAAGAACGTACTGCGTGACAAGATTGAGAATAAATGGAGAAACGTTCAAAAGATAGCTTGTATGGATACTGTAGATTTCATCGTATAAATCCTTACTCGTTTTCAACATGGCTACTTTTGCATCCTGTATTGGCCAGGTCTTTCCAGTATCTTCTATGGCAATGTAACTGACCCCAGATTCCTCAAGGTATTGATAAATCTCAAATATCCCCAATTCCGTGCCTGGTAGTAGAAATGAAGCAAAACAGAAATCGAAGATGAGAAGTTTATTATGATCTTTGGTGTATCTAAATACTTCTAAGAAGCCCTTTTTCGTGAGCTCTTCATTATGTGCCGATCCTGTCAGAGTAAAGCCAGTAGGATTATTAGGATCAACAATAAACAAAGCGTCTGCCTTTACGTTATTCTTTAGATTCTCATAAACGGAATCTGGGTCATGGAGCCACTCTTCTTTCAAAGACTCCATCGGAATATCCATGTGCTTTAGAATGTCATGAATGTTATCAAAGCAAGGGTCAATTAAAGCCACAGATAACTTTTTCTTCATTAAGTAGTTGGCAATAATGACCATCGCAATCGAAGCGGCATATACAAGCATGGTAGGAGTTTTTAAGGCTGCACTCTGCCTCTGTGCTTCAAAAAACGTCCTGATGAACAAATCCTCTGATTCAGCCTGCTTTTTCCTTTCAGAATCTCTCCAAAGTTCAGGAAGGCTATCCACAATCTTATTTTGCGAAGGAGATTGAGATTGATGAGTATGAGCATCCGCAAGGTTGTACTCAAATTTCAACGCCTGAATTTCGTGTTGGGTTATATCTTGATATTCATTGTTGGACATGGCATTAGCTTATACTGTTTTTGAAAAGACTGTAAATCTGAAATCTATGGTTCCAAACTTTTATAGAAAATTACTAACGGAAGCTTAAATTGCTTTCGCTCTCGCCAAAGAACGCTGGTAAATGCCCGCAAACTGTGATATTTCTTCTACTATATGGTTCCAATCGGTTCTTACTTGTTGGACAAATTTGACATAAATCAATAAGCATGCAATCATGATTGTTTGATCTTTTCAGGCACAAAAGTGCCATTTCCACCTAGTTGCTTACAAGGAGTATGCCATGCAAAAAATTCTGTTTATTGAAAGTGATCATGATTGGCTGAAGCGTTACCGATCCGAACTTCCAGAATTGGATCCACGCGGCGCAGTCACTTTGGAGGAGGCAGAAAGTTTTTGGCGAGATGAAGGCCCTTTTGCTTGTGTCGTCGTCGGCGGCATAGCTGCAGGGAAACCTACTTTCTCTTTCGTCAGAATGCTCCGTGGTGAGGGCTTCACAGGACCAATCATCGCCGCCTCGAATATGCCCGCTGTTCGCCGTAAGTTGCTTGAAGCGGGATGTAGCCATGCTGTTGCAAATACGAAAGCGGGTACGTCCGCATTGGTTCGGCAGGCGCTGGGGATCTAATAGCAATTCGCGCAATCTAACAATAAGACCGTTGCAGAAATGTGACGGTTCTTTTTTACCCAAAACTTAAATCCCATATTCTCACGCACGCTGAAATATCCCCGCCAGTGTCCTAACTTCTCCAAACAATTGGTCTAGTATGCTGTTCTTTTCAGTTCGACGTGATAATATAAGCGCGCACTTGACAAATGTTTATTAATAGATTAATATAAATCTGCCTAAAAAGAGGCTTGCCCTTTGATAACAATTAGAGGAAAGGAGAAACCGTTGTTTACTATCGACAAACGCACGGAATACCCCAAAATCCAGCAGTTCGCCACCCAGATTGAATATGCAAACCCTGACTTGCTAAATCAGCTGAACCAAGCCTTCCAAGGAGAAGAAACTGACGAATTTTATGGGGGCCTTCTCACCGGTTATGCGAACGCATATGCCCTGATAACTTCAGATCTTTCTGACAAGACAGCTATACTTGGTTTTCTTGTTGCGTTCATTGCTGACAAGGTTGCACGGCGTGGTTGTTAAAAGATGAATAGCACCACGAATGCCACCAAGCACCTTTGAAAAAACCAACCCCCGATTGACTTCGCGTCACTCGGGGATTTTTATTTACATGACCCCAAATTGCCTTTTAGTAATAGTTGAGTAATCCTTAAAGTCATAGAACACTTATGCCTATTGTCATAAAAAAGTACTTGAACACCTCCCAAACTATCGTCGACGATAAAAAATACAATATAGTTATTGGTATTAGTTTAGGCAACAAATATTTCTCTAAAGAGAACATCCGTGAATACATAGTATGGGCACTTGAACATACAAAAAAAGATGTGCTAGTTGTAGTAGCGGACGCAATTCAATCCGTTAATTACGAAGCATTCAATGAGTATTCGCCCACAAGAGCAATTGCGGTAGCTAAAAGAAAAGGAGAAGAAATTATTAAAATAATCGAAGAAGTTATATATGACCTTTCTAAAAAACAGAGGGATCTGATACGAGTTATTACTTGGAAAGACGTTATTAACCCCGCTTGGTATCAAGACAATTTAAAATTTATCCGAGAAGAATTTGAAACGAACCCAAAATTCTACGATTTTATTATGAGCATCATCCAAGAAAATCGCCCAGCTACGTTTTTCAAGCTATCGGAATTACAACTCAAAAAAGCAGCCGAATATGTCATCGGCGAACTGCCAATGCTGATAAGTGGCGTAGATTTTGGAGGAAAAATATATGACCTTCTTCCTTATCCCGGGCTGGGCAAAATTGATGAGCTTGCAGTCGGTCTACAAGACGGCACTTTATTTCCCGAACTAACTATGAAACTAGTGATTAATAATAAAATGGCAGTTCTGGAAGCGTACGTGGAATGAAAAAACCGAGACATCCTGTCTCGGTGCGTGTTACACACTTTTCCCAAACCATACGAAGTTGAAACCCTTCTCAAACCCTCTCTTTTCAAAATATTCAACTTCGTCGACATTTTCCGCTCGAACGAGGAAATAAATGTACGTAGCCCCCCGCTGATCCAGTTGCTTTACCATCTCATTTCCAAGGGCAATGCCAACACCTTTTCCCCTGCTGTTAGGAACAACGTACAGGTTCTCCCATGTAGCCTTCCCGGTAGGTCGGTGAAGAGTACTTAAAGCAAATCCAATCACATGCCCCTCTTCCATAGCAACTAGCAAAACGTCCTCGTCTCGACGTACCCAACACTTCAACTGATCAAGCGTCCAAAAAGCATCCTCCCCACTCACCTGGAACGCTGCCTGACTCTTACCGAGCCGATGTACAGTTTCAGTGTCTCTTAACTGCATCTTTTCAATGTGCATGTATATTTCCCCCTCGTGTTCATGATGATACGGGACATTGGAGTTTATGATGAACTCATAAGCGTGTCAAACCTTCGACCTTCCTTCTAGCTCATTTGAATGTTCAATGAATGCTAAAGTCCGGCTTTAGCGTTGTTACTTAGCTCTTAGGAAGAAAAAACAGCCGTACAGTATAAAACTGTGCGGCTGTTGCGCCTCCAAGAAGGGCTCACATTGTTATTGCTAGTCGGAATTCAATTTTGGATGCTGGGTCCACTATCTGATAATCCCTTAGAGCAAGATCATGAGGACGCCTTTGCGCCATACCCAGCATGATAGCCACGCTGTTTCGCTTCGCCATCATCGCATCGCGACGAATCTTGATTTCTGGCTGAAACGATGGATCTAGTGCGCGGTCTCTTTGGCGATCAGGATTCCAATCGCTCTCACAAAATGCAGCGTCAAATACGTTCCGGTCAAGTCCATTTATGAGACTGTCCAATATCTGCAACGCATTCCAAAGATGGTTTTGCACGGCGCAGATATACGCATGCCGCTCTTGCACAACTACTTCTGACAAATTCTCGCCAGAACAAAGCTGTAGCACCACATCCCTTGCTGCATCGAGTGTCACACCCAATTCTAGCAGTGCTTGACCCCCGATTCCGCCTTTTTCTGTTGCCGATTCCTCTGCTTGTGCCTTGCAAACCTCCACAATCAACCCGAGCAAGAGATGTTCAGTTCCAACGTAGTTGTGGTTCATCTTCTTCGCTTCTTCCATGGCGTATTCGATGACCTTTTTTCCCCTTGGTGTTTGCGGTAACTTACCCATAGTAACAGGGCCAGGAGCAGTTTTTAACTTGTCCTCAATTTGACGACGCAAGGTTAGAGCATCAACGCCCATCTTTAAAAGCGCAATGGATCCGATCCCATTTGTAACTCTCAATAGTGCGAGCACAATATGCTCGGTACCAATGTATTCATGGTTGAATCTTTGTGCTTCCTGATTTGCAAATTGCATGACTTTGCGTGCAAGGTCACTAAAGCGTTCGTACATGACTCTTCTCCGTAGAAAGTTAAAGTGCATCTCATTCCCCTTCCTGCTGTATACGACAACAAGGCCTGTATTGCAAATAGCGCTGGTACTGGTTTATTTCGCCTGTCTTATAAACTCTTTCGCCTTCAATATCGCAACGCAACTCGGGCCATGTGTAATTTCACTTTTCATGACCATTTCAAACGCTTTTATAAACGGCATTTTTATCACTTCAATTCCTTCTTCCGGTTCTTGTTTTTGCTCAACTTCTTGCGCAATAAACAAATAAGACGGAGAACGAATAATCATGGTGAGCGCATTCACCATGCCCAGTTCATGCCAAGTACTTGCGACTAATCCCGTCTCTTCTAGTAATTCTTTTTGAGCTGCCTGCAATGGCGTTTCGCCGTCATCTACTCCTCCACTTGGGGTTTGTATGCCGTATTCGCTCAAAACATAAAAGTACTCCTTCACGAGATAGATATTATTTTCTTTATCTAGCGCCACCACCGAAACTCCTGTGCCGTTATCAACGGTGGTAAATATCCCCTCTTTTCCATCAGGACGAATTACGGTATCTTCCTGAACAGTAATCCACGGGTTTTGATATATTTGCTTCGAAGATGTGACGGTATACGGACCTTTGTTCATATTGATTTTCACTATACCGCCAGTAGGTGAGTTTGCAAAAACATGTACTACCCTTGTAAGTCAAGTATTTGTTTCGTTAGCATTGGTACTTCTTTCTCAAAAAAACTTTTTACTTCTTTCCAAGTTACCTCGAAATGCAATCGGGGCATTGGGTCTTCCTCCGCATCAACAAAGTAAATTAAGCTTTTAAGAATATGGTGCATGTCGTGCGTCACTGTACCGTATTGCATCGGCACACGCTTCATAATTGCTTCCATCGCTTCCCGATTTTTTACATACCAATACAAATCAACAAAATCTCTTTTTCTTCCACGCTGACTGATTGCAATAATTTTCATAACAGCAATATCCTGCGGCGAAAGGATTCGAACTGACCCATAGTTAAGGCCTTCTTCAGCTGGCTTAAAAAAGGGATACGCAATAAAGCTCACTTTGGCGCCTTGCAAGGTACCGTAGATTGTGCCAGTACGAGCAATGGTTGTTTTCCATTTTTTTTCATCAACAAAATAGGCAAGAAATGATTCTAATGCAAAATCCTTTTCGGTAGTAAAAAAATCCAAGTCAACGGATTCACGGTGCCCACACAATAAAGCCAAAGCTGTGCCTCCTGCTAAATACCAAGTAGAACCGTTTAGCCATGCTTGTTCGGAAAAAAAATCGAGCGCTTTTTGCGTTGCCAAGGGAAGCACGCCAAGATGCAAATTTAGTTTTGATGTATCAATAGTTTCCATAGAGCGCGAGTTGGTTCATGCAATACCCTGGAATGTTTTACAATGTCTCTTATCAATGCTTGCGGATACGAATGCCACATCCAGGTAACTTCTTTATCATTTCCAAAATCAAGAATGCGTTCAATGATGTATTTGGCGTGTTTTTTTGGATCAATTGTCTTTGGATCTACATCCCAAAAGAGTGATTGACGAAAAATCATAGTAGTTGTATTTTAGCATACTTTGATTAAGAAATCAAATTGCAATAACGCAATCAGGTACCTATATCATACCTCACCACCCCACATTGAGCTATAATGATAGCATTCGCTAACCAAATACCCCTTGAACGTAATCACGAGTCAGATGATGTGCTGGTTGTTCAAATACTTGCTTCATAACCCCAAATTCAACCAGTCGACCCATATGGAATAATCCTACATAATCAGCGATCCGATGCGCTTGTTGCAAATTGTGCGTAACCACTATAAGTGCGTAATCTTTCTTAAGTTGCACTATCAGATTTTCGATGTTGCGCGTAGAAACGGGGTCGAGTGCGGAACATGGTTCATCAAATAGAATCACTTCAGGTTCAACTGCAATTGTGCGAGCAATACATAACCGTTGCTGCTGCCCGCCTGACAATCGAAGCGCTGGCATCGTAAGATGATCTTTTACTTCATCCCATAACGCTGCCTTCACTAAACTATCATGCACTTTTTCTGTAATCTTTTTTGAGTCGCGCATACCGTGAATTCGTAAGCCGTACGCTACATTATCAAAAATACTTTTAGGAAAAGGATTTGGCTTCTGAAACACCATTCCAATTCTTCTGCGCAGATGAGTAACGTCCACGGTAGGCGCATACACATCTTCATCACGGTGCATAATCTTTCCCCTCATATGAAAATCAGGAGTTAAGTCATTCATCCGATTAAGACATCTTAGAAACGTACTTTTCCCACAACCAGAAGGCCCAATAATTGCCGTAATAGAACGAGGAGGTATATCAATATTCACATCATGAAGTACAGCTTTTTGCCCGTATCCTGCCTGCAGATCCCGAATAGAAAAAACCATGTTTATTGTGTGTGTATTCATATTTTTTGCCGATATCGCTGTCGCAACCAAATAGCACCAGCGTTAATAATAAGAGTAATCCCAAGTAAAACCACCACTCCAGCGGCGGCGTTTGCTGCAAAAGCCTGCTGTGGACGAGAAACCCAATTAAATATCTGTATAGGTAATACCGTAAATGGATCTCGAACTGATTGAGGTAAAAATGCAACGTATGTTAATGCACCAATCATAATAAGAGGCGCTGTTTCACCCACTGCTCTTGAGACGGCCAGAATAATTCCCGTTAGAACACTAGGAAATGCCGCTGGCAGTACTTGATGCCACATGGTTTGCCACCTACTCGCACCCAGAGCGTACGATCCTTCTCGCAAACTATGCGGTACTGCGCGCAACGCCTCGCGAGTTGCCAAAATGACAATTGGTAAGATTAACAACGCGAGCGTTGCAGCCCCTGCCAACACGCTGCGTCCAAAAGATAAAAAGCGAACAAACAGTCCAAGCCCGAGCAATCCATAAATAATAGACGGAACGCCTGCTAGGTTTGCAATATTAATCTCGAGGATACGCGATAACAAACGCTTCCCGCTATATTCCTCTAAATATATGGCGGTCATTATTCCTAATGGAACAGACATACATGCACACAACACCACAACCCAAATCGTCCCTACCCATGCAGATAAAATACCCGCTTGGGCTGCGACTCTTGAAGGAAAGCTGGTAAAGAATTCTGCATGAAGCCTGGGGAGCCCTTGTAGCACAGCTTGACCGGTGAGCACTGCAAGAACAACTACGCCTACGCCAATACTCAATATCCCCAGATATTTTACAACCTGATCAATGCCGGATGCTCGGCGCACCCACCACGGATCGTGTAGGTTGTGATATACATTATTCATATACTTCTCTAAAACGGTTTTGCAACCATGCGCCCAAAACATTCAACATAAATGCCGCGAGGAACAGTGTCATACCCACTGCAAAAATTGTCCGGTATTCCAACGAGTCTGTCGGAGTATCGCCCATACTTACCTGAACAATATATGATGTTACTGTCTCAATAGGTACAAGCGGATTAAGCGTAAACCGCGGCTGTAGTCCGGCAGCAATCGCAACTATCATCGTCTCTCCAATCGCACGAGAAACTCCGAGTAAAAAAGCGGAAACAATACCGGAAAGCGCTGCGGGCACCGCGACCGAAAATACCATTTGCCATCTACTCGCACCCAGAGCGTACGATCCTTCTCGCAGACTATGCGGCACTGCACGCAACGCATCTTCGCTTAAAGAAGAAATAATTGGCAAGATCATAATACCCATCACAATACCAGGAGAAAGCGCATTAAAACCAGAAAGACTTGGAATAAAGCGTTGCAGAAGAGGAGTTACAAGCTGCAATGCAAAATACCCATAGACCACCGTAGGTACGGCAGCCAATATTTCCAGTATTGGTTTTACAACCGATCGCACGCTCTCTTTCGCATATTCACTGAGGTAAATAGCGCTCATAAGGCCCAGTGGCAGCGCAACGATCATAGCAATGATAGAAGTAATGGCGGTACCAGCAAATAAAGGTAAAACTCCAAACTTTTTATTGGAAAAAAGCGGTGTCCATTCTCTTCCCGTTAAAAAGTCCCATAGAGAAACTTCTTGAAAAAACTGAACCATTTCCATCATGAGCACCGCGATAATGCCAACGGTAATTACTATGGAAGAGAACGCCGCTATTTTCAGCAGCGCTTCAATTGCGCGCTCGAAGACGCGGCGCGGATATACGGCATCCCTAGCGAGCATCGAGTATGGTATCTACTGTTATACCTACCTGCGACCCCCCTGCAAATATCGAACCTATCGTACGCTTTTTAAACTTATCCAGTGCGCGCTCATACGCATCACCAGGCAACGTAATATACCCTACTTGAGGTACCAGCTGCCCTGCTTGGTTTAAGTAGTATTCAACGAAACGGTTTACATCTTCTCTTTCGGCAGCCACGCGTGATACATAAATGAAAATCGGTCGTGATAACGGCTGATAGGTTCCTCCTTCTACCGTTTCTCGACTTGGCAAAATTGCGCCTTCTCCGTTTTCTGCTTTACCATCATCAATCGGAACCAACCTAAGCTTGTCTTTATTCTGTTCATAGTACGCCAAGCCGAAGAATCCGAGAGAGTCCTGATCGTTTGAAATTCCCTGTACAAGAACATTGTCATCTTCACTTGCCGTAAAATCACCTCGACTGCTATCCTCCTTGCCTACGATTGCCTCCGTAAAGTAGTCAAACGTTCCCGAATCTGCTCCCGGCCCATAGAGACGCAGTGCCGTATCTGGCCATCCCGCGCGAACATCGCTCCATTTCAACACTTTACCCTGCGCTTCTGGCTCCCAAATCTTTTTTAATTCTGCCACCGTTAAAGAATCCACCCACGTGTTCTTAGGGTGCACCATTACAGCTAAGCCATCAAACGCCACTGGCAGTTCAATAAATTCGATTCCAGAAGCTTTACACGCTTCAATTTCTGTAGATTTAATGGGCCTGGAAGCATCGCTGATATTCGTTTCCCCCGCACAAAACTTTTTAAATCCTCCTCCCGTACCGGAAACACCGACTGTTACATTCACGATGTTATCGGTTTTCTGAAAATCCTCCGCTACTGCTTCCGTAATTGGAAATACGGTTGAAGAACCGTCTATGGTGATTATGCTTTTCTCCCCAGTAGCATTATTCTTGTCCGTACCAATACGATTCATCACTCCATATCCTAGCAAGAGAACGATTACTACTACCGCGCCTACAATGAATTGTTTATTCATATAAATAGAGTTAATATATAAATATATATAATTATATATAATATATATTATTTTATGAATATGGTATACAACAGAAATATATGAGTTATCAACAGTTTAGATATTCCGTCTAAGGCATATATAGTAATATGGAGAAACGAAAACTACAGCGGACAGGTGGAGCAAGTTTAACTATTACTCTGCCTAAAAAATGGATTGAGGCTCAAGACCTGCAGTATGGTCAAACCATTGCCATTCATTCTCAAGAATCAGGCACGCTTCTGTTACAACCAGTTTTGGAGCATGCACAACCTTCTCCAACCATACTTCGTACGGAAAGTCTCACACAAGATATGATTATGCGAAAAGCCATCGCACTGTTTATTTCCGGAGTGAATGAAATCACATTTCTATCATCCGGGCTTAATAAGGCTCAGCGCTCTCATATTCGCACAATTATCGATCGTCTCATTGGATTTGAAATTGTTGAAGAGTCTTCCGAAACTGTCGTGATACGAAATATTCTGGATATTACAAAACTTCCTATTCCTGACATGGTCGATAAAATGTTCTTGCTTGCACGTTCAATGATCGCAGACGCAATAGATTCAGCACTGCAGAAAGACATTGATTCTGCTCAAGATATTATTAGTAGAGACAGAGACATAGACAAACTCTGCCTGGTAATAAATCGCCAATTTCATTCAATACTTGAAGACCGTATAACAGAAGAGGATGTAGGCCTCGATCGCCTGGGTATAAGTTACTATCGAACAGTTGCATTGCAATTAGAGCGTATCGCCGACCATGCGGTAAAAATTTCTACCGCAGTTACCCAAGACGATTCCATGAAATCAGCTTCTGCAAAAATCCTTACAGAATCAGCGAAACAAATCCTCGATATATTTGATGATACAAAAAAAGTCATTCTCACAGTAAGCCACGATCTTGCACATAAACTACTCGATCAAAATAATCATTTAGAGGATACCCTGTTACGAATACGACAGAAACACCAGCAACATTCTATGATCGGCATAACAATGATCGATAGCCTTGATCGTACACGAGGATATCTTATGAATATTGCTGAAGCAACGATCAATTACTCCACATATCCCACAGGCCATGCTAAAGCGTTCGTACATGACTCTTCTCCGTAGAAAGTTAAAGTGCATCTCATTCCCCTCCCTGCTGTATACGACAACAGAGCCTGTATTGCAAATAGCGCTGGTAGAAGAATTGTTGGTACCTCAGGAAGCTTAATAACCCTGCGCTAATCCATTAAATTTACACCACACACCACAGTGAAAACTGTGGTTTTTTTATCCTTCATACATCGCCCCAGTTACTGCATCAGCAATGTCGTTTGATATCTCAACAATAGCTGCTGGCTTACCCCGTTCTAGCGTTGCTCTTGATTGATACCCCCACGTTACAGCTACTATTTTAATTCCTACTTTACTTGCCTCTTTAACATCGCCTAGAGTATCTGTAATAAAGACACAATCTCCTGCTGAAATATTGTATTTTTGGAGAATCATATTAAATTTCTCCACTTTACTTTCAGATACTTCATTTCCATATATCTCTTGAACATATTGTCGAATATTGTGATGTTCTAAGAACGTAGTAATTGGCTTGCTAATGGTGGAAGATACGATGACTTGCGGGTATTTCATTGCAAGCTGTTGAATGGGGTACTGGATTCCTTCTACGAGTTTTTGATTGAGAATATTTTTTTCGTATTCTGCCCAAAAGTCTATATTGGATTTTTCCTGCTTATCTTTTCCAACTCTATTAATATTTCCTTCAAAGCGTTTACGGTATTTTACTTCAGTCAATTCTGGATTGCTCATGCGGATAATACCAAAGCACATGCGAAACGTATCAGCGATCACGCCGTCAAAATCCCAGATAACGAGCTTTCGATTCATTGATTTATTGTACCCCAAATATATTATTGCCTCTTCACTTGTAGGAGAGTACATTCTAACTGAGTTCTTTAACATTATTGTATTAACCTTGCCCAAAAAGGAGCTATTATGAGCAGGCTTGTTATTATTGCTGGGCCACAGGCTGCAGGTAAATCAACTACTATCACTGCATTACAATCTCAAAATGTTTCATCACTCCTTGGTTGTGGGAAATCTCCGGTTATTTTTCCTTTGCAGGAGAGTCGTCAAATTACTGCCCACAGACACATGCTTCTTGGTGCAATTTTTATGACACTAGAGCAGGAGCTTGAGGTAGTGAATTGCGATTTGGAACGAATGGATTTTATTTTAGAACGTACTCAAAACCAATTCCTGTATGTGGATGAATGCAACATATTTACCACAGCACATGCAAAAGCCCACGGAATACTAGAATTGGAGCAGTATTGGAACCAGTACATAACCAGACTTCATCGGTTAGATGCTGTTGTGATATTTTTGGACGTAGTACCAGACATTTCATGGGAGCGCCGACGGCACAAATATGAACAGCGCTTGATCTATTTTCCTGAAAATGAGCGAGAAACCATTTTAGAACGATATCGACTCTATCTGACAAAACTACATCCTTTACTTCATGAAGTGTACGACCGTCTGCCATTTCCCAAAGCAATCATCGATGGCAACTCTTCGGAAGATTATGTACTAGCAACGGCTTGTAAACAAATCGCAAACCTCCTCTAACACACCCACAATACGATGTTGTGGGTTTTTTGTTATTTCATAAACACAAGCGTAAAGCAATACCCCGCTGCT
Source organism: Candidatus Anderseniibacteriota bacterium (assembly GCA_035288905.1). Lineage (GTDB taxonomy): Bacteria > Patescibacteriota > Andersenbacteria > UBA10190 > UBA10190 > HO2-45-11b. The sequence goes on along the minus strand of DATDYZ010000002.1, from coordinate 13,248 downwards.
TGGCGGGGTATGTTGCATTCTACTCAATTGATACTATTTTTTGCCGGTATCTGATTTGCCAGCATCAGAATTTCCATTCGAACCCCATAACTCTTTATGGTGCGCAACGCATGATACGTAACTACCATGGTTATCGTATTGATTGAATTCTGAGCAAACTGAATCTGGTGGCGGAGTTCCAATATCCGCTAAAGCTGGAGCAGCAAATAATAAGCTGGAACCAACTATTACTAAAAAGCCGATTAGTGCAGTTGTTTTAATATGTATCACCTCCGATCATATTACTTTATTTCTTAGTGACTAATCGGTTGCCCAAGAAACGAAAAAAGTTCTTGTTTTTTTTGCTCTAGAAGTTCAGCCGTTTTCGCTTCCATGTTTAATCGCAGTAGTGGCTCTGTACCAGAAGCACGAATATTAAACCACCACGTATCGTATTCAATACTTAAGCCATCCAACTCAAATTGCTTTCCATCAGCATAGCGGCGCTTTGCCTCTGCAATTAACTCATCTTTATTTTCCACTTCGAAGTTTATTTCCGGTGTTTTTGCATACTTGTGAAGTGGCGCAATAATAGCAGACAACGGTTTACCTTGTTCTGAAATAACCCGGAGAAGCAATAGCATGGCTCGCAGCGCAGATTCAGCATAGTATTCTTGAAAATAGAAGTGGCTAGACATCTCCCCAGCAAACACCGCGTTATCTTTGCGCATGTGAGCCTTAATGTATGAGTGGCCCACGCGTGACATAATCGGCACACCGCCTGCTGTCGCAATTGCTTCTTTCGTAGCCCACGATGAGCGTAGGTCATACAAAATTGTTGCTCCTGGGTGGTCTTTCAACACTTCTTGCCCAAGAATAGCCGTCATAAACTCGCCCGGAATAGTTTTCCCCCGCTCATCCGTAAACCCTACCCTATCTCCATCGCCATCAAATGCGACGCCCGCATCTGCGTGCTCCGCAACAACCCGCGCTTGCAGATCTTTCATATTTTTCTCTTCTATCGGATTCGCTTCATGATGTGGAAACGACCCATCCAATTCCGTATACATGCCAATAATTTCAACTTGAGGCAAATGTTTGATAATCTGTTCCATTAAAAGCCCGCCCATACCGTTCCCACAATCTATGATTACTTTCATCGGCTTTATATCTTGAGCTCCTGTGAGCGCGTATGTAATGTACCCATCAAGATATTCTTGCGTGCTCACGTTGCCCGGTGTTGGGGCAGCGGTAAAATCGTGCTTTTCCACAAGGTCGCGAATAGCTAAAATGCCGGTGTCTTTTGAAATGGGAATCGCTTTTTCTAACGTCATTTTAAACCCGTTATACTTTCCTGGGTTATGGGAAGCCGTCACCATAACGCCACCATCCGCTTCTGATTTCCAAACGGCATAATAAAAGAGAGGCGAGGTGGCAAGGCCAATATCCACTACGTCTGCTCCTTGCATCGTAATGCCACGAATAAGGGCGGCGTGCATGCCTTCACCAGTTACGCGCATATCTCGAGCAACTAATACTTTCTTAGCCTTAGTAAATACTACAAAGGCACGACCGATTGCTTCGGCATCGCTTTCATCTAACTCATCGGGCACTACGCCACGAATATCATACGAACGATAAATTGTTGGGGTAAATGGCATAGCTAAAGCATACCAGATATGATTACATTGAAAAGAAGGTATATTTTTTATTTATGGTTTCCATTCCTCGAACTATTTCCGTCCCTGGTCGTATTTGTGTAGCAGGAGAAAGCCTTGACTGGATGACAGGCGGGACTTCTTTAGTTGCATCTATCCCTTTGCGAACTTTCGTTACCGTTACACCGAGGGTTGATAATCAAGAAATTCTCTCCATAGTTTGTTTAGAGCCATTTCACCAGTCAAGAGATATTCCCCTAAAAAACCTCAGCAAACCAATAGGTGACCAGTTAGATTATGCTCAACTTTCCGCACACATGATCTCAAAAAAAACAGGCTATTCGGCAGCTGTAATACTTACTATACAAAGTGCCATTCCAATGAATGCGGGCGTAAGTAGCAGTGCAGCTGTAACCGTCGCGGTTATTGCGGCACTCAACGCGTATTGGAACACTAGCCTAACTTCGGAAGAAATATGCGATTTGGCATTTCAAGTCGAAGACAAACACCTTGTAACTGGAGCCGGCCAAATGGACTTTTACGCTTGCGGCCTAGGTGGATTACTTGCTTTAGATTGTTCTACCGTGCCGCCAAAGGTTACTCATTATTCCATATTCCCCAATGATGTGCGTGTTGTACTTGTAGACACGGGTGCACCACACAGTACAAAAAAGTTTCTTTCCTCAAAACGACAACGATTTCTTCGAGGTGACCCACTCATTCAAACATATATTAAAGAAGCTACGGAGCATGTTGAGCATATGCGAAAACTTCTCACTACTCAAAAAATAAACTGTATCGAGCTAGGAACGTTAATCACAGCGTGTCACCTCTTGCTACGAGACTGCCTAGATAGCTCTACCCCTCTTTTAGAAACGTGTGTCACTCGTTGTATTTCAGAGGGCGCGTACGGCGCAAAACTAACAGGCTCGGGTATGGGCGGGTGTATGTTCGCCCTTGCTCCCAAAAAATATGTTGCGGCGATTAAAGATAGCTTGGTTCGTTTACCAGTACGCGTGTATGACTTCCCCATGAGCGACGATGGTATTCGAATTGAATAGATTTCCACACAAGAAAAAACCGACTCTACGAGAGAGTCGGCTGGATGTTACATCTTACGAAACATCCGATAGCTAGAAGATGATTTCCCGGTATCCGTACTGTTCAACCTGACTCAATGCCCACTTGTTGTTAGCAGGGATCAAGACCAGAGTAGAGCGGTATTTGCTTGGGTTCACCAAGCTCTGCAACTTGTCCGAACTGACAAGCACGCGCCCACGATGTTCGTAGTTCGTGAAAATACTGTAGTCCGGAGACGGCATCATTAAGTAGCCGTCAATCATCAGAGATTGGTTCTGCGATACTTCAAACAACCGAAGCGCTGGGGCACTGCGATCGTCCAACCTGTACGCAAACCGTGTGAACGTCAACCAGTGGATCCACTCGCCAATTTTTTCACCATTCGCAACCACCACACCAATTGGCGTGGTATCTGGTTGCAGGTTTGAAAGATACAGCACTCGCGATGGGCCACCGGGCAATCCATAGTGCAAGTGTTTGTCTAACTGGGTATCCATCACCAAACGACAATTAGCAAAGTTAGACGGGTACCCACGATCTGGTTTGCCAATAAAGGCAACTATTTTTTGGCCAGCGTTGTAATCGGGTTGAGGAAATGCGAGCTGTACCCCGTTCTGCTGAACATAGTCCAACGTTACAGGAAGTGCCAAGTCTTTGGGTAACTTGACGTGGTAAATGCCCGCGGCGCACGCAAGCGTCATTTCTTCAGTAAAGTGGTTTAAAATCACCGTAGCGATTGGCAACCCGCGGCGGATACAGGATATAGCAGATGTTGAACTTGAAATAGACACCGGCCCACCAAACTCCTTTTCCCACAACTCGCAGATGTTTGATCGACGAATGACGTCAACGATTTTCTCTGCCTGATTACCATGCTTTTTGAAAAAATCACAAGCCTGGTTTGAGCGATCAAACGGATCGCATCCAAAAAACGTACGGGCACCTTGCAATGAGGTAGGACCCTCAATAGCAAACGGGTTCACGGCTCCGCGTTCTTCCGTAATAATAATGCAATGTGGATCAAACTTTTGGAGTGCTGAAGTAATGGCGTTTTCTGGCCGTTGATCCAGCCCCAATGTGTCCCCTTTATGAAGAACGTGTGAGCGGCTAATAGCGTCGCTTACCAAGGTGTCGAACAACGCCCTTTGGGCTGTTCGCAGTGCCCTAATGATGGCATCTGCATATGCTTTTTCAATCCCGAACATAACGTAGCTCCTTGTAAAGACCAGTCAAAACAGGAAAACAACAACAGAGCAGAACTCGTTATTTTATATTGCTATGTTCACTGCTGTCAATTTATCGTTTATCGATATACTATAAAAAGAGATTGTACATTCTTTTTTAGGAGAATATCGTGGCGATTATTACCCAATGTAGTAGATGCAGAAATGCAGTAACCGCTTCGGCAAGCGCTTGTGACGTTCTCTGCGAAACATGCATGAGAAAGGACGGCTGGAAACCGTGGGAAGAAATGACTACAGAAGAGAAAGTAGAAGAATTAAAGAGAAGGTTGGACAAATTAGGGTCTTACAGTCTCATGGTAGATTAAGATGCTCACTGCAATCACTCACACCGCTACATCCGTAGCGGTTTTATTTTTACTCAATCGTAATAGAATGAAAATCATAAAAAAACCCGCACAGTAAGCTGTGCGGGATAGTGGGTCTAGTAACCCTACCACTGAGGAATAAGTAGAACTGGTAACTTCAAGCGAAAACAGTCGTGTTTACGCTCCGTACAGGTGGCGACTGCGAACACATGACCTTCGTCTGTTACATCAGTAACATCTTCGATGCGCCAATCGCGAGCAGTCAATGCAACGTAGCGATAACTGTTGCCTTCCAGTTTCATGAGAGAGTAGCCGACATCGGGTTGTGAGCCAATGACATATTGACCATTTGCCGATACCGCATACAAAAACGGGTTGTTGCCGAACTCATTGAAGACGTGAATTTCTTTCGTATGGGGTCGAACAAGGAAAGCATAGCAAGAGAGCTCTGATTCACCTTCTTCGCTCTTTTCTTGCCTTCCATCTCCGACACAGAAGTTACCAAGAAATGTACTATCTTTTGCCACCGACAGCACGGCTACCCCATGACCCATAATAGATACATCATCGAACGTAGCCATGGAGGTGCCATCAAAAAGTCCGAAACGGACAACACTATCTCTATTGGGCCGGTCGCACCAGATAAAGGTGCCGGTACTGGCAGGCCAAAGCCATTTGCTGTTCGTGATTTTCGGCATGTATTCAACAACCCATTCTCCTGTCTCCTGGTGTCGCCAAACACAATGTGAAATATTGTGCCCATTTGCCTCCCGTCGCCCATCGTAGTTGACGTGTGTCCATCCAAAAACCGTCCTCTCTGAAGCGTAACAGTGTGGTGTATGCGACTTAGGTCGACCAGTTGGCAAAGAACCACTAAGCCACTCTTCCTCTTTATATTCCGGTGGTAGTACAAAGAGTTTCTTGTTTTCTGGCGTAAAGACAATCGGACGGCGTGCGAACCCAAGGTCATCGAACAATGGTGTCAACTCCGCCTGAAACAACAACGTGCCGTCATCGGCAATATCTCGGGCGCAAACTTGACCCCAGCCAAAATTCATTGGAACAACTATCTCTTCACTGCCCTCGTCCGTCCGCGAGATCGTGTTGATCTCTTCTTGTGAGCTCCCCTTGCGCCGCAATGCCATCCAATGGCCGTTCGGGGAAACTGCCACTAGTTCTTCTAGTTCAGAAATGTTCTCTTTTGCCGACGGATCGCTATACCGAGGATCACCAAGCACCCGCATAGAACATTCGAGTTCTTCTGGTTTTTGAGCAAGACCAGAAATATGAAGTGTATTCATCTTTCTTCTTCCTTGTTTCAGTTGTGCAAAGGACAAACAATCAACCGTACTACTTTTGTATGCTATTGTAGCTATCTGGTCAACATGAATCGTTTGCAAATAACAATGAACTATAGTATTGTTGACTGTTTGTTCTATCACAACCTAACTCGAACTGTACTGGAGTACGTGAAATGATCGTTGAACAACTTTTGAGCATTCTCAAGGGCATGATCCTTCCTGTCATCGGAATACTCATTCCAATCACAATCGCAACATGGGCATGGACACGCAGAGACTTGCTAAGCTGGGTGCATGTTGCTTTTTACATTGTTGGCAAAAATGCCGATGGTAAAAAAACAATCCAAATCCGCACGGTTAAGAATGTTTCTGTGTTTCATCTCATGATGAACAACGTCTTCGTAACATTCTTGGTGTACCTCGCCGCAAGAAGAGCGACGTCTAAATATCCAATCTTGAAGTTCTCTGGAGATACCGCATGGCGTATTAATAACTTGTGCCGTGGGTATGTGTCAGGTTTATTCCCAGAAGGTGTGTTGAATAGAGCAACGGGTATCGAAAACCAAGGAGAATGGTTTGTCATTACACTCATTCGTGACCAAACACAAAAAGGTGACAACCGCATTGGATTAGTGATTATCAGAAAAAATGATATCGCCAATCACCTCTCTTTCGCCGGTAATCCTAGTGAGTGGCAATTGGAAGCGCCTCATCACCAGGCTAAGTTGAACCTTCTCCAGTTTTTGCAAGCGATATATTTAGCAGAGGAAACTCCGGGCTCTACAACTGCCCACTTTCTTGACCTCGAGCTCTACAGAAGTTAAATCACTTTCGAATCGAAAAACGCAAACGCACACACCGCTACATCCGTAGCGGTTTTATTTTTATATCGGCACCTCAAACTCCGCAACCAACCCCAGATGATCGGATACATCGATTCTTATCTTTTAAGATAGTCTATTTTTTGTGCCACTACAGGATGTAATTCAATAGTTTTCTTGCTGTAAGAAAATAAAACATCAAACGCATCAAAAAATCCTGCTTGACCTAAAAAACCGTGTGGTTGCTGCGTTTCAACAAAAACCGTATCTCCTAACCATTCAAAATTATCTAGGACATATTTTACTGGCACTAAATAACCCTCATTTTTCTTTCCTGAATGGTTAAACCCCGCCACCATTACTTGGGTAGCATGCGTTAAGTCAATACCACATATCTGCGCAAGCCCAATGCTGAAGAGATTATGATCAGACCCAGAATCAATCATCCCATCGACTGCAATCCTCCTATTTTGGCCACACATTACCAACGACACGTACGGCTTTGGCACATTCGATCCTATTCCAGCAGAAGTATATTTAATTTTCATAACTACTCGCCCTAATACTCAATCGTAATAGAATGAAAATCTGAGCTAGGAACACCATGAAGAATTGGATCATTACATCCACTGCTTTCCGCTTCCGTCATCACATCTTTAAGAATCGCTCCATGGGCTACTATCTCACGGGTTTCTGGATCCAAGGCAAGCCACTCGCCCCTATACTTCCCCTCGTCTATGGGCGGCATCTCAATTATTTTTTCCTTTTGCATGCTTTTATTATACCGCAATGATCCTTGTTCAGCTATACTAGTTCATACAAGTAACACCATGTTTACAGTCGACAAGAAACCGCTTGACAATTCTCCATCCTAGAACTACAACTAACCCAGAAGTAGATGTTCCTTTTGTTCTTTCCAGGAGAGTCGCTAATGACTGAGAAAATTCCACCAAAACAGCTTGCTATTAACTGCTGTAACACTCTTCCCTTGCAAAATTGTATTCTTGTGTGGGAAATGTTGGCCACACTTCAGAAAAAACACTTCTGCGGACCTTCAATCGAGGAAATTGTCAACGAAACCAAACTTTCCCTGCATGACGTCCAGAGTGTCTTGAGTGCTTTTACTCCTACTGATCCAAAGGACAGTTGCGTACTGGTGCGAGTAGTACAGGAAGGGACGGCTGGCCCCTTTGCAACTCGATTTTCACAAAAAAGGGACGTCATTCCTCATTTTAAGTATCGGTATTATTCGGCTGGCAGCTATCAGATTTCACTCCTGGAATAAAACCTGCTCAAAGATTGGGGAACTTAGCTAACCGACGCAATTTACGGATTGCGTCTTTTTCTTACATAAAACCCCATAAAAGTATCTAATTTGCCGCCACTTGTCTTATATCACTTTCTACACCGCTACATCCGTAGCGGTTTTATTTTTCTAATATATCGCCTTCAGGTAAGGCAAAGTTGTTTCTGATCGCTTGTTCGATCGATAGTAACGTTTTAGAACTTACCTTGCCTATTGTTTTTTGAATACGTTGCTTATCAACTGTGCGTATTTGATCAGTCACAATATGGGACGCAACTCGCAAACCACCCTCAGGGGGTAGTATGGAAATCCAATGATAATACAAATACGTACCCGTAGTAATTGGCATCACCATTACCGTGCGCGCAAGTTTATTTATGTAATTATTGGAAACAACAACTGCAGGGCGTGTTTTATTAATTTCACTTCCAATAGTCGGATCAAGCGCTACCACGCATACGTCCCCTCTTTTAATCAGAAGTACTTTTTTATGTTTCGCTTTCGATTTCATCTAGTGCTTTGTCTAATTCTGCATCAGCAACCTGCCATTCCTGTAGTATTTTCAGATTATCTTGTGCAGCCAAGGCGTATGAATCACGGAGTCTGTTTGTTTCAACTTTCTTCTTCAGTAATGCAATATATGCCTCAATAGCATCTGCAACAAATCCACTTTTATTACCTTTTCTGATTTTTCGCGAATACTTATCTATGCTCTGCACCACTGCAGATGGCAGTGTATAAAGCACACGCTCTCGATTTGTATATGAATCACTCATACTCATAAGTATATACTATAGTATATATTCATGTCAAGGGCACTTCAAACTCCGCAACCAACCCCAGATGATCAGACACATCTGCGCCTGAAACGTGGTGACTTATTACTTGTATATCTTCAGACACAAACATCATATCTACAATTGCTGTGGCGTACCCTGAATTCGGATCTTTATGGTTCATATTGAAAGATGTTTTCATTTCACCTTTAAACACAGAATGCATATGCTGTTCTATTTTATCCGTTGTTTTACCGCCTTCTTGTAAATTAAAATCTCCCATTAGCAGTGCTGGTTGTTTTCCTCTTATTTCTTTTACAATAGTATCCCCCATGTGTAGCCTTCTTTCTGTATCATCACCATCAAATCCCCAAATGCCTTGCGTATTAAATACATGCAGTATTTTTTCGTTTATTATAATTTCTCCGTGTTGTAAATTGCGCGGTGTGTACTGAATATCATCACGAGTAGCAGGATGCCAGTTGCCGTTATACGGAACGTCATAAAAAACACTCTGGGATTTTTTAATTGGATACCGAGATATAATTGCATTTCCAAATTGCACACGGTATCCAGTCTCAACTTCTTCCGCAAATGCCGGAACAAACGCGTAATGTTCATATCCCAGTATCTTCGCCAAATTACTTACTGCATGCCACGGCTGTTTCAAGTCGGCTACTTCGGCTTGGTATACCTCTTGTAAACAGAGAATATCGGGATTTTCTTCCGCAATAAAAGCCTGAATATTTTCAAACAACTTCCCCCCAAACCACATATTTAAACAAATGAATTTGAGTTTCATAGATAGAGATTATTCTACATGCTACTGTGTCTTATATGAATACCATTAAACCTCCAAAACTGCACCAAGGCGACAAAGTCGGCATATGCTGCCCTTCTGGCACTATTGATCATAAAAGAGAGCTTTTTGACCGTGCAAAGAATGGGTTTCAGAAAGCGACGGAGCTACAAGTCCACGTAGCGCCGAATGCATATGCGAAGCATTATTATAGTGCGGGAACTGTGCAGGAACGCCTCGATGATTTTCATGCGCTTATTGCAGACCCTACTATTAAAACAATTATTTTTGGCGCAGGTGGTGACACGGCGAGTGACTTACTCCCCTACTTAAATTATGAATTAATCAAAAATAATCCGAAAATTATTTCTGGCATTTCTGACGCAACTACGCTTCTCACAGCCATAACAGCGAAAACGGGCCTCGTGACATTCTTAGGATTAGAAATTTTAGATTATGCAGATTACAAAATGAACTACACTACGCAAGCAATGCAAAACGCATGGTTTGACGGAGGCCCCCAAACAATTCAGCCAAATCCAAACTGGAAAGAACTGAAAGAGAACTTCACGAGATATACTGGTTGGCAGACAATACGAGAAGGCGTTGCAACGGGGCAGCTGTTTGGTGGAAATTCCGAAAGTTATATTCAACTATTAAATACTCCATATGAATTGCGTATTCCACAGGGAATCTTATTTCTGGAAACGTATAAATTACCAAAAAAGCAGATTCATAAAACGCTCATACAACTACAACTTCGCGGTATATTAGATGATATTGCCGGGCTTATTGTTGGATACTGTTTAGAAAGCGACAAGCAAGAAATAGTCGGCAATGACCAACTAATACAAGAAACTATTCTTGAGGTAACGAGTGAGTATAGCTTCCCCATTATGCAAATTGGTGAAATCGGCCACTGTGTAGAAAACTTCATGCAACCAATCGGTGCGCACGCAAAAATGGACGCAACGGCATTGCAGTTCGAGATCACAGAAAGCGTTACAACGTGATTCTTACGCTTTTTCTCTCAGTTCTTCCAGTTCCTCGAGGACGCCTTTTTCCACTACTTTGTTGTCCATCCGACGCGCAATAAACAAAAGCTCTTCGCGAATACGAACATTGCTGGCGTCCATATCTCTTGCATGCTGCAGCGACTGAATTGCTAATGTAAATTTCCCTGCATTGAGCGCTGCGTGACCAAGATCAGCATATGCATCCACCAAATTTTTATCCATTTTGATAACCTGCTGAAATGTTTCCATAGCCTCATCCCAAGACTCTTTACCAATTGCAGCTTTTCCAAGCAGCATATACGCTTTTGCATCTGAAGAATGTTTCATAATATGCGGAACCAGCATATCTTCTACTCCATCAAAGTCTTTACGCGCAAGTGCATCGGCAGCTTTTTCTAAAATAGTTTTATCTTTATCACGCTTGAGTATTTGAGACATAATTCCTGTTTTTGCAGACACCTCTTCTTTTGTAGGCGCAGTTTCTTCAATTCCTCCATGTCTAACCAAGCGAATTGCGGGGCTCGATTTTGGTGGAGTTACTTCCTGTTCTGCACGACGAGGCAGTTTATTTTTTATTGTTTGCATGTCTGGAATACGATTTGCAATTTCTTTATGGAGAGAAACTAATCCCTCTTTCCCTTTTTGAGCTAATACAGCCAGCCTGTCTTGTAATCCCACTTCTGGCATTTGTACGGTAGAAACTTGTACGGGGACAGCAGGAGCTAGCGCTTTTTGCTTCTTCGCTTCACTTCTGTGTTCACGTATTGAACGAATTTTGCTTCCAGTAGACTGCAACATATGTACAAGACGATTTTTCACGAGTGTAACACCTGATTGAGTTGGCCTAAGAAGCGATTCCTCGTGAATCGGTTTTGATGAATTAACTTCTATTTGGATATCTTCTGAAAATTGTACGTGCCGCATCCGAAGTACCACTCTGGAAACCACAACAATAATACCACCAAATGATATGAACAACATTAGTGGTGGTAATACATCGTAAAGCATGAGAGATGTGGCTATCGTACCAATTGCGCATCATCCCGCCAAGGGCATTTTACGGGGACTTATCCCCTATTTTTATATCGCGAGCCGGGTAAACTCTTTGATCGTGATATTTTCACCAATTTCTTGAACGGCTTCGCTCACCAGTTGTTCAATGGTTTGTTTTGGATTTTTCACATACGGCTGTGAAAGAAGTGCTCGCTCTTCGCGAAATTTTTTGAGCTTACCTTCCACTATTTTTTCTCGCATAGCTTCTGGCTTCCCTTCTTGTTCTAGCTGCTTTAACGCAAATTCTTTTTCTGCAGCTACCTGATCTTCAGAGACGTCTTCTGGGCGTACGACAAGAGGGTCGCTGGCTGCAATATGCATAGCAATATTTTGAGCAAGCTCTTGAAATTTTTCATTTCGAGCAACAAAGTCCGTTTCGCACACAACAGAAACCAACACGGCAATTTTTTTATTGCTGTGCACGTAGTGGCCGATCACACCTTCGTTTGTTTCGCGTGCAGACTTCTTTGCAACAGTAGCTTTGCCTTTCTCACGAAGCCACAAAATAGCCTTAGCAGTATCACCACCAGATTCTGTAAGAGCCAGTTTTGCATCTACTACGCCAGCTCCTGTGCGGCCTCGTAAATCTTTAATTTGTTCCATTGTAATGCTCATATATATGTTAAACAGTAAGTTTGATGCCTTTTGCGTTTGCGATTGAAAGCGCAATAACGCGGGTAATAAGTTCCAGGGAACGGATTGCATCATCGTTGGCTGGAATTGCACAAGTAAGCAGTGCGGGGTCTGCGTTTGTGTCAGCAATACCAATAACAGGTATGCCCATGCGGATGGCTTCTCTCACGGCGATACGTTCATCGTGGGCACCGGCAACAAAGATTGCCAGAGGTAGTGAACGGAGACTCTTCATACCTTCGAGTACGCTTTCGAGTCGTTCAATTTCCTTCTGACGAACAGCTCGTTCTTTCTTCGTTAGTTTTGCAGTCTGCTTCGAATCTTCTGTTCGCTTGAGTTCGTCTAGTTTTTCAATGCTTTTCAAAATAGTCGTGAAGTTCGTAAGCGTACCGCCAAGCCATCGTTTTGTGATATATGGCATATGTACCGCTTCTGCGTATTTGCGAATAATTGGCCGTGCTTGGCGCTTCGTACCAACAAATAGAATCTCTCCATGAGGCTTCTTTGCAATTTCATGCGCAAACTCGGCTGCTTTTACAATTCCTTCACGAGTGAAGTTTAAATCGATAATCGCAACTCGGCTCCTATGCATATAAATATACTGCTCCATTTTCGGGTTTCGCTTGCTTTTTTCGTGTCCGAAATGAACGCCTGCCTCTAGCATGGCAACTACATCTGGAATAATATCGTCTTGCTTTTCTTTAGGTATTGGTGACATGGGGTATATCGTACACAAGGCACTTGCAAAAATCAAGAGCACGGCGTATGCTATGAAAATATATGAAACCAGATATCCACCCAACCTACCACGAAAAGGTCACTATTTCCTGCGTATGTGGAAACTCTTTTGAATCAGGCTCTACTGCTGACTCCCTGACAGTAGACGTTTGTTCTGCATGTCATCCGTTTTATACCGGCAAGCAAAAAATCCTCGATATTGCAGGAAGAGTTGATAAGTTTAAGAAACGCCAAGAAGAAGCTACGCTTCTGAAAAAAAAGCAATCTGAATCAAAAAAGAAATCTGCTCCAAAAACATCTGGTCAAAGTGAGGTAATTCGTATCTCAAAGTAGATACCTCCTCGCATAGCGAGCGCACATATGCATGTTCCATCTGCAGAAGATCTTGCCAAAGAGCTCGATTCCCTGACGCTTCAAATCGCAAAAATAGCCCCACTCGGGCAGTCGGGTGCTATAAAAGATTTGGCACATCAATTGAACCATGCGAAAAAAACGCTTGTTCTTGTCGAAGAACTTTCACGCATAGAACAAGAAACTGC
>DATDYZ010000001.1:0-83711 GCA_035288905.1 Candidatus Anderseniibacteriota bacterium | reverse complement strand
ATCAACTATGTCGTCTACATATAAGTAATCGCGCTCTTGGCTTCCGTCGCCAAACACCGTAATACTTTTGTTTTCCATTGCCTGGCGTACAAACCACCCTACAATAGAATATTTATTGTGCTTCATTTGTTGACGTGGCCCATATGGATTAGGAATACGGATAGAAACCGTATCCATGCCAAATGTGTGCGTATAATAGCGATAATATTTTTCTGCTAATAATTTATGAATACCATAGAGCGAGAGCGGGTCGGTAGGGTGTTGTTCTGAAACAGGAGTCGTACTAATTTTTCCGTATACCATACGGGAAGATGAAAATAAAATACGCGCATGTGGTGCATACTGCCTAGCCGCTTCAAGAACAGTAAGGTGCCCTTTGCCGTTTATGTCTAAGTCTAAAAATGGTTGGTCTTTTGAATCTATATAACTTACCTGTGCAGCAAAGTTGTAAATAATATCTTTTTCAGAAACAACACTTTGCACTAATTTCTCGTCCCGGATATCGCCTTTTATAAACTGTATCTTCTCTTTAATTGACTCTAGGTTGAACAAATTTCCGCCGTACAATGGCAACATGGCATCTAGTATCGTAATTTCTGCGCCCAGCAGAACAAGAACTTGCGCAAGAGAACTACCCAAAAATCCAGCACCGCCGGTGATTAATACTTTTTTGCCGGTAAAGTAATCACGAGACCCCCTCTCCCCATGGGGGGAGAGGGTTGGGGTGAGGGCTGTTGTAGCGTTGTGTCCTGCCCTCATCCGCCCGCTCTGGCGAGGCACCTTCTCCCCAATTGGGGAGAAGGGAACGTCTACGCTTTTATTGCTGTTTTTTGCCATATTGCATTATCAGTTCATTATACCTGTTCATAATATGTTTCCAATCGTACTGCATCGCATATTCCCGACTTTTAGCTCCCATCTGTTTGCGCAGAGCACTGTCGTTAATTAATACTGCCATTTTATCTGCTAATAAATCAATATCGTCACCCATAATGAGGAATCCATTTTCGCCTTCTTTCACAATTTCGTTATTACCCCCTACATTGCTGGCAATAATAGGAAGCCCAGCACCCATTGCCTCTAGTATTACAGAAGGCATACCCTCAGAAAGTGACGTCAGCACAAATATATCTGCATACTGGTATGACTTTTCTAATTGGTCATATGGCACCATGCCAATATAGGAAATAAATTGGCTTACGCCTAATTGCTCTGCAAGGTCGTCCAACTCTGCACGATGAGCACCCGTACCCACCACTTCAATTTCAAAAGGGACATGTGTTAGCGTAAGAACTTTAGGAAGCGCGCGTACCACTCGATGAAATCCCTTGCGTGGAATAAGCCTACCAATAAAAACTATTTTTACTTTAGGGTTTTCTGGTCGGTCTATTGGCATAAATCTATCTGTCTCTACGCCATTAGGAATATAGTGAAACTCGGATGCCGGATCAAGACGGCGTGCAATATCTTGTAAATCTTTTGAACATACTGACCGAAACGACGCACGCTTCCAAATCGTTTTTAAAAGAGGTGTAATAAACGGATATATCTGACGAAAACGAGACGGGTTTGCGCCTGGAATATCCGACCCTCCAAAATACACTCCATACGGAATACCTCGTACATACGAAAGTATCCACGCTACCCAACCTGCGGGCACGGCAAAAAAAGCAAATGTAAAATCAGTTTTATACTTGAGGGTAAAGAAAAAAGAATACAGAAGTGCAGATATACCAAAAATCACAAGCTCAAACACAGAACTATAATCTTTATATCTTCGAAGTGCAGGGATACGAATTACCGCAGCACCATCAATAACTTCTCGATGAGGCAAATTACCGTACCTAGACGTAATAAGGGTTACGGTATGTCCCATTTGAACAAGATAGCGGATTGCATATTTTGTAACCGTAGAGCCGCCTCCGCCAATAGGAGGAAATTCGTTATTTATCAGCAATAAATTCATAATTATTTATCCTGAGCTGTTTACGGTGAGCTTGTCGAACCCGTCGAAGACTGAAACCCTTTTGTTTCTTTAATAGAGTAGGGCTTTTTTTGTGCGTAATACGTATGCGCAACTATATCTGCGAGCACTCCAGCTAGTAAAAACTGAAACCCTAAGAGTACGAGCAGTACTGCGAGCAACGGTGTTGATCTACCCGCAAGTGAAATAAGGCGAAACAGCCACAGAGTGCCCAACGTGCTCCCAAGCAAAAAACCTGCACCAATAAAAATTACTCCAATTGCACCAAAGAGATGCATCGGCCGTGCAGAGTACTGAATCCAAAACTTTACAATAAGCAGATCTAAAAAGCCTTTCAACTTTTTTCGGATAGTATAGTTTGTTTTTCCGTGTGCACGTGCATGATGGCGCACAACCATTTCTCCAACCCTAAAGCCTTTCCACGTTAACAACGCGGTAATATAGCGATGCATTTCTCCGTAGAGTTCTAAATCCTCCAGCGCTTCCTTACGATATACTTTTAAGCTGCACCCTTGATCATGAATTTTTTCTCCCGTAACTTTTCTCCGTACCCAGTTTCCAATTTTGCTTCCAACCTTTAACATACTGGCATCTTTTCTATCTTTTCTCCAGCCGGAAATAACATCGTAATTTTCATCCTTGAGTTTTTTAATCATTGCGGGAATGTCTTCCGGGTCGTTTTGTAAATCAGCATCCATCACAATCACAATATCTCCTGATGCAGCAGAAAACCCAGCAGACCATCCTGCGGTTTGGCCAAAACTTCTGCGAAGCCGAACTATTTTTACATTTGCATCCTTGTCACAAATATCGGAAAGAATTTGATACGTAGAATCAGTACTACCATCATCTACAACAATCAATTCCCAAGTACCTCCCATTGCATCAAAAATACGCTTTGTAGCCTCATACAACGCGTTAATAGATCCTTCTTCGTTACGAGCGGGTACTACTATTGAGTAATCCATATGGCTATATTATGTTCTATTATATTGTTATTGTCAATAATGGTTAGTTCCCCTCTACCCATATGGGGGAGAGGGCCTAGCCCGCAGGCAGGGGTGAGGGCTGTCGTTGCGTCGTGGGTTGCCCTCTCCCTAACCCTCTCCCCAATTGGGGAGAGGGGATCGCTGCTATTCATTAGCGACATCCAACAAATACTGTCCATATCCACTTTTTAGTAACCCCTGCGCTATTTCAGTAAGCTGCTGCGCCGTAATATACCCCATTCGGTATGCGACTTCTTCAATGCACCCTATTTTTAATCCTTGGCGCTGTTCAACAATCTGAACAAAATTACCCGCCTGCAATAGTGAAGAGTGCAACCCCGCATCTAGCCAGGCTACCCCTCGAGGTAATTTTGTAGCGTATAAATTGCCTGCAGCTAAATAGTGATTATGCAAATCGACCATTTCTAGTTCTCCACGGGCAGACGGCGTAAGCCCCTTTGCTACTTCAACAACCTTGTTATCGAAAAAGTATAACCCTAAAATTGCATAAGGCGATTTCGGATTCTTTGGTTTTTCTTCAATAGAAACAACGGTTTCAGCAGCATCAAACTCTATCACTCCAGAACGCTCTGGATCAGGTACATGATACCCAAACAGCATGTGCCCGCCGTCTGTTTCAACTTTTTCTTTTGCATCCTTTAAAATACCCGAGAGCCCACTTCCATATAAAATATTATCGCCAAGCATCATCGCAACACTATCGTCCCCGATAAAATCCTCGCCCAATATAAATGCTTCTGGTAAACCATTTGGTTTTTCTTGCACTTTGTAGCTAAATTTCATCCCCAAATTAGATCCATCACCAAACAACGATTCAAAAATAGGCAAATCTTTCGGGGTTGAAATAAATAAAATCTCCGTAATGCCTGAAAGCATCAGTGTAGAAAGCGGATAATACACCATTGGCTTATCGTATACTGGAAGCAATTGTTTACTCACCGCTCGTGTTAATGGATACAATCTTGTCCCTGATCCACCAGCTAAAATAATACCTTTCATACTAAGTGTTTATGAGGAGCTAAATGTTCTTGGATATATTCTGTCACTGCTTTCTCTAAAGAATAATTTTGACTCATATCAAATCCTGTTGCTTCTAACTTTTTAATATTTGCCTGCGTAAAGTATTGATATTGGTTTTTGAGATTATCTGGCATCTCGATAAACTCTACCTTTTCTGGAATACTAGATGCTGCAAACATGGCGCGGGCAACATCAAGCCAGGAACGGGCAATTCCCATACCCACGTTATACACTCCATTATGTTGCATGTTATCCATAAAAAAGAGAGTGGCTCTCACTGCATCTTTTACATACACGAAGTCTCGTTTTTGTTCACCATCACCATAGTCCTTTTCATACGACTTAAACAACGTAATGGGTTTGCCAGAGGCAATTTCAGGGTACTTTTTTGCAACTACGCTCATCATAGAGCCTTTATGCCATTCATTCGGACCAAATACGTTAAAGTATCGAAGACCAACTGCCCCATCTAAATAGCCGCCATCTCGCGCCCATATATCAACTAACAGCTTTGATTTGCCGTAGAGGTTCATCGGTACCAGCGAGTCAAATAGGTCGTGATTATCGTCATACCCTACCTCTCCATCACCATATGTTGCCGCACTGGATGCATACACGCACCGAGCGTTATTCGTTTGGCACCAGCGGATCATATCTTTGGTATACTCCACGTTGTTATCCAGCAAATAGTCCCAATTTGTTTCTGTAGTTGCGCTGCATGCACCCAAATGAATAATTGCTTCTATACCTAAGCTATCCAGTTCTCCTGATAGTAATTGCTTTCGAAAATCGGCAATACCCATCATTTGATCATACTTCAAATGCCCGATATTGTGTTCCTTTTCGCGAGCCGAGTCGCTACTCGGCGAAGCGTCCGCCGCGTTCTCTCCCCCTGCCCGAGGGGGAGCTGGAGGGGGTGGGAGAATCGGGTTATCAATTATCTCATCCACAATAATAATATCTTCTCGGCCTTTTTGATTAAGTGCCCACACCGTAGCACTTCCAATGAACCCTGCTGCGCCAGTTACGACAATCATACTTCCGATTGAATCTTCTTGATGATGTCTGAGGTTGAAAGGTTTGGTCTGCGTCCTACCGAGTATCCCTTCGCTCCACATGCTTGCATTGCACCGTATTCAATCCACTTTTCTTCTGGCCCGTATTCTTCACCATTCACATGAATGTGCGGCTTAATAGCAGGTATAAACGAACCTTGTGGCTCCTCGTTGTACGCCCCATCCATCACTGTTACATAATCGACGCAAATAAGTGCAGCAAGCATAGCCGCACGATTTTCTACACCAATAATAGGACGAGTAGGGCCCTTTGCATCACGGATAGAAACGTCCGTGTTTATTCCAACAATAAGAATATCGCCCTGTTGCTTTGCTTCTTCAAGCATGTCTAAATGCCCGCCGTGAAGTAGGTCATAAGACCCGTTATGGCTTACGATTGTCTTTCCTTGTGCTCGAAGTTCCGCAGACTTTTTTGCTGCTTCTTCCAGGGTTAAAATTTTCTCTTTTCTCCAATGATGTGGAAGTTCCATAGATATAATAGTATATAAAAAATAAAATATAGGGAAGTGCATAGTTCCCCTCTACCCATATCCCACTTCGCTTGCGAGCTACGCGGGACGCAGTGGGGTAAAAGGGTGCTTTGCCGGCCATAGCTTCAGCGAAGGCTGGAGGGCTGTCGTTGCGCTTTGGGTTGCCCTCTCCCGCTCTTTAATTCGCTTCGCTCATACAGAGCGACCTCTCCCCAATTGGGAAGAGGTGATACTAACTGCCGCCTGTTCCAGAGAATCAACAACCATATCAGGTTGTACCGTTAGTTTGCCTTCTTCCCAATACTTACTTCGTATCAATGCCGTTTTTGTTCCTGCAGTTTTGCCAAATAACAAATCAGCTTCTTTATCACCTACTGTCCAACTATTTGCATAGTCAATTTCACCAATTTTTGCCTCAATTTGTTTTGCCATCCCTATATGAGGTTTTCTGCAATCGCAATCTGTCTGGCTTCTAGCATGCGGACAAAATGCAATCATCGCAAGATGCACGCCATACTGATCCAATTCCAATCTCATATATCGATGCAACTCATGCATCGCTTCTTCTGTATATAAGCCATGGGCAATGCCGGATTGATTCGTTATCACTGCAAGCGTATACCCTGCATCTTGGAGTTGTTTACATGCATCCAGTGCACCAGGCACCCACTCCCACTGTTCGCGTGAGTGCACATATCCATGGTCAACGTTCAGCGTTCCATCGCGATCTAAAAAGATGACGCGCTTAAGCATACGAGAAGGACTATTCCTCAGACTCAACCATTTCTAAAATCTCTTCCACAGTAGGAGCAACGCTTCCAACCTTGCCTACCACAACAGCACCTGCTGCATTTGCTAATTCCCCAGCCTCAAATGCAGTAGCGCCCGAAGCATACGATAACGCTAACGTTGCAACTACCGTATCGCCAGCCCCAGACACATCAAACACTTCAATTTTTCGCGCGGGATTAATATGGAACTCTTCTCCTTCACGATCCCGCAGGTAAATACCTTCATCTCCGAGCGTTACAAATACATCGCTTTTCATCATCTTTGAAAGTTCTTGTGCTAAATATTCAGGTGGCTTTTTTTCATCTGGCCAATTAAGCGAAAGAAATTCATGTGCTTCTTTTCGATTTGGAGTAATAGCCGTAACTCCTTTAAACAACGGAACGTGATTCGCCTTCAAGTCAGCAATAATCGGCAGAGAACGATCATGAGCAATAGCAATAATAGCAGAAGCAACATTGGGCGTAATAAATCCCTTGTCGTAATCAGAAACAACAATCGCAGTTATTCCTTCTTGCAACTTCTCCATATCTGCTATTATTTGCTTTTCAATTTCAGGAGATACCGGGTGCTTTTCCTCTTCGTCTACCCGCAACAGTTGTTGGTGATTTGCCATATACCTACTCTTTTGAATAGTTGGACGAGAACCATCTCGAATTGGGTACACTTTATACAGTTCCGCTTCTGCAATTTCCTTCAGTCGAAATGCTGCCGGGTCATCTCCGGTAATCGTAAGGAGGGTAGTGGCAGCACCAAGTGTTGCAACGTTTTTCGCTGCATTACCCGCACCTCCGCTCATGTCACGTTTTTCTTTCACATTCAACAGAGATACAGGGGCTTCGGGGTTCACCCGCTGTACCACCCCTAGCACATAGTGATCAATCATTGCATCTCCAATGACCAAAACTTTTTGACTGCTAAACTTTGAGGTAATTTCTTTCGCTCGTTTTAGTGAAATATGTTTCATAGAATAGTTGTTAAATTGATATTGGCTCTTCAAATAATTCACACAGCAAGTGAATCGCGTGTAAATGCATTTCCTGTACAACAGCGCTTTTCTTTGATGGCGCCTGTAACACAAAATCACACAACTCCTGAAACACTCCACCTTCACCCATAAATCCGATAATCAGCATTCCTCTCTCTCGTGCGACTGCTGCTGCTTTTAAAATATTTTCCGATGCTCCGGAAGTCGTGAGGCCAACAAAAATATCGCCTGGTTGTCCAAAGGCAGCGACTTGCCTCCCGAACACATTGTCGTATCCAAAATCGTTCCCAATACAAGTAATTACCGCTCCATCTGCGGTAAGCGATATTGCAGGATACGCCTGCCTATCATTTCTATACCGCCCCACCATTTCATCTGATAAATGCAGCGCCTGTGCGCCAGATCCGCCATTACCGGCAATTAAGATTTTATTTCCGCTATCAAATGCCTTTTTAAATTGCTTCGCAACCTCTATAACTTGTTCGTAGTATTGATCCAACCGATCAATGGTTTCTCGCAATTCTTGAGTATGATCTTTAAATAATTTTTCATATTTCATGTCAATAACGGTACCGCCTTTTTTCATACCTCGCAAGATCAATAAAAAAGCCCACAACGTATGTACGTTGGGGCTTTAGGAGAGTTAGTTGCAGCAATGCTGTTACAAACCCTGAACAATTTTGAGCAATCCCTCTAATCTGATGCTTCGCCAATCTTTAAAAACATCTACGGCGCCGGCTTTCAGTAAGTCTCCGATGAATGGATCTCTGAAATTGCACGGCATTCCGATAGGAACGGAACCGGCCGCAACTGCTGCCGTCATGTCATGCACCGAATCCCCGAACACAAGTACGCTCCGCGGATGAACGTTGATCCGTGCTGCTGCCTCCAAAAATACTTCCGGATTTGGCTTCACATTTGTGACGTCCTCACGAAGGACAATCCTTTCGATTGGAACAAGTTGCTCAAGCCCAATCCTCTTAATCAAAGGGTTAGCCTGAACTCTTGGGGTCAATGACGCAATAGCAATTTGAAGCCAATGCCTGCTCGCTTGGCAACAGAAGTCGGCGAACCCTGGTCGCAATGCAATGTCTGCCACGTTCAGCAGCTCGTTGTAGCGCTCCATCTTTCGAATGCGAAACTCCTCAGCGTCAACGTCTGCTCGGCGGAATTTCTCGAGGATCATATCAATGGCCCTCTTGTCGCCCGCGCCGACGTACCCTGGTATTTCGAGAAGTTCCTGGGGAGTAATCTCAATGCCATACGAAAGCGCAGCAGCTGAGAACCCGCCCGTATGGCACTCTTCCACTGAAACGATTGTTCCTTCCAAATCAAACACGATGCCCCTAATTTTTCGGCTCATGACTTTTTTCCCTCTCTATTTTTTTACGGAAACTTCAAAATGACAACGAACAAATTTCTAGTTGCTACACTAGTATAACTACGTTATTTCGTCAAGTATTCTCGTAGTGCTTCTTGCCACGCTCTTATACCTGGCCCTTTGGTGTTTTTCAAAATACTATACGCCGGGCGTTTTGCAGGGCGAGGAAACTGCGACGAAGAAACTGGCTTCACTACCACGGGCAAGTTATCTTTGTATTCAAAAATCTTTTGTGCAAATGCAAACCACGACGCCTTCCCGCTATTTACGGCATGGTAAATTCCAAACGGATATTTTTCATCAAGTAACACTTTCACATACATTGCAACGTCTTTCGTATACGTCGGGCATCCAACTTGATCTTCAACCACTTGTAAGTTTTTCTTTGTTTCGGCTAGTTTCAACATAGTATCAACAAAGTTTTTGCCATTTGACCCGTACAACCACGCCGTACGAATTAAATAAAAATTACATCCACTTTCTTTCAGTGCACGTTCGCCCGCAAGTTTAGAATTGCCATATTGATTTACTGCAGGGCCTGGAGAATCTGTTTCCAAGTAGCCATCCGAATTTGTACCAGGGAACACGTAATCCGTACTAAAGTGAACGAGCGTTGCAGAAAGTTCTTTTGCAACTTCCGCAAGATTTTTTACCCCGGTTTCATTTACCAAAAAAGCATCTTCTGTATGAGTTTCTGCATCGTCAACATTTGTATATGCTGCTGCGTTTATAATAAGCGTAGCATTTGCTTCTCGAAGCACACTGCGCACACTATCTATATTAGTAATATCTATTTCATCCCTATCAACAAGCAACGGCTTATATTCCGAAAATACGGTAGAAAGCATACTTCCCAACATTCCCTTCGCGCCGACAATTACGAGGTTCATATATTGATTATATAGGTGTTCGGACTCAAAAGGGAACACCCCACTACGCTAAAGCTTCGCGGGGCGCAGTGCGGGGTTATTTTGCAAAAGCAAAACAAAAAGAAAAAAGCCGACCCTGATTGAATAATTCAATCACGATCGGCGTTTGTTTGCACGAAGACGTTATGTGAGGACGGCAACGCGACTTGCCCCGCATCGCCAGGAAGTCAAATTCATCAACCCCCTTCTCCACTTTCGACGCGAAAAGTACAACGTCTGAACGTGGAAGGTAGTAGACATCTCATCATGTTGAGCTGCCGAATGTTTCCCAAAAAGAGTTCCGAGAAACAGAATCTCCACAGGTTCACCGTCATTTTTCATCTTCCATGAATCCGGAATCAGGTGAGTGTGCCGTAAAAGGTAATTTGCAACATTGGCGTTCGCAAATGGTTTTTTAGGCAATGGTAGAAAAACCCAAGGACGATCATCCCTGATCATCTTTTTTTCAGGAAATTCTTCCAATCGCACAGAGTCAGCGCTCCATGTCAAATCCTCACAATGTAGGTGTTGTTCAATCTTCCACGAAGCCCCAATTATGATGCCCCCAGGCATCGCTGGCTCCTTACCGCATCGAATCACATGAATAGGCGGCAACACTTCCGGCTGCTGTCGAACCGACGGAAGCAACCTCGCAAGCGTTTCGTCTGAAAGCAGCTTACAAACATCAGCTTCGGTGTATTGCGTTCGGACAAGTCCAGGTACGCACTTCATCACCCTTCGAGCGTCAAACACATGATCGGTAATTCGATTTGTCATTACTCTTTCCTCCTTCAGAGGGAAATTGCCAAAAAACAGCCAAAAATCAGCACTTGGTTCATTATATACCTATATTGTACTATTGTCAAGTACCATCTATTCTAGGACCTTATACAGTGTTAAGCCAGTTTTTTGCTAATGTGTGCACGTATAAAAATGTTTCTTCGTCGCGAGCAAATACGACAGGCGGCATTCGCACTACATTCCAGGGCACTTCGGAACCGTCCAAACAACGAACAACCTGACCAGCAGCCATGCAAAGTGCTGACGTGGTAGCCAAGTCCCAGTTTCGCGCATTACTCGTTACGTATACCGCAAGATTACCCTTTAAAACTGCGAGAGCCCCTGCGCCTGAGGGCATATTGAGAGGATATCTAAAACCAGAACTGCCCATTAATTTATTAATCACAAGATTGCGAAAATTGGCATCAACAGACTTATTGTCGTCCGTTCCTATCAAAGACTGTTTCAGAGGACGAGCAGGCAAACGCCACTCATTATATGAGAGATCTCCATAAAACACACCTGGCTTTCCATCAATCCCTGTGTGATACAGCTTCTTCTCACCAAGCACCATCAGTACCCCAGCGTGAGGTTTTCCGTCTTTTATAAGCCCTGCCATCATAGAAACTAACGTAAACATACCATTTGCATACAGCGCCGAACCGTCCACTCCATCTGCACTAATGAAGTCTGACGGCAAATCAATAACATTATCTTCATGTGGAAGCAAAGAAACTCCTGAAATTAAATCTGCGACTCCGGATGTTCCAGCTTCTTCGCACAAAACTGGCACGTTAGGCCACAACTTTGTTGCAAGAGGCACATATGCCTTTTCTGCAATCCAATCTGCATGTAAAACGGAACTTGATCCTTCAAGTATTTCTTTTTCACTAACTATACCTGTAAGTCTTCCCCAATCGTCAATTAATAATTGTCCCGTTGTCTGAAATAATGTTGTTATTTTCTGTAATTCCATACGTTTAGTATATAGTCATTTAAATATAAAATCGACCGCCTGGGAAATCCCAAACGGTCGTACTGTTCTTCATTTTCCAACAACTGGTGTTGGAATTACGATGCTGCCAACTGCTGTTGAATAACCAACGCAGCTGCGCCAAGATCGTGCGCCACGAAGTTTCTTGGGTTTCCCATGACTTCTTTCAGAAGTTCTGGTTCTTCATCCCAGTACGCTTTCCCAGCCGAGTTATTGTGTGGTCCGCTTTCTACCAGAACCGCAGAACCTCCCATCGCGAGAATCATCTTTGAGTCTGCAGGCTTGTCGCCACTTCCCCATGCTTTTGACCAGTCGATCGGACCAAGCTTTGCTTCAATTTGCTCAAGCATACCAACTCCCGGCTTCCTGCACTTGCACCCTTCGCCCTTGTCGTGTGGGCAAAATGCAACGGCGTCGACCTGAATGTCGCTTTTTGCAAGCTCGGCAAGCAATGCGATATTGAACGCGTCCATGTCTGCTTCGGTGTACTTACCCTTCCCAATTCCAGACTGGCCGGTTGCAATGGCAAACCGAAACCCAAGACTCTTGAGAAGCGTAAGGCCTTCAATAACGCCTGGGGCAAGTTTCAAATCTTCCACTTTGTAGGTATACCCAACGTCTACGTTGAGCAATCCGTCGCGGTCTAACACCATGAGTTTTGTAATCATGCTTTCATTTTCTCTCAAAAAGAGCCCTAAATCAAGTAACGTAAATTGGCAAAGACCAACTTAGCATATTAACAAGATGTCATCTATTTTGTCAATAAAAAAAGGCGACAGGGTTTGAATCTGTCGCCTATTGTGAAAGATGTGAACGAACGAGAATGTCTCGTTAGCTCAAAGCTCTCCATCCTCCGTGGAGTTCCAGTCCGAGCAAAGCAAGCGCAGTCTTGGCGTATCCCTCAATCGGGATACCCTGACATTCTTTTCCAAGAAGCCATTGCTGCACTTCAAGCAAAGGAACGAGCGCGCACTTTTCGGGAATGACACCTTCTCGAGCCGGTGGCGCAAGTGTTTCCGCATACACAAGCGCTGTTTCAATGGAGTACATCTCAACATGGCTTCCCGCATCAAACGGAGAGCTATACACCATAAGAGACGCACACTGAATGGTCTTCGCTTTTCCGCCTTCTTCCATGGCTTCCCGCAAAGCACCCAGCCGAGCGTCTTCATCGGGTTCAATGATTCCACCGGGCAACTCGATTTGGTAGTTCACCTCCAGCCGCTCCAACCCCGGTCCGTCAAAAAATGTGAATGGTCGGATCGCAGCCAAGAATTGAACCGCGATGTTTGCCAATCCAATTTCCCGAAGCGTTGCACAGAGGCTCTGAATATCCGTATCTTCCCGCCTCTCTAGCGACTGGTTTGTAACCAGGCGCAGACATTTTGCTGCGCCATACTTCTGGTTATTTCTCGCGGCGATTTCAGAATTGAACTTCAATCCCGTCTGTTCTGGACTCAGCTTGTAAAGGCTGAGCCAACCGCCTTTTCCCAAAACATTCATGTCACTCAAAGAAATCACCTTGCGCATAACTGTACTCCATCAATTTGTAACGAACGATCATATTTCTGAAATCTGGTATTCTCACCGTGAGAGCACCGTTTTAGCCCGAAATACGAGACAAAACGCCACCCTCATGACCCTTAAAAGAACTATGCATTGTATATCTAAAACACTATACTTGTCAAGGGCAAGAAAAAAGCCGATTAGAGGTGAATCTAATCGGCTTGTTGTTGGCGCATAAAGCGCTTTTACTTACGCGGCAGACTGCTTCTTTTTCTGCAGTTCGAGGTACTCCTTGGCCTGCTTCTGAATATAGCAGAAAGTTTCCTCGTCCCGAGCGAATACCACTGCCGGCATTCGAGTCTGCTTCCAGGGTACTTCAGATCCGTCCAAACACCGAACAATCATGCCAGCCGCCCCCAAAAGAGCTGCAGTTGCAACCTGGTCCCAGTTTCGAGCGTTACTCGAGACATAGGCAGCTGCTCTTCCTCTGAGCACATTGATTGGGCCGGCGCCCGACGGGGTATTCATCGGATACGCAAAATCTTTCGTTCCCGTCAACATGTTTGTCACGAGTTTGCGGAAGTCCTCATCCACACTTCCACAGTCATCGACGCAGATCAAGCACTTGTTGAGCGGACGTACCGGGACAAGCCATTCTTCATGGGGCTTATCTCCCTTAAATACACCTGGCTGCCCGTTGACACCAGTGTGATACATTGCTCCATCATCAAGCATCGTGACAATACCAGCGCTTGGACGACCGTCCTTAACAAGACCGGCCATCATCGCAACGAGCTCAAAGCACTGATTGGCATAGAGTGCCGATCCGTCAACTCCATCAACACTGACGAAATTGTCGGGCAGGTTGGTGACATCATCATCCCACGAAAGCAGTTCAATGCCTGGGACGAGCGTTGCGAGACCGGAATTTCCTGCCTCTTCGCAGAGAAAAGGCACACCTGGCCACAAGTAACGAAGAACGGGAACCAACCGCTGCTCGGCCCACAGGTCTGCTTTCAATACAGTGCTTGCGCCTTCGCGCTGCTGTTTTGATCCCTGGATTCCAGCGAACTTTTCCCAGTCCTCCAATAGTCCTGTTCGGACTGATATAAACCTGGCTATCACATCCGCAAATTCCGTATTTCTGAGCTTCATGTACGTTATCCTGTTTGTCAAAGATCCGTTCATGTCCGTTTCGGGACATAGTGGTCTCACCTTGAGAACACTGTTTTGCCTATAAAACACCATATATAAGGCAAAACACTGGTCTCAAACGATTTCGCATTATATACATATACAGCCAACTTTGTCAAATAAAAAAGAGGGCCCACGCAGAATTGAATTCCGCAATGAGCCCTTTGAGAGCACCTTGTTACTGTGCTTACCGATCCGGATCGTTTGAAACATTTGGCGTTGGCTTGGACGGGTCGTCTGCACTGAGGCTTATAAGCAACCCACCGTCCACGACATAATCGCCACCGGTCATATAACTAGCTGCATCTGAAGCCAAGAAGGCGATCAACGCAGCAACCTCATGTGGCCACCCTCTGCGCCCCATAGGAATACGCCTGCGAGTTGGGTCAAGCGATGCCGATCCTCCTGCCCGCGCCGCACCCATTCCTTCAGTACATATAGCACCAGGACAAACACTGTTGAAGGTTATCCCCTCAAGCGCATATTCGATAGCCAGAGCCCTCGTCATCCCAAGAATAGCTGCCTTGGTAGACTGATAACTTGTACCTGGAAGAGCCGCTGCAAGACCTTGCAGGGAACTCACGTTCACCACACGCCCGCCGAAATTCATATGAGGCAGGCACGCGCGAACCATATGGATATATCCGAAGAGGTTCACTTGGATAATGCGCATCATGTCATCGTGTGGCATCGTGACAAGATTTCCTCGGTCGTTGTACTCGATACCCGCATTGTTCACGAGAATATCAATCTTCCCGAAGGCAAGCATCGCCCTTTGCGCCACCTCTTCGGCATGCCGGGTTCTTGCTACGTCTGCAAAGACAAAACAAACTCTCTCACCGAGCTCCTCCGCTACTGTTTCACCACGACCCTTATTAACATCCACCAGCACAACATTCGCGCCGGCTTCGGCAAACATCTTCACTGTAGCCTTGCCAATACCAGACGCTCCGCCGGTTACGATTGCTACCTTGCCAGTAAAATCATATTGAATATTTGACATCTTTGAGACCTCGCACAAGTTGTCAACGAAACAAAAAAGAATAGCTACGATGCTGTCCTTTTCCTGATGCGCAATATACAGTGTAAGAATACTATCTGTCAAGAGCGTCGGGTCAGAAAAATAAAAACCCCTCGTCGCGATTGCGTCGAGGGGCTGCGTGTTTCTGACCGTAGCATACATATTGTCATGCCTCACTTATAAACTCCAAGAGGCTTTTCAAAAATGGTACTTGATCTTTATACGGATTATTGACCTTATACCAACGCCTCTCCAGTGTTTCTGGGGTATCGTTTGGAACAATTGGAGCTGGCAGATTATTAAACCAAAACCATGCTGGTCCATCGGGCATATTAGCGAGGGCGTCTACAATCCAACGTGTGATGTATGCCGATACATGATCCGTGGGAGTGTAGTGCCAAAGACCTGACTGATCCTGAACAAACTCTCCTTTTTCAGTTTGTTTCTTGTTCATCGTTCAATACCTTTCATCGTAAATTCAATGGATGAAAATTGCGGGGACCTTCATTCGAAATTGGCCCTTCCCGGTGCCATGGGTCTTCACAACACTAAATTGTAAAGAACACTACGGACATATTACTGTCATAGTGTTACTTTGTCAAGTAGAATCCTAGTGTTCCGCGTCCGCCAATACCGGGAAATTGGCATCTCGGTCGGAAATTATGGGATCTTGTACGGGCCACTCAATTCCAATTGCAGGGTCGTTCCATACAATTCCCCTCTCGTGCTCTTTCGAATATTCGTCCGTGCAGAAATACACAAGCTCGGTGTCATCTTCTAGCGTGCAAAATCCATGCGCAAAGCCGGGCGGAATATACAGCATATTTTTTTCTCTCGCAGTAAGTGTTACTCCTACCCATTTGCCATATGTTACTGAGTCTTTTCGAATATCAACTGCGACATCAAATACACTTCCATGGCTTACTTGTACTAATTTTCCTTGAGCTTTTGGCGGGAGTTGGTAGTGTAACGCTCGTATTACATGCTTTTTACTTTTAGAATGATTTACTTGCACGAAGTGGGCATCAATTCCCGCCTCAGTAAACGCAGAATCTTTATAGAGCTCCGTAAACTCACCTCGTTCATCTGGGAATATTTTGGGGGTTATATGAACTACCCCTACTAGTTTTGTTTTTTGAAAATCAAATGGCATAGGAAAAACTACTTACTTTCTTCTTGCTGCTCTACCAGAAATTCATTCAGCCACTCTCTGGCCTGTTCTGGAGGTAGAATTTCTTGGTCTTGTTGCATATATGAAAGTATATAGGAGAATAAAAAAAGAAAAAACCCGGCATCACTCAATCGTTGAGCTAAGCCGGGCGACACATAAAAGGAGGTCAGTGACAGGGTGTAGGCTGCCTTATTCTTCCTCTACGGTTATGCACCTGGCCTCTTGAGATTGTTCATGGCATCTCAAGAAAGTTGCTCAGTATATTAATACAACCTGGATCCCGGGTCAAGCCCGGGATGACAGCGTGGTGTCACCTTTTGAGCAACTGAATATATGCTTCTGGGGGTAAATTGATAGACCCTTTCGTGGAAAGGCGTTTTTTTCCTTTTTTCTGCTTATCTAAGAGTTTTCGTTTTCGAGTTACGTCTCCTCCATACAGCTTTGCCGTCACGTCTTTTCGAAGCGCGGGTACCGTCTCGCGAGCTACAACTTTGCCACCGATTGCTGCTTGAATAGGCACTGCGAATTGTTGTCGCGGCACAAGATCCTTTAGCTTATCGACTACTCGGCGCCCGATTGCTTCTGCTTTGGTACGTGGAATAATTAATGACAACGCTTCAGCAACTTCATGATTCATTAAGATTGTCAGCTTCACCACGTCTGCCGACCTCCAACCAATCACATCATAACTTAACGAACCATATCCACTTGTTATAGATTTTAGTTGATCATACAAATCGACAACAAGTTCTCGAAGTGGCAATTCATAATGCAATAGCATGCGGTCTGTTCCCAATACTTCTTGCGAAATTAAATTCCCTTCATGTTGTGCCATAACTTCAAATACGGCTCCGAGATACTTCTGAGGAAGTAATATATCTGCCTTACACCATTGCTCTTCCATAGATGTGACAAAACTCGGATCCGGAAACGCATCTGGTGTATGAATATCTTTTTTCTCGCCGGAGGTTAACACCACGTGGTAGAGCACGCTCGGAGTCGTGACTACCAACTCTACGTCGAATTCTCTTCGCAGCCTCTCTTGCACAATTTCTAAATGGAGCATTCCTAAAAACCCACATCGAAAACCTTGCCCGAGTGCATGGCTTCGCTCCATATGAGCAGTTAAACTAGAATCATTGAGTTGCAGTCGGCTCATTGCTTCGCGCAATACAGGGAAGTCGCTTCCATCTACAGGGTATAATCCAGCAAAGACTTTCGGTTGAGGAATTGCAAAGCCGGGGAGTTGCTCCACTTCATGTTTTTCTACTGTTTTTGTAATTGTATCGCCCACGCGAGCCTGTCGAATATTTTTTAAGCCAGTTGCAATATATCCAATTTCTCCCGCTCCAATTTTTTCACGCGAAGTAAATTGTGGTTTAAATACGCCCACTTCAACTACCCTATCATCAACATCTGTCCCTAAAAACGTAATCGCATCGCCTTGCGAAACGCTTCCTTCCATAACCCGCACATATGCAACCACACCCTTGTAGTCGTCGTACACCGAATCAAATATAAGCGCCCGCAGGTTTTCGCTCCCCTCTCCCGTTCTGGGAGAGGGCCCTGCCGTGGCAGGGGGTGAGGGGCGCGTGGCCGCCGGCACCCGCGCAATCACTGCATCCAATAATTCCGGAACCCCCTGTCCCGTCTTCGCAGATATATGAAGTATATCTTCTTTTTTTGCACCCAAAAGATTAATAATTTCTTGAGATACGCCCTCAACGTCTGCAGCTGGTAAGTCTATTTTATTAATAACAGGAATTATTTCCAGATTTTTTTCGAGTGCAAAATATAAATTAGAAACCGTCTGTGCTTGCACACCTTGCGTAGCATCTACAAGTAAAATAGCCCCTTCAACTGCTTTCAGACTTCTTGATACTTCGTACTGGAAATCTACATGCCCGGGAGTATCTATTAAATTTAATACAAAGCCTTTATGCTCCATGCGTACTGGTTGAAGCTTAATGGTTATTCCTTTTTCTCGCTCCAGCTCCATAGAGTCTAGTAGCTGCGCCTGCATATCTCTCATTTCGACGGTATGCGTTAACTCGAGCATCCGGTCTGCCAGTGTGCTCTTTCCATGATCAATATGCGCGATAATACAAAAATTGCGTATTTCCATACAATTCCATGAAAATACCACGGTTTTCTAATTATTTCAATCTTTTATTTCTGGAGCATTCTCACTTGAACCTCAACCGCCGTGATGCGTTCTTCGTGCCTTTCAACTCGTTCATGATCTCCCTTAGTTTCTTGAAACCTTCCTTCAATTGATTGTACAACGCTTAAAATAGATTCTACTACATACCTAAGACTAGAAATACTTGCCTCTACGTCATCAATTCTTGAAGACAAATGTCCACCAAGTATCTCAAGATCGTGCTGTGTAGCTGGAGTGTCACCATTTTGATGTTTCTTTTTCATACATTGAGCATACCACGTTTTTTGGAAAATTCCGATAGCGCAAGCGGGAGAAACGGTACAAACCACTATCCATTCTAACACCTGGTGTTAGAATCGGCACAAAAACCTGTACACCCTACAGTTTTCATTCAATAAATCACTCCTTTTCCAAAATAACACCGTATTCTGGCTCTTCATTACCAATAAATTCTTTAACTTTCCAACCAGAACCTTCCACAATATGTTTAAGCTCTTCTTTGGACACAAAAAGATAATTAAACCAAGAACCTATTAATTTTTTGTGGCGAATACGAAGTCTAAGTTGTCCGCCCATGCGCCCTTCTGCTAGATTCTTTTGTTGATATTCTTCATGAACTGCCTCAGTGCTTTGATATGGATCCCGAGTAGTAGAAATAATAATTGCACCAGGATTTGTTACATTCCCTATTTTAGCGAGCAATGATCGAGCCTCTTGAAAACTTCCAAATAAACCGAAGTTATGACCGAGCAGTAATATACTATCAAATTTTTCTGGCAGAAGTGTCTCAACTTCGACTATGGGCAATACAAATGCTTTTTCTAGTCCACGCTCTTTACAAACTTTAATTGCCAATGGCGAGTTATCAATACCTGTTACGTCAAATTTTTTATTTTGAAGATATAGAGCATGACGACCAGCACCACATCCTATATCTAAGGTTTTGCCCTTCGCATATTTTATTGCTTCTTTATCTATATTTTCCCAATCATCGAATTTCGCAAAATAAACTAGCCCACCAAAACTACCAGCATCAATAAATCCATCATCTCGCTCAACAATCTCAAAGTGTCGCTCACCCTTAAAATGATCCCAAACTTCTTGACCGAAGGCATCATCAATTTCCAACTTTCCTAATAATTCATTCACAAGTAAATAGTATCAGATTTTATTCAAACGAAACAAATCCTCATTCCAACACCAGGTGTTGGAATACAAATTATTCATCGTCTATAAGCAATTCTGGGTAGCTTGCGAGAGACTGAGCATACTCTGCGTAGTCTGCAACAAAACTTCTGTATTCTTTAGAGCTTATTAACGATAATAGAAAGTTCGTGTGGCAAGAAGCTGTTTTATTGCTTTCATCTAAAAAGTACTCGCCAAGAGAAGACCATTTATATGTAAGCGGATCCTTTGTCATATGGGCCGCATATGGATTCAAGTGAATATACCTACTTACGTGAAGAAATTGCTCATCACGTACAACAGCTACAGCACGAAACGGGCCAGAAAAGAACTTATTCCGACACCAGGGAACTTATTCCGACACCAGGTGTCGGAATTAAGTATAGTCATCATCTAAAAGAAGTTCAGGAAAAGCAGCTAAGGATTGTTCGTAACTCACTTGATCGAAAACGAATTTTTTATATTCTTTTTTATCCATTAATGACGCAAGAAAGTCAGCGTGGCAATAAAGTTTCGAATCTTCGTCGTTTAAGTATGCACGTAACGAGGACCAGGGATATGCGAAGACATCCTTTACTATATGCGCAGCATGAGGATTAAGATGAATATACCTACTTACGTGCAAAAGCTGATCATCACTTACCACAGGAACAGACCGAAACGGACCCGCAAATAACGCCCCAGTGCGCTCGTATTTAACATTAAAATACCGAGCGAAGCTATTGAGCAGCCGTTGCATATAGCGCGAAATACCACCATCAACATTTTCTCGGAGCAAAAAATGAACATGATTATTCATTAAGCAATAACAAAGAATATCCGCTAACCCCTCCCCTTCGCTGGTTATTATCAACTTTCGTTTTAGTTTTTGTGCATGCGAAAAATTCAGAATAGGCTCATCGGGCAAGCAATGAATCATTTGCGAGATAAACCGTACACGATCGGAATGATCCATAAAAATTTCCCTCTTCTCCACACCGCGCGTAAATATGTGGTATACACCGCCCCGCTCAAACCCATTTATTCGATACCCCATAGTAAATATTCTATCACAAGATTCCGACACCAGGTGTCGGAATGATTCCTGTTTTTAGCTTACTGCAACCGTACTTTTTTTATTTCCGACGCGGCGAGTGGCAGAAACGGTACAAACCATAGGAAATATTGGTTAAACAAAACCGTATTAAACGCAATAAATGTCAGCATAATAGCAAGCCCACTCATAGCGAGAGAAAGCTTTTTTCTGTATGCAGCCATGAATACAAGTAGCATTAGGAATACCATCGGAGCGACCCCTATAGCACCATCAATCTTCAGAAGCGACACCAGAGGTGCTGCCCCAATATTGGCCTGCGAATTTCGAGTAGCAGAAAACAAAAGTCCCGTTGCCACACTTTTGGGGCTATCAATTACAAACGGGATTAAGGAAATAAGCGGAACAATTGCCATGACTAGAATACCCTTGAGAGTTGCTGTAACTCGTTTGCCTTTTTCCGCTTGCACCCAAATAAAAATAATATACAAAGGTACTAAAAAGATGGCAACCTGTTTAATTCCCAAAGAAACTCCAAATGCCAATAAAGATAAAAAGCGCTTCTTCTCAAATAGCACCAACGAAGCAGTCAAGAAAAATATAGCCACAAAATCTACATGCGCAACACGAATTACATATAGTGACCATCTATTAAATAACCAAAAGAATAACGCAAAAACAGCCAGCTCATATTGTTTGCGCTTATAAAGCGTCCAAAATAGCACAGCACCAGTTGCTAAATAGCACAATAAAAATATCGTTCGCCAAAACACAATCCAATCATGAAAGTCATGGAATCCTGCCTGTTGCGATAAGGCTGACAACCAGTAAAATACTGGGAAGTGCCCTGGGTTCTTATGATTTATACACGTATCGTCCAAAGAGCATACATATGGGTTTTCCCCTTTTACAATTTCCCCTCCTCTCAACCAATAATAGTAAATATCTTCCCCCTCGGCGGTAGCGCTGAATAAATGTGTATAAAATATAGAATAGAGCGAACGCTTTTCAAGCACTTGAACAACAGTCTGCGCGCTCGTTTTATCATCAATAATCTTGAGTGGCCCCCGAAGCGTAAGAGATTGCCCTGCGGACGCATCTGGTATTCGTAGCGAGACGAGATATGGAGAACTACGTATCGATGGAAATGTAAACATGATCATGTTTTTTTTCTTTTGGAACACGTGAGAAAACTGCATCTCGCGAGATATAGCTACCTCTCCTGTGTTTGAATTAGTTATTACCAGTTCCAAGAGAGTATCACCTTGAACTTTTTGCTTTTCTGCGGTCCAGAAAGAAACCCCAACCAATGAACGAGAAGGGTAAATTTGTACATTCACGACTGGCTTGTCCGGAGTAACAGAAATTGAGCCAACCGGGTCAGACAGCTGCTCGGTGTCTGATGTAGAATACCGAAGCGGCCAAAGTAGAATAGTAAAAAGAAAGAGGCAAACTCCAAGTAAGAATATCGAACCACTTTTCTTGAACGCGTACTTCATTCCATAAACCCTGAAAAGCGCGGGGTGTCTGAGCCTGCGGTGAATTTCAATTTGCGAGGAATATATTTCTTGATGATTTCTAGCTCCTCACTCTTAAGTATCATACAAACAAAGATATACATTATCATTCCACCAGTAAACACTCCAATTAATTGTGTGGCAATACCCCAAAACCGCTGCATATCGACCATATATGCGATTGGTGTTTTCAACGCCTGTGCCACAATTGCAGCTGCGAGAGTTGCTATAACTACTTTGCATGTACTTTTTAAAACAACCTTGTCATCAAATCCATCCAGCTGCCAGTGGAGCACTCCGAGCAAGAGCGCGAGTTGAACAATTGCGGAAACAGAAAACGCAATTGCGAGTCCTTGCACCCCGAAGCGCTCCGAGAGTGCGAGTGCAAGAGCTATGTTTAACACAATACTAATAAGAGAAACAATAACGGGTGTTTTTGTATTTTGTTTTGCATAAAATGCACGGGTAAGTAATGGAATAGTTGCCTGAGCAAAAATACTCACAACTAAAAAACCAAATGTATCGTATGTAATTGTTGTATCGTCCCAACTAAATGCCCCGTCTCCAAAAAGCACACGAATAATTTGCGCACGAAGGAGATAAAACAGAACAGATATTGGCACAACAAGAAACATAATATATCGAAATGATTTGGTGAGCGTATGGCGAAACGCTCTCTTCTGTTTGCGAGCAATCTGCTCAGAAAGTGTAGGGAACGCAGCTTGCGCAAACGCAATCCCAAAAATTCCAACGGGAATATATTGTGCATTGTTTGCAAGGTGAAATGCAGAAATACTGCCAGATAAAAACCCCGAACCCAAAATAGTTACAATAAGCAAATTAGTCTGCTGAGCGGCAAGACCAAATACGCGCGGGAGCATCATACTCCATAGCTTTTTCCAATCAGCAAAAGACGAAAACAAAATAATATCCCAGCGAAATCCCACGCGAAGTACGCTCGGTACTTGTATGAGCACATGCAATAGTGCGCCAAATACAACTCCCCATGCCAGTCCCCGTATGCCGATGTACGGCACAAAATATATTGCCCCTGCAATAATACCAAGATTATATACAATAGGAGCAAACGCATACGCCACAAAGCGCTTGTACGAATTCAAAATTCCAGAAAAAACAAAACTCACAGAAAGAAGTAATGGCTGAAGCGCCATAATACGCGAAAGTTCAATTGTTAACGAAAGTTTTTCCCCTGAAAACCCTGGGGTAATTAAAGAAACAATAGCTGGTGCAAACGTAATATATATCAAGCTTAACACACTCACTCCAAAACACATGACATTTAAAACAGAAAGCGCAAATCGATACGCTTCTTTTTTTCCGTCTTTTCCTGCCACCATCTTTTCCGTAAACATCGGGATAAACGCTGCAGAAAGAGCGCCTATAACAATAAGATTAAAAATCAAATCGGGAATTCTAAAGGCGGCAATAAACGCATCAAACGTATCTCCCGCTCCAAATAACGTAGTAAATGTTCTATCTCGCAGGAGCCCAATTATTCTACTCACAAGAGAAGAGGCGCCTAGAATGAGCGCCGCCGATATAATGGATCCGTTTGCAGGGTATTTCAACATTATCGCTTTTCAAACACAATGCCTGGCACGGTATCAGAAGTCAATTGCCCACGGTATACAAACGTAGTATCTGACTCAATTGTTACTCCAGAGCTTGGAACGCTACGAAGAATCCTCATTCCAGAAGGCAATTGAATAGAAGCGCGTATACTACTGCGACGCTGCCCTGGCTGCTTTGAAAGGGAAAGCGCAAACGAAGATGCATTATGCAATATGTTCGGCATTGAAACTGCGTTTGGAATGAGATAATGATAGAGCGTCATCGATGTTTGCCCCGGCTTGGTAACAACCCAATTTGCAAAAAACGTGTACCCCGATTCAGTCCCCATAACTGTCCCATCAGGTAAACGATGCTGCCCTTGTTGCCAAGCAGCTACATCAGGATCTGCCTCTAGCTGCAATGTACTGGTTGTAAGTAAAGGGCGAGGCACGTCTGATTCTGCAGTGAATCCTTTTGCTTCAATAAACGTTGCTCCAAGCGGCACAAGAGTACGTTGGTATATAATATTATCCTTGAGTGCCGGGTCTCCTTCTTCCCGATACTCATAATCGATTTTCTCTTCTGGTCCATGATGTTCACGCCTCACCGTAAGCACCACGTCCGCATCTCCATTTTCTAAAATAGTTGCCCGATAATCAATCTCCTGTTCAATAAATTGGTCACTTTTATGCCCACCAATGTTCGCATTATTCACCATTAAAAAACCATCCGCACCTTGAGGTAATGTACCAGCCCAGCCCAGCCGCATCGCTTCTTCTTGTGCATCATCATCCACAAAATATAGTAGAAGATCCTTCTGCGTTAACGATTGCGTAAGCGCTTGGAGTGTTTTTAACTTCCCGCTTCCTGCGGTAGTGTCACCGGTAGATGAAAAAAGTTTGGTAAGCAAAAGAGGAGTTAAGTCTGATAAAAACTGCTTGGGCTTATTAATCTCTCGATCGTATTCGTATGTAACCTCCGCCTGAGTTACCTGAATAAAGTTTTCAGCGGTTACCACCCTGTCATACCCAGGAACTTGTATGGGGCCTGTAACCGCTAATAGGTTTTGTATCACTTTTGGAGTAAGCGTAATAACCCCATCCACCGTTGGGCCGCCCTCTTTTTCAAATAATTCCGCAG
This sequence comes from Candidatus Anderseniibacteriota bacterium, assembly GCA_035288905.1. GTDB lineage: Bacteria > Patescibacteriota > Andersenbacteria > UBA10190 > UBA10190 > HO2-45-11b. The sequence goes on along the minus strand of DATDYZ010000001.1, from coordinate 58,808 downwards.
CTTTGCGCGCACTTACCTCATAATCAACAAACCAATTTGAATCCCGTAAAAACCACCTGTTTACGATTGGAAGGAGAGGATTGGGAGGCGCAAGAAACTTTTTAAGCTGCCCATCACCGTCATATACACTCCGTACATCAATATTTTCCACTTTACCTCGAGAAATATTCACCAACCCTACAGTACCAATAAACCCTCCTACGGGACGCATTTCATCGCTATTTGCAAACAATATAAGATACTGCCGATCTCGCGACGCGCCTAGAAGAGCAAGCAATGTATCGCTTTCTTGAAGTAAGTGATGAAGAGTATTTTTTGCCTGAGGAATAATGTCTTGCAGTTTCTCGATATCGCTCGCAATATCTTCTGGCATGAGCGCAGTCTCAACGCCACGAATCTTTTCTTCTGCAACATCCATAGCCTGCTGTGCATTTTCCAAATGAGGACGAGATGCAATAATTGCATCAACCAAAGAAGTATCGAGCGTTACAGAAAGAAACGGTGTAACTGCACGAGACATATGAACCCCTGCATCCGCAAGCGCAGTACCCACATCAAGCATGTCCCTCCCTGATTTTACCGTGCCTGTTACATCAAGGATTTGAAGAATATTTTTGGATGCAGCGAGTGCTTCATCCATATCTGCTTTTGCAGATAGTAATTCTTGTGAAGCTGCTGAAAACTGACGCTCGCTTTCCACAGTGTTCGTGATAGCAAGAGCAGCCTGAGCTTGTATTACATGACTAAATGCATTTGCAGCCTTTGTTTGTATCGTTGAAAGTACAGCCGTTCCCCTCCCCGCCCCCTGCAAATTCCAAACAAAAAATGAAACAATTCCGAGTCCAATGAGTAAAAACAATGCGCTCATCGCCGGCTTTGCCTGCGGTTGTATAACCCGCACTTCGGGAAAATGATACGCTACATCACGCTCTTGTATAATAAGAACTGGGTCTACACGCTTTTTCGGCGGCTTTGCCCGTAACACTGGCTTTGAAAATGTTGCAGCTGGTATTGTAATGTCCGCAGTTGTAGGATGAGCTGCATGGTCAAAAAAATGATGTGCCGGAAGTGAAATGTGTTGACCAGGAGCTTCTGTTATGATTTTTTTCGCGGCAAAATGAGGTGTCGATTTTTCAGCGTGTTTTTTACTTTGCTGCTTTGAGTGCGGCCTACTCGTTCGTTTACGAAGCCTAGCCGGCAATTTCCAGTCAATACGAATCGTATGGTCTTTTCCTGAAGGAATAACATCTTTCACGTATTCATTGTATCCTATTTACCGATTTTTGCTCGTCCACAAATCGTCCCACCAAGCAGACGGAGATGTTTTGTATATTGCCTTTCCTAGTTCCTTTGCCCGTTTCAAAGTTAGCTTCTTGAGCTGTGCATTTCCTTTCGTCTTTCCTTTGCCATGTAGCCACACCGTTGCCTCTTTATTTCCCTGCCATTCGTATTCTCGAAGCAACAAAACTTGATCCAGAAGATCAGCATGCTTTGCAACCACGGCTTCTTTACTTTCCCTCTTCACATACTCGTCAATAAATTCTTTCAGCTCCGGAAAAGGCAAGCCGTTCAACTGTTCTTTGTGCACTTCATCTTCAAATATTTTTACATACTTTTTGTGAACCCAATTATGATCTCCTGTTCGAGCTTCCGCAATATCGTGAAGCAACGCCATCATTACGGATCTGTACGGATCTGCACCCTCTTGTTTAGCAAGTATCCACGCGATAATGGCAACTCTGTATGAATGAGAAGCAATAGTATCAGAATCATCATCCGTTAGCAGCATCTGCCGATGCATACGAGGCAACTTCCGCATCGTCCCTATTTCGAATAAAAAGTTAGCAATTCTTTTGTATGCGTTCATACAAAAATGATACGCCCAGAAAAAGTTGTGAGCAAACGCATTCCAAGGCAAAGCCTTGGAATAACGCCTTTATGACACTTCTTCATCAATGTCGATAAGAAGGTGATAATTATCTACAAGCGACTGCGAATAGTCGGCATGATCTAGCACAAAACGGTGATACTCCTGTTGTCCCATTATTCCTCGGAGTAATTCAGGGTGACAAATTTTACTTTCTTGTGAAGCAGCTGTGTATTCATGTAAAGAAGACCAAATATATCCAAAGGGGTCTTCAACCAGATGCGCAACAAACGGATTTAGATGAATATATCGAGTGACGTGCAGGAATTGATCGTCAGCATCAACTACAACCGCCTTAAACGGATTTACAAATAAGGATCCTGAACGCTCAGATCTTCTGTTAAAATACATAGCGTAGCTAGTGAGCAGTCGTTGCATGTATATAGAAATACCTTTTTCGACATTTTCTTTCAGGAGCAGGTGAATATGATTATTCATAAGGCAGTAACAGAGAATATCTACTAGCCCTTCGCCAGAAGCGGTAATCTCAGTTTTTCGCTTGAGTTTTTGCGCGACAGAAAAACTTTGGATTGGACCTTGTGGTAAACAATGCACAAGGAGCGAAAGAAAACGGATTCGATCAGCATCATAGAGAAAGATCTTTCTTTTCTCAACGCCACGAGTGAATATGTGATATATCTCACCTGGTGCAAAGCCCACATGCCGATAACTCATATAATGTAATTATACGCAAAATAGACTATATTCCAAGGCAAAGCCTTGGAATAAGCTTACGTTTCATAGGGATTCTATAGTAATAGAAAACCTAAATTTGGACGTACGACATGATCAAATTTACCTGCGATATAATCTTCGTATACTTGCCAGTTTTTATGATAAACATAAATAACTTTTGTTGCTTCCAAAAAGCTCGGCGCAAACTCCAAAAAAGCAAACTCTGATAAAAGATAATGAACCGCAATACCAGTGGCGAGTTCAATGTCATCAAAATCCTTTTTTGAGCTTTCAAGCACTAAGTAGGTAGTAGTATCTGCAGCGCTATGAAACGCTCGATTCTGCTTGTATAATTCAAGTACATTTTGATAGCTTTTCTGATACTCGGAATTATTTTCTACTTCATGTTCCCAATCAATAATTCTGACAATATCCTCAGAATAACCAAGCTTGGCCATTATTTTTCGTACGCGATTTTTTAACGCATTGCCTTTTGGTATGGCCTTATCACGCCGTGCTCGATTTTCTGGATACCCCAAAGCTATGTATGTAGATATTGCAGGAATATCCGCAATTAAAATAGCTACCTTACCAAAACGATCAATTGTAGTTTTGAGCAGGTAAAGAATTTCTTCATCCTTAAAATAGCTATTACCAGGACTCATTCCGATTATGTGATATTCGTTACAGTTCATAGATATAATCCCAATCATTCTAGCATATCTAGCAAATTCATAAGCAATTCCAAGGCTTTGCCTTGGAATAAGTTATTCAAGCGCTTTTTCGTATACTTGTATATGCTGCTTTGCACAAACGTCCCAGCGGTATTGTTTCGCATATTCTCTGCCTTTTTTGGCTAATTGATTGACATATGTAGGGTTTTGTAAAATCTTCGTCATGCCATGTGCAATATCATCCACCGATTCTGGATTGATGTATTCTGCGGCGTTCCCCAACAGCTCAGGAATACTGGAACTATTTGACGCAATAACTGGTGCTCCGCACGTCATGGCTTCAAGTGGAGGTAGCCCAAACCCCTCGTAAAGACTCGGAAATACAAACGCTTGTGCTTCACTATATAGTGCAGGCAAGAGGGCGTGGGGAACAAAACCAGGGAATATAACGTCTTTTTCTAGGTTATTTTTTTGTACATAGGCAATGAGATTGCTATACCCGGGCACTGGCTTCCCTGTTATCACTAACGCTACTTCAGGAAATTTTTTCTGAACCATTTGATATGCAGCGAGAAGACGTACCAAGTTTTTATGACTCATCCAAACACCAACAAATAAGAAAAAAGGCCGATCAGTACCAAGAAGAAGCCTCGTTTTTTGGCGAGATATAAGTGATACTGGCTGAGAGAATTCAGGATCTACCCCTTCGTAAATAGACGTAATTGGCGCCATGTGCCTAAACGGCAACATCTGCATATCGTGCTTGGTTGTATTTGAAACAGCAATGACTTGCCATGCGTTTGCTATTGCATTACTAAAAACCGTTTCATACGCAATTTGCTGAATGAACGACTGCCGCTTTTGCCCGGGAAAAATAAACCGGGTTATGTCGTGAATTGTTACCACATATGGTCTTCGATAGAAATACGGGACATTAAAATGTGCAAAATGCACGAGATCAACGTCTAGTTTGTTTAATTGAAACAAAAAGCGTGTTTGTTCTTTTAATGAATAATAGGACGGCTCAACGCCGACATATCGAAAGTGCCCGTCATCCCGGAGTTCTTTTTTAACGTCATCTTCTTTACCCTCAGGAACTAAAAGTGTAAACGTGTGCCCGTAAGAATTACGCAAAAACTCTGACGCAATATTGCGAATATACCGGCCAATCCCAGTCCAATAAAACGCTCGTGCATCGATTGCTATGCGCATACAGTAAACTATACAACGCTCTCCAGTATTTTCACCGTCTCTTTTGCGGCGCGTTCCCACGAGTACTTCTCCCTAATTTCTTTTTGGACACTTGCTGGCACCCTTGTTGGCGATACTAATAATTCTTCTAACACAGCAGCAATTTGCGAAGTGTTATACGGGTCTACTAATGTCGCCCACTCTCCAACTACTTCGGGAAGCGAAGAATTAAACGACACAACAGCTGGAGTACCATTAACCATTGCTTCAAGTGGCGGAAAGCCAAAACCCTCATAAAAACTCGGGTACAAAAACACGTCCGCTGCTGCGTATAGAGCATTCTTATCTTCTTCTGCAACAAACCCTACAAGATGAATACGGTCAGAATACGGCGAAGATGCAATATGAGACATCAACTCGCGTATTTTCCACCCTTGCTCCCCCGCAATTACCAAATCTTGTGATACTCTATTTGCTATTGCAGAAAATGCAGAAACAACTCCTGAAATATTTTTTCTTGGTTCCATTGTTCCTACAAACAGCAAAAACTTTTCTGGCAACGTATACTTTCGTTTCACGTTTTGTACCTGGAATGGAGTTGCGCTCGTTCTACTCGCACTAATTCCTGAATACACCACACTAATATGAGAAGGATCTACCTCATAGAGTTCTACTACATCTTCTTTTGTATAATCAGATACTGCTATTACCTGACTAGAGTTTTTCAGAAGAAATTTCGGATTACGCATAAACCGATGAGATACTTTTTTCCGAAATGTTAAAAACTCTGGAAACCGCTCAAAAGCCAAATCATGAACAACGGAGACAAGGGGCACAGTATACGAAAGTGGAATTCGGTGTGGATTTGGAACAAACACTACATCAGGAGCAACCGGAAGCATTACGTCCCACCGCGGCCGAGAAAACAACCACTGGGAAGTATGAATGAGCTTATTGGGATAATGAAATGGGTGCACAACCACATTTTCTCGAAATGACGGCATCTCTACTTTTTTAAATGAGCTGTAAAACAAATGATACGTGTGCTGCGGCGCAACTACCGACATGGCGCGGATAATTTGGATTGTATATTCCTCTACCCCACTATGCCGAAGCCCTATAAGCGAGCGGACATCAATAGCTATATGCATACAACTGCTAGTGATGCCCTCGCTTAAGCGCCTGCCGAACCAAGACAATCATATTTCCACCCAAAAAAACAAGCATAAACATAGATGCCGCAATTGGTAGTGGCAGAGGAGCATGAACGGATGTCCATGGTGTAGTAGAAACTCCATGAAAAATAAGAGAAGCGGGACCTTTTGTATTATATTCATCGATTGTTTTTGCGAGAACTGTCATGAGCCCACTCGTCAGCTGTTCTGCATTCTTTTGAGATGCGTCCGTAACAGTAATTTGAACTAACGCGGGTGCTGTCTTTTTTGCAGTAACTACACGAACAAGACGAATTGCATCTTGCGTTGGAGGTTGTATACCAGATGCAATGTAGGCAGCGATAATTGTTTCAGGAGCAGATGCAATACTTGCAAGCGTTGCAGAAAATAAATCCGTGGAAGAAAGGGCATAATACCCGTCGTACCGAAACCCGAGTGCGACATCGTGTTGCTCTATGGAAACCATATATGAAAAATGCACTTCATAGGTGCCAGGAATTTTTTTTACAACCCCATAGGCAATAAAAGCAACAATTAAACTTAGGCTCAAAATAAGAAAAAAAGCACGGGAAAGTGCACTCAGTGAAGAAAGAATAGCGTCTCTTGGATCTTCTTGCATATCATATGATTATGCACGCGCGTATGCCTTTTGTACAAATTGTTGTATTTCAGCCATAAAGCGCTGTTTGGAAAACTGCGCTGCATGCGCAACGAGTACCTGTTTATTCCATGTCTTGCCTTCAAACACTTGCATCGCCTGCATTAAACTCCACGTCGCTTGCTCGGGGAAAAACAGCCCTGTTGTGCCATCTATAATTGTCTCAAGTGCTCCGCCAGCCCCATATGCAATGGTGGGCACTCCACTTGCAGCAGCTTCAATGGGAGTCAACCCAAAATCTTCTTCCTGTGGGAAGAGAAGCGCTTTTGCATTGCGATAGAGTTCTGGCAACAACGCATCAGGAACAAACCCTAAAAATTCCGTCATAGGCCCAGCGATACGCTGTAACGCTGCCAACTCTGGCCCGGTGCCTGCAATCTTGAGTCTTTTCCCTAAGTTTTCTGCTGCAGCAATTGCAATCTCTATCCGTTTATACGGAACAAGCCTTGAAACTACAAGATAGTATTGTCCTTCATTTGCAGTAGAAGAAAACTTTCCGATATCAACTGGCGGATAAATAACATGTGACGAGCGATTATAGTATTTCTGAATTCTTCTCGAAACATACCTTGACAGCGTGACATATGCATCTACCCGCTGCGATGCTAAAAAATCCCACATGCGAATATAGGAAATTGCAAATGGTGCGAATTTCTGAAACCAACGACTTCCAGAAAATTCACGAACATATCGATGACTGTCATCCCACGCATACCTGGTAGGCGTCATGCAATAGGAAATATGAAGCGTACCAGGAGAAACAAGAACTCCCTTACCAAAACTATGCGCATTAGAGATAATTACATCGAACTGCGACAAATTAAACTGCTCGATAGCAAGTGGCATAAGCGCAAGCGGAAAATATCGATGCGCACGCGCTGCACCCGGGAATTTTTGTAGAAAAGAAGTCCGAATCCTACTATTATCAAATGAAACATGAACTTGATTTTGGTCATACACAAGCGTATACACAGGAGCAGAAGGAAACGCCTCTGCAAGCGCTTCTAATACATGCTCCCCTCCTCCCATGTGCGTTAAGTAATCATGGATGATACAAATACGCATACTACCCTACACAGCATTTTTGTCTCGAAATAAAATACCAATGGTTTTTAATATAATGACAATATCAAGCCACAGTGACCAGTTCTCTATGTACGCAATATCTAATTTTGCCTCTTCTTCAAACGAAAGTCCTGCATTACCGGCAACTTGGGCCATGCCCGACATTCCTGGTTTAATAGCAAAAAGCTTGCGATGGTATTTATCGTATTGAGCTATTTCTTCTAATAAGTGAGGTCGTGGGCCAACCAAACTCATCTCCCCCCGCAGAACATTAAAAAGCTGCGGCAATTCGTCTATACGCAAGCGACGTATAACACGACCGACACTTGTTACCCTCGGATCTTTTTTCATTTTAAAGAGAGGCCCTGTTCGTTCATTTCCATTTTGCTTCAATTCTTTATACTTCTCTTCTGCTTGCTTCCCTCCATACCGCGGACCAACACAAAACTCGCTATACATACTTCTGAATTTCATGATTTCAAAGGGAATCATGTTTCTCCCTGCCCGTATTTGTCGATAAATCACTAACCCGGTAGAATTACGTTTAATACTATATACCGTTATCAACAAAAGCGGAGATAACAGAACAACACCAAACAGCGCTCCACCAATATCAATCACCCGCTTTACAATCCTTCCCCATCCATCAAGCGGTGTTCGAGAAAGTTCTAGTAGTGGGACAATACCTATCTGACGATATCGAACGTTGATTGCGTGTGTTTCAAAAATATTTGGAACATATCGATAATCGATTTTATACTGCTCAGAAAAATCAAGAAGAATTAAATTATCCGCATCAGAAAGAGATGGATTTGTTTGAATAATTTCATCTATCCCGTATTGATTATATATATTTTGCAGTGCATCCCAAGATATAGCATCTGCTTTTCCTACTACTTCGTATCCAAGATCGAGACGCCGCTTAAAAATAGAATCAAGCTCTAGAGCGAATGGCCCATTACCTGCAAGCACCACCCGATGTACTCCCATTCCGCGACGCAGCAGGGCATGCTGCATTTGGCGCACAAGCATACGTCCAAACGAAACAAAGAGAAATGCTAATACGTACGCGGTGATAATAATAAAACGAGATTGAAATAGTTCAGCGCGTAAAAAGATATATAAAATAATAATCATGATTCCGATAGAAATTCCAGAAAATATTTGCGTTACTTCATCGAGTGCCCTGCGGGTTACTCGCATGGCATATAACCCGTGTAAAGAAAATACAAAAATAATCACAAACGATACAATGCTTGCAAGTTGCATATATTCTGCAAATGGCAAATCGAAGGCAAACACTGCGGGCCGTAGTCCTTGTGCAACGTTACTCAAACGCAAGAAATATGCCGATGCAGCAGCAGATAAAAGAGCGATAAAGTCGATAGGCACAAGGAGCGCACCAAAAAACAACTCAGAACGTTTCATGCCTTATAGCGTACGCTTTTCTTGTATAATTGACAAATAGAAATTTTACCGTAGCATAGAGTACGCAGATGGATGGGCAATCGCTTTACCCTGAGAGAAATCGAAGGGCCTGAGAGGAAAGTCCGGACACTCAAGAAAACAGTGGCAGATAACGTCTGCCAGGCGCAAGCCTAGGGACCCTGCTTGCAGGGCGAAGAGCGCAACAGAAACAAACAGCTTTTATTAGCAATGGTGAAATCGTGGGGTAAGAGCCCACGCCGCGCCGTAGTAATACGGCGAGGGTGCAAACCCCACCGAGTGCAACCTCAAGTCGCTTCGTGAATAACGGGGCAGGTAGAGGGCAAAGATTCTGCTAGCGATAGCAGAACAAGACAGATGATTGCCTTTAACAGAATCCGGCTTATAGTCCATCTGCAAAATTGGAGTCCAACGCCTCATTCACCAGCTTATCCGCAATAGCGTTTTTAGCGCGCGGAACGTGTTGGAATGTTATAGAATCAAAAACGGGTAGTAGTTTTTTTATTTCTGTAAGCAAAAGTTTTAGCTCTTCATTTTTAACTCTGTATTCTCCTCGCACCTGCTTTACCACTAATTCGCTATCTAAATAGCACAACAAATCTTTTACTCCCTCTTTTTTTGCACGAGTAATACCCGCTAATAACGCACGATACTCTGCCTGGTTGTTCGTGCCTTTCCCAATATATTCTTTATATAAAATAGGCGCGCTTCCAATACCAGTAAGCACAAAACCGATTGCGGCGGGACCCGGGTTACCCCTCGCCCCGCCGTCTGTGAATAACGTCGCTCGTTTCATAACGCGATACCCCTCACCCCATCCCTCTCCCCGTCGAGGGAGAGGGCGGTAGAAGGATTTAGCAGCAGGTACACTTGCTCTTCATAAGCTTTGTAACTCCAATTGCTCCGAGCAAAATAGGCCAGATAACCCCTACCGAAGATGGTGCGAGCATTCCCCATTCTCCGAGTAAGAATGTTGCAGCAATTAAGATAATAAATACTGGAATCGCCTTGTGGTGAGGGCAATTACATGCAGCGCAATTTCCAGAACATGTTCCGGATCCGCATGACTCGCAATTCTTTTCCATTGGACTGTTTTCCATAGAGATATGTATTAAAAAGTAATAATACGTTTATTGTACTCCTTTTTTATAGCCAATCAAGGAAGACACCAAATGACGTCTTCTTACATTGCGCTGCAAGCATAGAAATATCATCGACCGTCGGGCCACTCTGTGTCGTATTGTTGCTATGACCAAGATAATACATGATAGAGAAAGGATCTTGTACGTGATCTAACCCTAGCACATGACCAAGTTCATGTTCCAGTACGAGCAGTAAATCCTTCGAATTAGTAAATTCATAAATAGTAACCGCCTTGCCGTTATATTCGCCCTGTGCAAACTCACTGTCTTCAGAAAATTCATCTTGAAATTTCTCCACCTTTGTATTGTATGTTCTTACAATTTTATTTTCGTCATCTACGAGCTTATTTACCTGATCGCCAAGAGTATTAAGATTTGCTTCTTCTTGTTTGAGTGTTTCCCATACAAAAGCACCATTTTTATACTCTTGAACGTGTGTATTATATACCTTCAGTGCTCGTGAATATTTTTCGTATGCACTGTCATATTGCTGCTTGATGCCCTCGCGAGTTTTTGATGTTTCATTGAGAGTACTTTTAGCTACCCTTACTAGGTCTGTTCTTTTTTGTCGACTATCATATAAGAGGTTTATGGTAAACGCAGCATTTGGATCATATGCGAAAAGCTGAGCACCAAATGGCTTTTCCCATGCGTTTTCTGCACCCTGAATCGATCGTAAAAAATCATCCCGAGAAAGACCGAACTTCTTGTCCACATTTCCAATGGAATACGAAATTATTTGGCTACAAGGTATAGGAAACAGGTATTGCAAAACCACATAAAACAATGCCAATATACTTATAAGAGAAAGAAAAAGTCGAATAATAATATTCATATTCTTTGTAGTATACCAAATGAAACCACAAGATGAGTACTGGAATATTGACCCAAATTCTGGCGCTGTGCTCCAGGCTCTCATTCATGCACAAAAACCGAAGAATATTTTAGAGGTTGGTACATCAAATGGATATTCAGCAATTCTTATGGGAAACGTTGCATCTCTCTATGGTGGAAACATAACGACAATAGAATTTTTTGACGAACGAGTGAAATTAGCAAAAGAAAATATTGCAACAGAAGGATTATCAGAAACTATCGAGGTGATACAAGGAGATGCGGTGGAAATCATGTCGCAATTAGCAGTGTCATCCCGGCCCCCGAGCCGGGATCCAGGCGCGTGGATTCCGGGTCCAGCCGACGCCAAGGCTATGGCCGGCAAGCAAGCCCGGAATGACAACCTAAACAAACAGCCTCCGTCTTTCGACTTCATTTTTCTCGATGCAAACAAAGAAGAATATGCCCTCTACTTTCAGTATGCCATGCAAATAATTACACCGCATGGAATTATCATCGCGGACAATACCCTATCACATGCCAAAAAACTCACTGAATTTTTTACAGTAGTGCAAAAAGAACCACGCGCTCATGCAATACGACTTGCAATTGGGACAGGCCTGATGATGATTAGCGTATATCCGTAAGACGAAGCTCTAGGCTTTCTCGCCCACGAAATTCATTTACGCCTATACTTGCCAAGACGTCTACAGTGTTTTTAAGAACACGTACCTGCCCCCCGAGCCCAAACCCTATTGCATCTATTTCACGGTCGCCTACCAGAAGTTTTGCCTTTATATGATCGTTTGATTTCCCAACCGTTCTGCGCTCTAAAAGCCGCAAACCCTTTAAAACAAAAGATGGCCTTGTGTTCGCTTCACCAAACGGCTCAAACTTTGTAAGTGCCCGCGCCGTATCCCACGACACAAGTTGCGAAGAAATAACAGCATCGGCTTCATGAACTACCGGAGACTGCTCTAATACTTGAGATTCAAAATACTCTCGTAACCCATGTTTCATACGATCTATATATTCGGGCAATACAGAAAACCCTGCTGCTGCCTTATGCCCGCCCAACTTAAGAGTATGGTGGCGAACTGTTTCTAACGCAGACATAATGTTTATTTTGCCGCCTCCCCGTGCAGACCCTACAGAGTGTGATAGTGAGCTATGCCCCCCTACCACAAATGCAGGTTTTCCAAACTGCGAAGCCAAGCGGCCAGCCACAAGCCCAACAATGCCTGCTGGCCAATTACTATTAGCTATAAACACAAACGGCAGACTATGATCTATTTCGATATTCGCCTCATCCATCATTTTCTTTGTCAGTGTCCGCCTCTCATTATTCATCTGCACTAGCTTTTTTACTGCAGCATCTGCTTGATCGCTTGTTTTCGCAATAAGCGCATTGAGAGCCGATTGTGGGTGGCCAATTCTCCCAGCGGCATTTAACAAAGGCACTATTCGAAACGCAATATCTTCCGCAGTTATCGTTGATACGTTAATGCGAGATTCTTTCAGTAGTGCTGCAATTCCTGGATGCTTTGTACGTAGTAACACATCTTTACCAAATCGAACAATGGCACGATTTTCTCCAACAAGTGGCATTACATCCGCAATAGTCCCAATCATTACAATATCAAGCAACCACTTTTCTCGATCAGGATCTGATGCAAACAGAGAATCTGCATGGCGAAACAATGCCTGTGCAAACTTCCACGCCATACCAGCCCCACACAGATGCCCAAAACTATATAATCCTTTCGGATGCCGTGGGTGCAAAATTGCATAGGCAACTGGAAGCTGTTCAGGAATTTCGTGATGGTCAACAATAATAACGTCTTTTTTAGCTGCTTGTAGCATAGCTATTTCTTCCCGGTTGCTCACTCCACAATCAACAGTGATTACTAATTCAAATTCAGAGAGCATTTGTTCCAACACTTTCCCATGTAAACCGTATCCATCATCGTACCTGTGCGGCAAATACGGAAATACATGAGCACCAAGTGCAGTAAGTGTTTCTACCATAATTGCCGTAGATGTAACACCATCTGCATCATAATCGCCATATACAACTATTCTTTCTTGCTTTTTTATTGCGCGATATACGCGCTCCACTGCTTTTTCCATATCATACAAATCATATGGATCATGAATATCACGAATATACGAAGAAGAAAAAAAAGCTTCGCTGCCCTCAGAGGTGATGTTGCGATTATGAAGTAGCACACGAATCAATTCATCCTGATCCTCAATAACAGTATCCCCTGCAACTATATTCCAAATCCCATTTTTCATATTGTACCTACAAGACTACATTTCTGCTCGGCGTAAATGTTACAGCTTCTGCGGCGCGTTTGTAGTGATACGTTTGATTTTCTAAAAACCGTTGTAACATGTGTCCCATTTGCGGATGGATTTCATCCTCTATTTGCAGAAGCCTATTATATTTGCTTGTCCTATCTGACCTAGAAGGCGCACCTGTTTTTATTTGTCCAGCACCAACAGCAACTGCCAAATCAGCTATAAAAGTATCTTCCGTTTCTCCTGAACGATGTGAGATAACGACGTTGTGTCCTGCTTCTTGTGTAATCAATATAGCTTGCAATGTTTCCGTAAGTGTCCCAATTTGATTTGGCTTTATAAGCACGGAATTTGCAGCCTCGTTTACGATACCTTGCTTAATTCTCGTGGTATTTGTAGCGTAGAGATCATCGCCAACTACTTGCAATGCATTTTTACTTCCTGCTAAAAACTCCTTCCAATCAGAAAAAGCGTCTTGCTCAAATGGATCTTCAATAGAAATAATAGGGTAGCGCTCTCTCCACGTCTTATATTGAAAAGCTAAATCATTAACTTGAAGAAATGCTTTGTCGATCATGTACCCTTCCCGTTCCGAATCATAAAATTCTGAGGCAGCAACATCGAGACCAAGATATACATCTACCCCCGGAATATACCCCGCATCCTCAATGGCACGGATCATAAACATAAATACATCCTCGCTCTTTGAAAGTTTTGGTGCAAAACCTCCCTCATCTCCAACTTCTGTTTGGAACCCTTCTGAAACTAGTAACGCCTTGAGTGCGTGATGTATTTCAACTCCCATCCGAAGAGCAATAGCAAAACTTTGCGCTCCAACCGGCAAGATATGAAATTCTTGAACAGAAAGTCCGTTACTTGCATGCCTTCCACCATTAATGAGATTCATTTGCGGTACTGGCATCAAAGGTTTTCGTTTTGGAAACAGCTGGGTAAGGTATAGATAGAGTGGTAACCCTTGAGAGCGCGCTTCAGCCCGAGCACATGCGAGCGACACTGCAAGAATTGCGTTTGCACCCAGTTTTCCCTTACTTGGTGTTCCATCGAGCTCCATCATACGCCTATCTATTTTGGATTGGTTCGCTGTATCTTGCCCAAATAGTGCCGCATTAATTTCCGTATTTACATGAGACACTGCAGTTAATACTCCTTTGCCGTTGTATCGTTTTTCATCACCATCCCGCAGTTCAACTGCCTCATGCGTTCCTGTAGAAGCGCCGGAAGGAACCATTGCCGACCCTTGTATTCCCCCTTCACATAGCACCGTAGCCTGCACCGTAGGCATCCCGCGAGAATCTATAACCTCCCTGCCAATAACTTTTTGTATTTTTGCCATGCGAAAAAACCTATTACGGCGCAGCAAGTGCAACAAGCCCAGGCAGTCGCTTTCCTTCCAAAAATTCCAGCATCGCTCCGCCTCCGATGGAAACATGGTTGAATGAATCAACTTTTTTCATTTTTTCTAGCATATTAACCGTATCTCCTCCACCAACAATACGATTGCCTGAATGTGTTGCAAGTCCTTCTACAAGAGCTGCGCTCCCAACGGCGTATGCACGTGTTTCCACACGCCCCACAGGCCCATTCCAAACAATTGTCTTGGCACCTTCACATGTTTTTAAAAAAGCAGCCACAGATTTCGGACCAATATCCCACACCCCACCAACATGTTCGGGAACATATGAAACGTCTATGATTTGGGTATATGTTCCATCATCATTTCCGACAACCACGTCGATTGGCAACACTATTTTTTCTCCATATTTTTCTACAATGTGTTTCGCAACGGCTAGTTCATCTGGAGTAAACATCGTGTCGGGCCATTTGCCTTGAGATGCCAAAAATACGTTTCCAATTTTTCCACCCAAGCACATCTTGTCAACCGTTGAAAGTAAATATTCTAAAATACCAATTTTTGTAGTAATTTTCCCACCGCTAACGATGGCAACATAGGGCCGTTCTGCTGTTACACGAAGCGAAGTTAATACATCTACCTCTTGAACTGTCCGTCGACCTGCAGCGCTGGTGAGGAGTTGAGGAAGCAATACAATAGAAGTGTGTGCACGGTGGCTGGCGCTAAATGCTTCATTTACATACGCATCGCCCATAGCAGCGAGTTCTTCTGCAAATTTTTGATTTAACGTAACCTCTCGATCATCAAGACGAACATTAGGGAACAAGGCAATATCTCCTTGTTCCATTCCTTGCACAATAGATTCCACTTGCGATCCGTAGAGCTTTGGAAGCATGCGAACATCGTCATGAAGAAGATCTTGTAAACGTCTATGAACCTCATCCATAGAAAGGATACTCTCCTCTTCTCCGGGGCGACCCAAGTGTGCGAGTAAGAGCACCTTGCATCGCTTTTGTCTCAGTTCCTGGATAGTAGGAAGTGCGGCTTGTATCCGATAATCTTCCGAATCATCAACTTTGCCGTCTTCACCTGCCGTGACATTAAAATCCACACGCACAATCACGCGCTTGCCGTCAAGTAATACGTCGTCCATGGTTCGAAGAGGACTCATATATTACATGTTGCCTATTCCAAGCACCTGCTCAACAAGTCGATTAGAATATCCCCACTCGTTATCGTACCATGCCAAGACTTTTATCAAATTGCCCCCCACTACGCGCGTGAGTGGCAAATCGATAATTGCAGAATGCGGATCACCGATAAAATCGCTTGAGACTACCGGGTCTTCCGTAACCGCAATAATACCCTGGTACGCTGGATTATCCACCGCATCTGTAAATGCCTGATTCACTTCTTCAACTGTTACATTCCTAGAAAGCACACACGTTATGTCAGATATGGAAACCACCGGAACTGGAACGCGAAGCGATATGCCATCAAATTTTCCTTGTAGTTCCGGAATTGCGAGCGTTGCTGCTATAGCCGCGCCAGTCGAAGCAGGTACGATATTCTGAGCTGCAGCTCTGCCTCTTCGAAAATCTCCTTTTCCACCAGGGCCGTCCACAATACTTTGAGTTGCAGTATATGCATGTGCAGTTGTAAGTAAAGCCTTTTCAACTCCAAATACGCTGTGGAGAACTGCCATTACCGGAGCAGCGGAATTTGTAGTACACGATGCATTCGATACAATCCCTGCGCCTTTGAGTTTATGGTCGTTTACCCCCATTACAACGGTTGGCACATCATCACTTTTTGTAGGAGCAGATATAACAACGTGCTTTGCGCCTGCAGTAATATGTTTTTCCGCCCCTTCTTTATCAGTAAAAAATCCAGTAGATTCAATAACAACATCAATTCCCATATCTTTCCATGGCAAATTGAGGGGGTCTTTTTCTTGCAATACCGTAATGCGTTTTTTCCCAATCACCAGTTCACGACCCTCTACTGTTACGGTGCTTCCATACCTGCCATATACAGAATCATACTTGAGCAGATACGCAAGGTTATCGATATCGCCTAAGTCGTTAATAGCCACAATATGAGCATCGTCATGAGCAAGCGCTATCTTACACGCTGCGCGCCCGATTCTTCCAAATCCATTAATTGCAATCTTAATTGACATAATGTGTTGGTTTAATAGTTGAAAATTCTTGAATCATATGAAGAAGAGCCTCTTGTTCAAGCAACCCTTCCCGCGCACCTACATACATTACAACAGACGTAGCATTCGCGTTACCCCATTGCATCGCCTCTGAAATTCCCTTGCCGTGCAGTATTCCTGCTAAAAATCCTGACCCATATGCGTCCCCAGCGCCCGTGCGTTCCACTTCTTTTCCTGGGTAAATAGGAAGGTAATATATGTTTTTTCCATTAGATGCATATGCACCTTTGGGGCCATCAGTGAGTACTACCGTCGGTACGCCAATTGCATGAAAACCATAAATAAGAGTATGCACATCAGTTGTCTCAATTTCTAAAACCCGCGCGGCTTCTTCACGGTTTAAAAATAATAGTTCTGTCTTTTTCAGAAGCGGCAATAACTCTTCTTTTCCAAGATTTATTTGATGAGTACCAGGATTGAACGCCAGTTTTGTCTCTTTGTTTTTTTCCAAAAGCTGCAATACCTGGTCATGCAGATTTTTTACGCCATCTCCAGATGCAGATGTAAGATATAGCCACTTCGGCGAAACGTTGCTCGGTAATTCATACGTACGGGGTTCATGATACACCAATATAGTACGCTCAGACTTAAAATTAATAACAACAGATAAATTCGTTCCATGTTCGGTATCAAATACTACGTTCGACACGTCTACACCATTTTTTTCTAATATCTTTTTTGCTTCGTGCCCCTCTGTGTCGTCTCCGACAACGGTGTATATTCCCGAGCTATGTCCAAGACGAGCAATACCGATTGCATGGTTCGCCGCATTTCCAACCCCAGAAATAACAATCTTACCTTCGACTGCTATTTTTTCACCGAAATCGAAACAAATCATACATTTCTTCCCATCCACATTGCACTGCAAACTTGCATCATGCATTTGAAGAAAAATATCTTCCGTAGTATCTCCAATAGCAAGTACGTCCATGCTGCTTAGTATATCGCAGATGTGCCAGATGAGCCAAGTGTATCTATTTTGTCTTCTACTACCTTTTGCATTGCGTCTCGTGCCGGGCCCACAATACTCCTTGGGTCATATGAATCGTGTGCAATGGTAAAGTATTCACCGACAGCTTTTTCAAACGCCACGCGAAGCTCGGTATCTACATTTACTTTACTTACATGATACGCACATGCTTTCCGTAAGTCCTCGTTGCCAATACCAGATGCACCGTGTAAAACCAGCGGAGTACGAGGTATGGCCTTTTGTACTTCTGCAAGCAATGCAAATCGGATATATTCTTGCCCTGAAAACTCTCCATGAATAGTTCCAACAGAAACTGCAAGACTATCTATCTTCGTACGTTCAACAAATTCTGCTGCTTGTTCCGGATTTGTTAAAAAAGCATCCGGAGTTGCGCCACCGTGCAAATCTTTAATACCTTCTTTTCCAACTATCGCACCCAGTTCTGCCTCAACCCATACTCCGTGCTCATGCGCATATGCTACAACTTCCGCCGTTTTCGCAATATTTTCCGCAAATGGTAGCTTAGAATTATCGATCATTACTGACGTATACCCAGATGCAATACAACGCTTCACGGTTTCAAACTTTTTTCCATGATCTAAATGCATAATAACTGGTACCGCAGCTTCTTCTGCAAGGATGCGCATGATTCCTGAAATCATAGACAATCCAGCGTATTCTATTGCACCCTCTGATGTTTGTATAATGACCGGAGACTGTTTTGCAACAGCAGCACGCACAACTGCCTGTGCAATTTCCATAGTAGAAACATTAAAGGCACCTACAGCATACTCTGCCTGCATTGCATGTAAAAGAATGTTGTCTGGTTTAGCGAGCATATGCAACAGAAACTTGAGAAATAATATCGATAAAATCTCTTGGATGCAGTGACGCTCCGCCCACCAGAACTCCATCTGCCCCTGGCCCCCCAATATAAGGGCTTACCGTACTGGGTTGCACACTTCCGCCATACAGCAAATGTACTCTATCTGCCAAGTCTATATCAAAATGCTCTGCGATACGCTTGCGTATCAAGAGTAAGACTTCGTATACCTCGTTTGGTTCAGGCATTTTACCTGTCCCGATTGCCCATATTGGTTCATATGTAATTGCAGTCTTAAGTAATGCAACACGGTCAAGACTGGCAAGTAATACGTCTATCTGAGCAGAAATAGTAGAAATCGTCTTTTCGTTCTCGTGCTGTTCTTGTGTTTCCCCAATACATACAATAGGGCGAATTCCGTGCGATAGCAGCAAGTTTGCCTTTTGAGCAACAAGAGTATCTGTATCACCCTGAGACGCTCGCACTTCAGAATGCCCAACAATACACCACGTAATAAATTCACGCAGCTGACCTACCGAAACACTTCCAGTAAATGCTCCCTTTTCTTCGTGATGCACGTTTTGTGCACCCACAGCAACAGGAGAACCCTGTAACATATCACATACGGCCACAAGGGACGGAAACGATGGGCACACTACAACGTCTGCTCGGTATGTTACCGCAAGCATCATCTTTTTTAGCGCACTTGAAACCTCACCAGCAGATTTATGAGAAAGCTCCATCTTCCAATTTCCAATAACAAGCGGCAATTTATCCATCTCCTTCAGTGTATGGTATACTATCGATATGAACAATCCCTTACCGTATCTTTCGGTTGTTATCCCTGCGTATAACGAAGAGAAGCGACTACCTCACACGCTGCGAGCAACAATCGGATATTTAAAAAAGCAGCCGTACACATGGGAAATTGCTGTAGTAAATGACGGATCAAGTGACAAGACTGCGGATATTGTACGAAGCATGGGTATAGAAGATCCGCGCGTTCGTCTCTTGCATTATGGGGGTAACAAAGGCAAGGGCTATGCAGTACGATACGGCATGACCCACGTGCAAGGAGAAATACGTATATTTATGGATGCAGATAATTCCACTGGCATTGAGCATGCAGAAAAGTTTATTCCACTTGTTGCGCAAGGGTTCGATGTTGTTATAGGTTCTCGCGATGTTGCTGGAGCGGAAATTTCTGTACACCAACCAAAATGGAAAGAACTGTTAGGAGATTTAGGTAATATATGGATCCAGTTCTGGGCAGTTCCAGGCATTAAAGACACCCAGGCTGGTTTTAAATTGTTTACAAAAAAAGCGTCCGACGCCGTGTTCCCGTATCTCACCATAGACCGCTGGGGATTTGATGTAGAGGCTTTAGCTGTTGCCAGAATGAAAGGATATAAAATTTCAGAACAACCCGTGCGATGGATCAACGACCCAAACAGCAAAGTATCAGGAAGCGCATACCTGGAAGTTCTCAAAGAAGTGGTTCAAGTACGCCTAAATATGACAAAGGGCATATATAATGGGTGAGCTTCGCCAAAACCCTATAACGGAAAAATGGGTCGCTATTGCTACAGAGCGTGCAAAACGGCCTGATTCTTTTTCGAAAGAAAAATCTCTTCGCCATTCCCAAGAACGATACAAAAATGATTGTCCGTTTTGCAACCTGGCAAAGTTTCCGCAAGAACCAGATATTTTGCGACTTCCCGACGCGGACGCTACGTGGCAGATGCATATATTCCAAAACAAATACCCTGCATTTATACCAAGCGAAGAATTTCGTTCATGGAAAGAAGGTCCGTACCTTGCAACCAATGCTGTGGGTCACCATGAATTACTTGCCACCCGCTACCACAATCAAAACGATGCGACCGTAGATCAGCACATTATTGAACTAGAACTAGAAGCGCTTGTGCTTCGGTATCGCCAGCTCAAATCATTACCTGCCGTAAACTATATTCAAATCATTAAAAATCACGGAAGAGAAGCGGGTGCCTCGCTCGAACATCCTCATCACCAAATATTTTCCGTCCCTGTACTCCCCAGCGATATTGCAGATTTGCTTCACGGAACAGAAAGATACGCAAAAAAGCACGGAGAAAAAGCGTTTACTATAATCCTGGATTATGAACGTGAACATAAAAAAAGAATAGTCTTTGAAAATGAATATTTTACAGCATTTTGCCCATACGCTTCCCGAGTACCGTTTGAAACATGGATTATGCCAAGGCAGTCTAATCCGTTTTTTGAAGATATTGGCCCATCAGAGCGCAGCGCACTTGCACAGGCACTCCAGCAAGTACTTGGCAAAATGTATACCGGGCTGAATGATCCGCCGTATAACTACTACATTCATTCTGCGCCATGTGATGAAACGGGGTTTGTATGCGACAAAAGCCTCTTTCAACATTTTCGCTGGCACATCGCCATTATGCCTCGTCTTTCTACGTATGCAGGTTTTGAACTAGGAACGGGAATAGAGATAAATACCATGCTACCAGAAGACGCCGCGGTGTTCTTGCGAGAGCAAAGTTTACCCGAAACGATTCTGTAGTGTCATGCCGGCCCCCGAGCCGGCATCCACGTCGCCTGGATCCCGGGTCAAGCCCGGGATGACAGTACAAATTGTTATCTTGTTTCTTCAAATCCTCCGCCCGGATTAAATGATGGACTCGGGCTAGGGCTTGGTGATGGAGTTGCAGACACAACCGTGACATTGACAGTTCCGATAGGAGACACATTACCAGTAGCATCCGTTATCTGCAGCAAATTATATGTATACGGAGAACCACTTGGAGCAAGTGTAAATGTCTTCTGCCCAAGGTTCATATCAGCGTCGGTAGGAAATTGAGGATTTGAATACGTTGTTTCAAACGTAGCTGCACCTAAATTAAGATCAGAATTCCATTTAATATTACCACCCTCAGACACTCCCGCCAGAGGATGATCCCACCCATCTGGATCAGAGCTTCCGGGAGGATTCCCATGTTCTCCGGCAGTAAGGTAGATCGTATAAGGAACATTTTGCGTAACAGTGATGCTGTTACTATACGTTATTCCATCAATACTCATCTTCGCGATTGCTATAGGAACACCGCTAGGCGCATCCACCACAATATTCACCGTATCTGTACCCGTAGCACCACTGGCAGTATTTGTACACGTAATTGCATACGTATATGTTCTTGCCTGTGCTGGAGTATCTATTTGAGACCCCGTAGGTACACTCTTTGACCCGCCCCAATCACCAGTAGCAGCACATGTATTTGCATTTGCAGAAGCCGTCCACGACAAGGTGATTGAGTTGCCCAAAGCTACGTTCGGAGGGCTATCAGTACCGTTAATTTTAAGATCAACCGTTACCACTTGAGGAGCAGCTATAGAATTTATACTTACCGTGTCGGTAGCTGTGCCTGAAATACCGCTGCATGTAATGGTGTATGTATAGGTTCTCACCTGAGTAGGTGTAGCGCTCCCCGTACCTGCCGTTGGCTTTGCTCCAGTCCAATCAATCGTTGCTGTACAACTGCTTACTTGTGAAGAAGTCCACGAAAGCGTGATTCCTGTATTCACCACCACGTCTGCAGGATTATCGGAACCATTAATTTTAAGATCAACACTTGGGGGTAGTGCTACTGCGACCGGATTTATCCACATGTTCACAATATGCGCATGGCGATTTACTACAAACCAATCGCTGAGGGTAAACGAAGGAGTAGCAGGAATGCAATGCCCCGTAATACAACTTTCATCACTTGCATCAAAGTTCTCCCAGAATGAACCTATTTGAAGTGTCGTACTTGTCGCAGCTTGAGACAAGGAAGAAAGATCCAGCAACGCTTCCCCTTGAGCCGAACGGAGACAATACTGCCACGAAAACTGACAACCGTTCGTCCATTTTAAGTCAATAATCTGAAACCAGTTAGGCGTACCAGAACCTAATAAGTCACTATGCTTTCCTCCATTGCGATCAAAGCGCACCTTCAACCATGCTTCTGGGGGAGTATTTCCACAAGCACCATATTCTATCCGATACCCAAACAGAACAGCATCCATTTCATACGTTCCACCTGGAGCATCGTGATCAGGACTATTAATAAATACTTCTACAAGAGGTTTGCCGGTTAAGCTCGGCTCCGCCTCCCACAATCCGCCATATCCGTTATCCCCAGCGCCAGAAAATATCTTTGGGCTTATAACTTCAATACCAACCCCATTACCAGCACCGCTTTGACCGTGAGCCACATTAAGCGTAGCTGCGATGACAAGGAAAAGCCCAAGAACAGTTGCCGCAGCGGCTCCTTTCTTCTGCAAATAGAGAACAAGAGCAAATACACCGAGTATAACAGAACCGAGAAGGATATATAAAACAGAACTTTTGCTCTTGGCTATACTGGCGACAATATCTTTATTTTCTTGCGCAAGCGTCTGTAATTGTTCTCCGGAAAGAGGAATTGCTACTTCATATACATCCAGTACCGCTCCATGTATATCAGTAAGCGTTACGCGAAGACCAGGAGCTCCGGTAAGGTCGCGCGTAAGCGTAACTCCTGCAACTCCGCCACCAATACCGTCTGAAAGTTCCAACGTTTCAGGAACTTGAAATGTTCCCGCAACACCTTGTGTATCTACAACTTCAATGGTCATCTTGCCCTGTATCTCCGTCTCTGCGTCTGCAGGGCCGGCATATTCTACAGATACAGAAACTTTCTCGTTTGCTTTTGTTTGCAATTGTTTAATTCTCGCTGACAATATTTTTCCGGAACCCCCTCGAACTACCCATCTATATTCTGCTAACGCAGAAACTCTTGTGTTCGCAGAATTCAAGCTAAGCACTGCATAATACACACCCGGAGTAGCGCTTGCCGTAACAGGAATACTCAGTTCGGTTGCTTTACCAGGCACAAGTTCAACGTTAGCAATAGGCTGTGTACTTACAATTTCTCCTGAGGTTGCAAAGTCATACACCGTAACAGTAGGAGTAACAGTGACAGAAGCATTCCCCGGGTTTGTTGCAGTTGCGCGCAATGTAAAAGGACTACTAGGGGAAACGTTTGGACCAGACAGCGGTGGAATGAGTTCATTCGGAAATTCCGGAAGTAAAATAGTCCCCGGTACAAGATCAACAAACTGCGTAACGCTTCCTTGCAACGTAACAGGTACGGTATCCCAACCCAAATCCTTCCCCTGTGAAGTGGTGCTCTGAATCTGCAAACGATAGTTTCCTGCAGGAACACTGGCGGGAGTATATGTAAACGAAATATTTTTCTCTTCTCCCGGAGTAAGCGCAAATATTTCTGAAGAAAGGTATGTATCAAACATGCGGCCAGTATCCCACACAAAGGTGTTCTTTTCGGCAGGTGGCAATGTTTCTAGGAGCTCAATGCGGTACCGTAAATCTCCGAGTGTCTCATCATCTTTATTGATCATGGTAAACGTACCAGTAAGCTTACCCGAAGCATCGGCAGGATTTACCTTCGTATTTCTAATATAAATAGCAGGAGGAGAGTATGACCCTTCATCTGAGTTTAACGCGTTGTCAAGATCAGCACCGCTACGATTGCCAAACGGCCCTTGTGCATTCGCAACAGTTCCACCAAAAAAACTTAATACAACAAATAAATATGTAAAGAATTTAATCATGAAATAATTATACCACACCCTAATAATATATTGTGGATAAGTTACAAAGTAGCGTTCCCCTCTCCCCAATTGGGGAGAGGGCTCCTCGCCAACAGGCGGGAGGGTGAGGGCAACCCAAGAGGAATATGACTTGGGTGTAGAATATGATTGTGGGAGTATTACATAACAGAGCACGATCAACACCCGTGCGACGAAAGGACAAGCATATGATACAGAACGTACTACATATCTAAATGCGTGCGGTATACGAGTTGTGAGGTTTACGAATGATGAGGTGATGAAAAATATTAATGGAGTAGTGCAGAGCATTGCATCGATGTTGCCCTCACCCTAACCCTCTCCCCAATTGGGGAGAGGGGAACACTACTATGCGCCTTTTCTTCTTTGTCTTTTTGCGTATTCTGTAATTGCATCGTCTAAATCTGTAGTCGTAAATGACGGCCACAATTTTTCGGTAAACCATAACTGCGAATCGGTTACATCCCACATCATAAACCCTGCGGATAAATGCGGTTCTCCGCCTGTGCGAACGATTAAATCAACAGGTGGCAAATCTTTTGTGAATAAATGCTGCTTAATAATTTCCGGTGTTACGGTGTGCACTCCACTTGCAATAATGCTTTGAATTGCCTGCGTCATTTCGTCTACGCCGTCGTATGCCAGAAAAAAATTCATATAATGATTAGTGTAGTGGCTGGTGGCATCAATTGCTTTTTGCACTGCATTCCTCACGGGCAGTGGAAACTTTTCTTTCCAACGCCCAATGACGTTTATTCTGACCTCCCGTGAGTGAATATCGTTACTTGTAGCGAGGTCAAGAAACTCTGATCGAAACAGTGCCAACAGGCCAGCAACTTCACCCAAGCTTCGTTTTGTAAAGTTATCGAGTGACATTCCCCATACGGAAACATACTTCACCCCCGCATCTGCTGCATGGGGCATGATAGTCCGCATCACTTCAGCTCCCTGTGTATGTCCATCTAAAGCGGATGCTGAATTTGACGTGGCCCACCTCCTGTTGCCATCAGGAATAATAGCAATATGCGTTGGAATATTCTCGGTCATATATTAAAAGATGCATATGTATGACGAGCAAGTGCTTGCATCTGCGAAGTATCGCCTTTTATTTTTTTCAGTGCATCGTACGATAACTGCTCGTATTTTTTCACAAGCAATATAACTTCATCTTTGCTATACGCGTTCATAGTAATTGGATCAGTATCGCATATATCATCTAATAATTGGAATGCGATACCAAGATGCTCGCCAAATTGCCCGAGCATGTCTATTTGTTTTCCTGATGCATCTGCCGTGATCCCGCCCATTCTACACGAAGCGCGAAACAGAGCGGCTGTCTTTCTTTCATGAATAGACAGTACGGCTTCTTGAGAGATACTCGTATTTTTTGCATCAAGGTCGTCCGCTTGTCCACCTATTGTTCCAAGACTTCCTGTTGCTTGCGCTAATTCTTGTACCAGTCGTGCATTGCCTGTTTTCCCGAGCCATTCAAAAGCAATCGTAAGTAAGGCATCGCCGGCAAGTATTGCGGTGCCCTCATCAAATGCTTTATGGCTTGAGGGCTTTCCACGACGCATATCATCATCGTCCATGGCTGGCAGGTCATCATGAATTAACGTATACGTGTGTAATACTTCAATTGCACATGCGGCAAGTAACACTTGTTCAAACGTACCACCAACTGCCTCACACGACGCAATACACAGCGCTGGTCGAAAACGCCTTCCTCCCGCAAATACGCTATATCGCATAGCCTCATGAAGTCGCTTTGGAGAGTCATCTGCACGCGGAAGTAAACGATCAAGTTCTTGATCAACCCGTTCTCGAATATTTGATAGATATGTATTGATATTTGTCATAACAGCATTGTCATCCCGGGCTTGACGTAAGGATCCACGTCGCCTGGATGCCGGATCAAGTCCGGCATGACAGTCGCGGAACTAAGAAATTCTTGCAACATAATACGCGCGGCTTCTGCATGCTCTTCTTTCGTATCCGATTCTTCGTGTTGTAAATTTTCTTTTGCTTGCATAGACGTTAATGTCTCATCAACTTCAATGTATGAAATAGCAGGGTCAAATGTTTTTTTTAGTAACGCTATAAACTGACGAGTTTTTTTAGTCTGCTGCGTTTCACTCCCATCTTGTATATGATACGGCACACCAAGCACAAGTGTATCAATAGATTCTTTTGTAATAATGTCCGCAAGCACTGTTCGTGCGTCTTGTGTTTTACGATCAATAGTTGTGTAGCGATACGCCAGCGAGGCATCCACATGGTCGGCAGCCGCAACGCCAATATAACGATTCCCGATGTCTAACGCAATGACGCCTCTCCCCCTTACCAAGGGGGAGCTGGAGGGGGTGACGTTAGTGGGTATTTTATGCATTTCCGATAGTAAGGATCCTCGGCCCTTGTTTTGTAATTGCAATCGTATGTTCTTCGTGTGCAGATGCTTTTCCCGAGACTGCAATAATACTCCATTTATCAGGAGAAGTAGTAACATGGGGACTGCCTTGCGTTACCATCGGCTCAATT
Source organism: Candidatus Anderseniibacteriota bacterium (assembly GCA_035288905.1). Lineage (GTDB taxonomy): Bacteria > Patescibacteriota > Andersenbacteria > UBA10190 > UBA10190 > HO2-45-11b. Next base: position 32,120 of record DATDYZ010000001.1, on the reverse strand, counting down.
GCTAGTACCATGCCCTCTGTAAGTAACGTACCTGCCCCTTTTGATCCGAAGTTGGGCACTTGTGGTTCTTCGTGCAATTCATGGCCTACCCCATGGCCAACTAAAGCACGAACAACTTCAAATCCTTCTTTTTCGACATATGATTGCACGGCATAGCCAATGTCTCCCGTTCTGTTTCCAACTTGAGCTTGTTCTATGCCAATTGCAAGCGCTTGCTTAGTGACGTTCATAAGCTTTTTTTGTATAGGAGTGAGATGGCCTACGCCAACAGTTCGAGCGCTATCTACAATTAAGCCATGCAGCGAAAGTCCTGCGTCTATGCTTACTATATCCCCATCTTGAAATGGAATATCATTTGGAATTCCATGAACGACTTGATCGTTTACGGACACACAAATAGCTGCGGGATATGGTGGTTTGCCGTAGCCTAAAAATACAGGGATTGCGCCTGCTTGCTGCATCATATCGTGAGCTACGGTATTTAATTCTGTCCCCGTCACTCCTACCGCTGCTTTTTTGGTAAGTACATCAAGTATCGCCCCTAAGAGCGCACCCGCCTCTGCAAGGAGTTCAATTTCTTGCGAAGTTTTGAGTGAAACCATACTCAATTTTTTACATTTCAAATTGCTTGGTAATATCCATAACCAAGGCATGTACTTGATGAGGTTCGAGTAATCCATTTACTCGATAAAAGAGTTCAGGGTGTTTTTCTTTATGAGCCACAATAACAGGATACGTAAGTTCCATAAATTGATTATACCGAGTCGTAAATTTTTCTTTTTCATCATCAGGACGAGTGCCTACATTTCCACCGAGCCGTGCGCATACTATTTCATCTTTATGAGTTGTGACAGGAAATTCTTTTTCAACACCCAAACAGAGTCTGCGCTTACTATTACGTTCGATCATTGTTTCTTTATCTACTTCAAGGTAAATGACAAGCGGAACCCCATACCCTTCTTCTAGAAGGCGAGAGTTGACCGTTTGAGCTTCTTCCAGAGTCCGCGGAGTACCATCAAATACAATTCCTTCCCCTTCTGTAATAAGTTCATGGATTGCTTGTAAGACCACCTGCGCAGCGATGTCTGAAGGAGTTAGAAAGCCGTTATCTACAAAGTGTTTCATCTTTCTCCCAAGATCAGAGTCTTCGCGTGCAATTCTACGAAATGCACTTCCCGTACTAAATTGGTTATATCGGATATCATGCGACAGCAGTTCCGCTTGTGTTCCTTTGCCAGAGCCGGGCATTCCCATTACATAAATAACTTTTGGGAGTTTCATAGGAATCCTTCGTATTCGCGCATGGTAAGCTGCGATTCAATTTGCTTTAATGTTTCAAGTACAACAGATACAACAATCAAGAGAGCAGTACCACCAATAGTAAGGGTAGTTAATCCAGAAAACGCCTGCACTATAAGCGGCAGTACGGCAATAGCACCCAAAAATATTGCACCTGCAAGCGTAATCCTTCGCACTACGTACTGAAGATACAGCATAGTTTGACGACCAGGTCGAATACCGGGAATAAACCCGCCCTGTTTTTGAACGTTCTCTGAAATTTGAGCAGGATCAAACGTTACAGATGTATAAAAATAGGTAAACACTACAACAAGCACAAAGTATACTGCACCGTAAAACAATTGATTCTGAAACAACTGAACAACAAACTGCGAAACAGAAACAACCACGGTATTACTTGATGCAACGAAAAAGTTTGCGATAATTCCGGGAAACAGCATCACCGAAAGCGCAAAAATAATCGGCATCACTCCTGCTTGGTTTACCCGAAGCGGAAGATGAGTTGAAGTACCTCCGAGCATCCTATTGCCTCGTACCTGCTTTGCATAGCTGATAGGAATTGCCCTCTGACCTTCCGTCACAACTACGACTCCAGCAATAACAACTACGGAAGCAACCAAAAATGCAGCATACGTAAATAGCTGATCGGCTGTAAATGTTGCTAAAATTTGAAAGATAGCCTCTGGCAAACGTCCAATAATACCAATAAAAATAATAAGAGATATTCCGTTTCCAAATCCTTGCTTGGTCATAAGTTCTCCCAGCCACATAAGGAATATTGTTCCTGCAATAATTGCAATAAGAGTCATAATCATTTCCCACGGAGTAAACGTAAGCGTTGGGCCACCAGCACCTCCACCGCGCTGTAAAATATTTAAAAATCCAAATCCTTGAATTGCAGCAAACGGAACAGCCAACAGACGTGTCCACTGAGAAAGTTTGCGCCTGCCTGCTTCCCCTTCTTCCTTTTGCATCTCTTCCAACCTCGGGAAGATCATCGTAGAAAGTTGTATAACGATTGAGGCCGTAATATACGGACCAAGCCCAAGCATGACAACAGAAAGCCGGGAAAGGCCTCCTCCTGAAAATATATCAAGTAAACCAAAAAGCTGATTACCAGAAAAAATCTGCGCTAAGCTTTCTCGCGGAATTCCCGGAACTGGAACAATGGCCGCAATACGGAATACAAGAATAAGCCAAAGTACCATAAAAAGCTTCTTGCGAAGTTCTGGTACGCGTATAATTGCTGCGAATTTTTTAAAATCAACCATTTATAGTAGCGATAAGCTCTATTTTACCACCTGCAGTTTCCACAGCGGCTCTAGCGCCAGCAGTTACGCCATGTACACGCACCGTATATGCGCCTTCAAGCTTGCCAGTTCCGATAAGCTTTACCGTATCAATATGACTTGCAAGGTATCCTCGTTTTTTCAATTGCCCCGGGCCTACAATACTTCCTGCTTCAAATGCACGAAGAACGCCTAACGTAATAGCAATAGGTTTTACGATTTGGGATGGATTAATTTGCTTGCTTCCACGATTTTTTGGAAACCGCATATAGATAGGAGTCTGTCCACCTTCAAATCCTGCCTTTGAGCTGTACCCCGCACGGGACTTTTGCCCTTTTTGACCACGACCAGATTTCCCACCATTTCGAGCATGTCCTCTTCCAAGGCTTTTCTTCTTTGCGGTAACTTTTGGTAATTGAAATAGTGACATAGAAAAATATATTATGCGCTGGCAACTAATGCCTTAATTGTAGCACGAGCATTGCTAATGCGGTTTACAGAACCATATCGCTTCGATACTAAATCCTTAATACCTGCTAAATCTGCAACGGTACGGATAATTCCACCTGCAATAACTCCTGTTCCTGGTCTTGCTGGCTTCAGCAATACTTTTGCACCTTTAAACTTTGCAATAACTTCGTGGCCAATTGTTCCATCAACAATAGGAATTGTAACAATTTTCTTCATGGCTTGCGCCTGTGCTTTGGCAATTGCTTGTTGAACGTCTTTACTTTTACTAATTCCAAATCCTATTTTACCTGCGCGATCACCAACTACAACACTGGCCCGAAACCGAAACCTACGACCACCTTTAACCACTCGCACGACGCGAGAAATTTCCAGCACTTCGTGTGCAAACTGGTTATCTTCAATTGATTGTGGTCCGTATGCCATAAATAAATAGTTCCGTATTAAAACAAAAGTCCACCCTCACGCATCGCTTCTGCGAGTGCCTTTACTCTTCCATGATACATATACCCTCCACGGTCAAAGACAATACTCGTAATGCCTTTCTTTTTTGCTTCTGTCGCCAGTGTCTTTCCCATATCCTGCGCAAGCTGTGTTTTGTTCAGCTTTTTTGTTGCAATCATATGAGAAGAAAGAATAGTAACTCCTTTTGCGTCGTCAATAATCTGCACTTCCATTCCACGCGCGCTACGAAACACACATGCTCGTGGACGAGATGCGCTGCCAATCATTTGGGATCGGATTTTTTTATGACGTTTTTTGCGATTTACTGGATTCATAGGAGTAAAAAAGTATTATGACGTTGAACCAACAACCTTACCAACTTTGCGACGTACATGCTCACCAAGGTACCGGATACCTTTTCCTTTATACGGTTCTGGCGGACGAACTTTGCGAATATTCGCAGCTACTTGGCCAACTGCGTACGCGTCAAATCCCGTAACAGTAATAATTTCTTTTTCTACTGCAAACGATATTCCCTCCGGCGCTTCAATAAGAACAGGGTGCGAATATCCTACAAGCAGTTGGATGTTTTTCCCTTGCAGGGATGCGCGGTACCCAACCCCTTGTAATTCAAGCTTTTTTGTAAACCCTTCATGCACACCTGTTACTGCATTGGCAAGAATAGCACGCATCGTACCCCACAGAGCTGCAGATTTTTTTGTTTTATGAGCAATAGAACATTCCAAAATGTTTTCGGAAACACTAACTGCAATGTCAGGATGCACCGTAATAGTAAGACTGCCTTTTGGGCCTTTTACGTGTACAAGCTCGCCGTCCACGGTTGCCGTGACGCCAGAGGGGATTGCAATAGATTGTTTGCCGATACGTGACATAGAGATGTTACCAAATAGCACAAATAAGTTCGCCGCCGATTCCTTTTCCACGAGCTCGCTTCTCATCCATTAATCCTTCCGGAGTAGAGACGATAATCATACCTGCTTCTTGGCGTGAATAAGGTAAACGATCAGCACCTACATACACCCGCCTGCCAGGCTTGCTGATTCTGTTTGATCCACTAATTACACCCTTCCCTGCTTCGTTATACGCAAGAGAAACAATAAGCTTAGACTTCGGACTTTCCTGTACTCGAATATCGCCAATAAGCTTTTGTTCTTTCATAAAGGAAAGCAAGCTCTGCGTGAAGCGCGAAAAAGGAACAGCAACCCGTTTTTTCCCGACCCTTTGGCCGTTGAGCAGTATCGTTAATGTATTTCCTACAGTATCCATAGAATTACCAAGATGACTTTCTAATACCTGGAATATGCGCCTTTTCGGCACTTTCCCTAAAACAAATCCGGCACATATCAAACGCGCGCATGTAGCCCCTTGGGCGCCCACACAGCTTGCAGCGAGACCTTGCCCGAGATGAAAACTTGGGTTCTCGTTTGCTTTTTGCGATTTGTGATGTTTTTGCCATATAAGTAATGAAGAGTACGCTAGTTCTTATTCTTCTTCAAGTTCTTCTGATCGGAACGGGAACCCGAGCGCCCGGAACATCTTTTCAGCTGTTTCATTCTCTGTAGCAGTTGTTACAAATGTAACCCCTACCCCAAAGATAACGTCTGTCTTATCAGCACGGATTTCAGGAAATGCCAAGTGTTCGGTAAGCCCAATACTTACATTTCCCTGACCGTCTAATACAGACAAGGAAAGACCACGGAAGTCACGAATACGAGGAAGCACCGTACCAACAAATCGAGCGAGAAAGTCTTCCATACGCTTCCCTCGAAGCGTCACGCTATAACCGACCAGGTTTCCCTCTCGAACGTTAAAACCAGCAATAGATTTTTTTGCTCTTCGCTCACTCGGTTTTTGTCCGGTAATAACAGCAAGATCTTTTTGTACAGCTTCAATATACGTCTTGTTATCCCGATTTTTACCAACACCAACCGTAACAATTGCTTTTGTAATGCGAGGAACGGCGTGGATATTTTTAATACCAAGAGATGTAGCTAATTTCTTTGTTGTAGGAGTAATAATAGGCATAGAGTAAGTATTATTCGATTATTGCCTTACAATGCTTGCACATTCTGCTTCGAACGCCGTTTTCTCGAGATATACCAACACGAGTACCTTTTTTGCATTGCGTACAAACCAGTTGAACATTCGCAACACGAAGCGGAGCTGCAATACTAACCCGTTGGCCTTTTTGCCCGCCACTTTTTGCCTTCACATGTTTCTTTACCATGTTTAATCCTTCCACAACAAGAGTTTCAAGTTTTGGCAATACCGCCATAACCTTACCCTTTTTGCCCGCATCTTTTCCGCGAAGAATCCGCACGGTATCGCCTTGTTTAATTTTTTGTAGTGATGCCATAGGAATTACCAAACCTCGGATGCTAAAGATACGATTTTCTGGAATCCCTTTGTTCGAAGTTCTCGTGCTATCGGGCCAAATACGCGTGTACCAACGGGTTCTTTGGATTCCTTGCCCACAATCACTGCTGCGTTATCGTCAAACCGAATAGCAGTGCCGTCTGGACGCTTATGTTCCTTCCGAACCCGAACAATAACGGCGCGTACAACGTCACCTTTTTTTACAGTTGCTCGAGGCTCTGCAACTTTTACAGCAGCCACAACGGTATCACCGATGTATGCATATCTGCGGTGAGTGGAACCCAGTACACGAATAACTTTAATCATTTTGCCTCCCGAGTTATCAGCAATCATTAATTTGGATTCTTCCTGAATCATAGTGCCTTTCCTTTCTGTGGCATAACAACCCAACGCTTCCGAGCTGAAAGAGGGCGTGATTCTTGAATTGTTACCGCATCGCCAACTGCTATCGCATTGCTCTCATCGTGTGCTAAATACCGCTTCGTATGCTTAATGCGCTTTCCATATAATGGATGCGCCAGTACACGCACAATCTCAACAGCAACCGTCTTGAGTCCGGATTTGCGCACAACAACACCTGTAAGCTCTCGCTTGCGTCTTGGTGTCTCATTTGGCTGGGAAGATTTCATAAGAATATACTATGAATTATTTTTGTCAGAAATGCAAGTCTTAATCCGAGCAATGTCCTTGCGGAGAACCCCCATTTGCGCATGATTTTTATCTTTACCGGATGCCACTTCTTCGTGAACATGGTGCAGTTTCTGACGACTCTCCAGGAGCCGCTGTGCTAATTCCTCTTTCGATAATTGTTTGAGTTCAAGTATGTTCATAGGCCGTTATATTTTAGCAACAAATTTTGTCTTCAATGGAAGCTTCTGAGCTGCTAATTGCAACCCCTCCCGAGCAGTTTTTTCATCCATACCGTCTACCTCAAACATAATTCTTCCACGGTGCACAACTGCAACAAAATGATCCACAGAACCCTTCCCTTTTCCCATAGGAAGTTCCTGTCCCTTTGCAGTAATTGGCTTATCGGGGAATACACGGATCCAGATTTTTCCATTGCGTTTTGCATGGCGAGTAACAGCACGACGCGCGGCTTCTAATTGACGCGCAGAAACCCATCTGCTTTCCATAGCCTTTAATCCATACTGACCAAAGTCAATGGTAAGCGCACCTTTTGAAACACCACGAACAGAACCCTTCTGGTGTTTGCGATGTTTTACTTTGCGTGGAATAAAAGACATAGGATGGTTTATGTTGCACTTGGGGCAACTTTTTCAGAAAGCGAAGCACGGCGTCTTGGAGCTGGTTTTGCCTGCTTTGTTTCGCCAATCGTTTCACCCGGACGTTCTTCCTTTTCAATTTCATATTCCCCCCTATTAATCCATACCTTCACACCAATTGCACCAAACGTTGTATGAGCTGTACGCTCTGCATACGAAATATCCGCTCGGAAGGTGTGTAATGGAACACTACCCTCTGCAAGCCACTCCCTACGCGCAATATCTGCACCATTTAGGCGTCCTGCAACTGCAATACGAATTCCTCGTGCACCAGCCTGGAGCGAACGTTGAACGGATTGCTTCAGTACTCGTCTATATGGCATTCTTCGCTCAATTTGGTCAGCAACCTGTGTTGCAACTGCGCTGGCGTCAGTGTCTGGGTTGCGTATTTCTTGTACGTTAATACGGAACTTCGTCGTTTTTCCAAACATTTTTTGAAAATCTTTCTGTATTTTCTCAATCCCAGACCCTCCACGTCCAATCACTACTGCTGGTCGAGAGGTATGAATAGTAAGAACGGTCTCTCGGGCTTGGCGTACAAATTCAACACGTGAAATAGACGCTGCACGCAAATTTTTCTTCAAGTAATTTCGAATTTTAATATCTTGTATAATGTTATGACGAAAATCTTTTTTGCTATCTGAAAACCACTTCGCATCCCAGTTATGGAGGATGTTTCCGACTCGTAATATAATTGGATTTGTTTTTCGTCCCATAGAAATAGTGTGTTTGTTATTATCCGATACTCTTTCTTCGATGCGTCTTTTTCTTGTCTGCACCTTTTTGATTCATCTTTATTTTTTGAAATGCCTGACCTTGCTTATCAAGAGTCGTTTCAACACTTCGTTCCTCTGTTTCATGTTTTTCTAGATGCTGCTCAGAAAGCTCTTCACCCTGAGCCTGTCGAAGGGTTGCTTCTTTCTTAGCTTCTTTTTGCTCCGAAGCTACAAACTGGTCAGCAGTAACTGTCTTAATTACATCTTTATTTTGCACCTTGCCCGCCTTAGCTTTAGCGACGGCTGGGTCGCCACTAACTATAACCGTAACATGCGCCGTGCGCTTTAAAATAGGATGCGCCATTCCTTTGGCCGCGGGCATAAAACGCTTCATAACAAGCCCTTGATTTACGAGAATACTTGCAACCTTTAAATCTGATACAGGAATTTTTGCATTGTGTGTAGCGTTGGCAATTGCGCTCTTGAGTACTTCAAGAATTATTACCGGTGCCTTCCCTACTGCCAGAGTCAACTGATTTTGTGCCTCTTGTGCCGACATACCCTGAATCATGCGAGCGTACGGACGCAGTTTTCTTGGAGACATGCGCGTATGTTTTTGTGTAGCAGATATTTGCATAAAAAATCTTTATTTTTTACCCGCCGAAGCATCAGCGGTGGTAGCGGAGGAGGCAGCCTTCGCTGTTTCCACTTCTTTTTGAAGCTTTCCACCATGACGAACAAATTTTCGAGTAGAAGCAAACTCACCAAGCTTATGACCAACCATGTCTTCTGTTACAAGAACAGTAATATGATCTTTGCCGTTATGTACACCAAAACGAAACCCGACCATCTCAGGAAAGATCGTAGATCTACGAGACCATGTCTTGATAATCGTTTTGCTTCCACTCGCAAGATTCTTGATTTTATCAAGAAGATGCTGGTCAATAAATGGTCCTTTTTTGAGTGATCGAGACATATTAATAAAATGTTATTTCTTACGTTTATTCTTCCTTCTCTCTACGATAAACATATCTGAATATTTTCCTGGCTGACGTGTTTTCACTCCCAATGCGTGTTTACCCCAAGGAGTCTTTGGATATTTCATTCCAACGCTCTGATTGCCTTCACCACCGCCGTGCGGATGATCTACCGGGTTCATTGCTTTACCGCGAACTTGAGGACGCATCCCCAGGCGACGATTCCTTCCAGCTGACCCAATGCGTTGTAGACGCCAATCGGGGTTACTGACCTGGCCTATTGTGGCATACGATTGCCCCGAAATCAAGCGGATCTCGCTTGATGGCATGCGAAGCTGCGCATATTCCCCTTGCACGTCCATTAAAACGCCATATGAGCCTGCTGACCTAAAGAATGCCCCGCCACGTCCTGGTTTAATCTCAACGTTAAATACGAATACTCCAGGAGTGATGTTTGCAAGCTTCATGCGATTCCCTTCTTTTTCAATGGTCTTTTCATTTGTGATGATTTGGTCGCCTTCTTTTGCGCCCTGCCACGCCAACACATAATTGCGATCTCCATCAACATATACAATACGTGCCAAATACGCACTGCGATTCGGATCAAATTCAACATGTTCCACCGTACCAGCAATTCCAATCTTTTCTTGCCCCAACGCTATCTCACGAAGACGCCGCTTCACTCCACCTCCACGGTGACGCGTTGTAATTTTTCCTGCGGATCCTCGGCCACTGGTTGCATGCTTAGAAGAAAGAGAAGACTTGAGTGGTTCCCCTTTGTATAGTTCTGCACGATCCACAATAGACATATTCTTTCGTGCTGCGCGATTTGGTTTGTAGTTTTTAATAGGCATAGGAGAATTTACTTTACAAGCTTCTGAACATTATCAACGCTCACATACGCTTTCTTGAAGCGATTTGTTTTTCCTTCTGTAACACCACGTCGCTTCGTTTTTGGATGAGAAAGAGAAGTTCGAACACTTTTTACCTTCACGCCGAACCTGGACTCAATAGCAGCAGAAATCTGCGTCTTTGTTACATGGGGCAACACCGTAAACACAACCGTCCCGTGCAATTGCTGCTTAATGCCCTTTTCAGAAACAACTTCCGCAAGACCAATTGCTCCGGTCGTAAGTGCTTGTGTATCTACTTGTTGTTTACCCTGAGATTTTCGAAGGGCGGCGGCAGAAATTTTCTTCTTTTTAACTTCAGAAGATTTTGTGTTTTTTCCGAGTATTCGTTTTGAGAGTGTAAGTAAAGACATAGTAATATTAGAGTGAGCAACGAACTTCAAGTATCTTCATGGAAGCGATATCGACCCACACTGCCTGCGCTTCTAGAATATCCTTAGGAGTAACACTTGATGCGTAGCGAACACGAATAGTTGGGATATTTGCAGTTACTTTTTCTAAAGCGCGATGAGAATCATCAACGACAATAAGGACTGAACGTACATCTTTTGTATGCTTTGCCATGTCTTTCGTCTTTACGGGCATCTTCTCAGAAAGCTGCAACAAAGACAGGGAATTATTTTTTACATGCATTGCGAATGCACCAGCAAGAGCACGTCTTCGTTCTTTCAGCTGTGTTTTCTTAATAGTAGTTTTGCGACTTCGTGGCCCAAACGTAATGCCACCGCCAGCCCAAAGAGGTGAACGACTAGAACCATGACGAGACCTACCGGTTCCTTTTTGTTTCCATGGCTTGCGACCGCCACCTCGTACCTCAGAACGATCTTTCGTGTGTGCACGACGAATACGCATTCGTTTATGCGTAGTGTGTATAGCGCGAGCAATGAGAATTGGCAGAGCTTCTGTAAAAAATGCAGGGACATCAACTCCATCTTTTTTAGACTCTTTATCAAGAGTTCGCACAGGGAGCGTAGCCCCGTGATCACGTACATCAGTACGGGATTTTACGGGGTTGTTCTTTTTATCAGAAACTGTTTTCATAGCTTATTTCTTTCCAATGCCAAGAATCTCAACAACGCCGCCCTTGCGCCCAGGCACAGCTCCTTTTACCGCAATCACGTTATGTTCGGTGTCTATTTTCACAATTTCTAAATTCTTCACCGTTACTTGATCAGACCCCATTCTCCCTGCCATGCGCATACCTTTCATTACATGCTGGGGAAATCGTGATCCAATAGAACCGGGTCTGCGAAGTACGTGCCTGTGGCCGTGACTCTTCGGCCCTCCTTTAAAGTGATGACGCTTCACCACTCCGGCATACCCTTTTCCTTTTGAAACACCCGTAACTTCAATTGCATCGCCTTCTGCAAACTGATCAACCCCTACAACAGAAACGTCCGCAGGCATTTCCCCATGAAATTCCTTACGGACAGCAAATAGTTTAGAATCATCTTTTTTGGGAAGGGCAAGCTGCACAGCTGCATATCCATCTTTTTCTATAGTACGACGAATCGTAATAGTATTCGGAAAAGCAGAAATTAAGGTAACGGGAACAACATCTCCGTTAGGAGAAAATACCTGAGACATACCAACTTTTCGACCGAGAAGAGCTTTCATAATACGAAATTAGCATGTGTCCTATAAACAAAAAACTTAAGTCCCGAGCACGGGTATTTCTTAAGATAGAACATCTCCCCAAAAAACGCAAATAAAACGGCGGGGATTGGTGAAAATCTCGCCGCCGGTATTCTACTCAAAGGGATCAGAGAAGCCTTCCAAGACAACCGTCCTTTTACAAATCTTGAGGCAGGGCATGCCTCGAAAATCCTGCACCAATATCTCTGCCCCAACCTGGATAGCTTCAGATAACCTGACTACGAACTTGTTTCGACGAAACATCTTCACTGCCACTCGTCGAACCAAGTACACATGCTCCATATTCTCCTGGCACAAGACGATAAACCGCTCATCGAACGGCAGTTTTTCCCAAGGCCACACCCGGTAAAAATACCATCTCCAAAAGAGCAAGAGTAGAAAAGCAATAAAACAGCCAGACAAGAATCCAACAACTATCATACGTATCCCTTTCAAAAAAACAATCAGTAACCCGCCCCAACATATTCTACATATAAAAAAACCGGCAATCAATAAAGATCGCCGGTGTAATTCTGAATATACTTTTTCCTGCGCGGGATTTAGACTCGCTCGAGTTGCTCGAGCAGACCGAACGGATCGGATTCAACCGCTTGTTTCGGCTGCTCTGCGATCTTTCTAACCACCCTTCCTTTTGTAGTTCTGACGATCTCGAAATGTTCGTTTTGTTGGAGAGCATCCCAGTCGATAACAAGATAGTCATTTTGTACTAATAATCGCCGCTTGGCCCTGGTTATAAGACATTTAGTGTCTCTAACCTGGAACCTGTCGATCATGACGAACTCGACCCCGGTCGGGAGATCGAGCAACCCTCGGAACTTCAAGGCCCTTTCTCTGATGCCGGTCTCAATGGCACAGAGCATAAATACAATCGGAATCAAGAGTGCCGCAACAGCAACATAACGGAGAATTTCCCACATGATACACTAATCCTTTGACAGGTTTTCAACGTCCAAGCTAGTAAACCTATACCAGCCACTCGTACTATTATATACCTAAAGTAGCGCTTCTGTCAAGAGCGAGATTGTTGTAGGTTCCTGAAGGTCATATACGCCAAAAACCCCGCATATAATGCGAGGTTTTTAGTGGTAGTAACCTGTCATTCCGGCCCGTGAGCCGGAATCTACGCGTGGATCCCGGGTCAAGCCCGGGATGACACACTTACACCGTCTTCATCGACACGTCCACGCCTGCAGGGAGATTCAAGCTCATAAGAGTATCTACCGTACGCGGAGTTGATGTAATAATATCGATCAAGCGCTTGTGTACGCGGATCTCGTACTGATCTCTGGCATTTTTATGCACAAAGGTAGAACGGTTCACCGTGTACTTTTTCTTGCTCGTCGGGAGCGGAGTGGGGCCGGCGACTTTTGCGCCGTCCCGCTCTACCGCTTCCATAATCTGCTTGGCAGATTGATCAATAAGCTTATGATCGTACGCCTTCAGCTTTATGCGAATACGAGGAGGTACTACCTCAGCTACTACGTCATTTTGTGGAGTATCAGCCATTACTCAATAATTTTGGTAACAATTCCAGCTCCAACCGTTCGGCCACCTTCTCGGATAGCGAATCGCATTCCGTCTTCCATGGCAACTTTCGCGCCAAGTTCAACCGTAATACTAATGTTATCGCCAGGCATAACCATTTCTGTTCCTTCAGCTAGGTATACTTCTCCAGTTACGTCTGTTGTACGAACATAGAACTGTGGTTTGTATCCTTTGAAGAATGGAGTGTGCCTACCGCCTTCTTCTTTGGTAAGCACATACACTTCCGCTTCAAATTTTTTGTGTGGGGTAATGCTTCCTGGTTTTGCAACTACTTGTCCACGTTCAACTTGTTCTTTCTTAAGGCCTCTTAGCAACACACCTGCGTTGTCTCCAGCTCGTCCTTCATCCAGTTGTTTGTTAAACATTTCGATACCAGTAATAACGGTCTTTTGTGTGTCCTTAATTCCAACGATTTCAACTTCATCGTTAATCTTGATAATTCCTCGTTCAATACGACCAGTTACAACCGTACCTCTGCCTTCAATAGAGAATACGTCTTCAATAGAGAGCAAGAATGGCTTATCAACATCTCGTACTGGTTCTGGAATTGCTTCGTCTAGCGCAGCGATTAAATCAATAATTGGTTTTGCATCAGCATCATCAGCAGATTTTACTGCAAGTGCCTTTGTTGCGCTTCCACGAATAATACGGGCATTTGCTCCATCATATTCATACTTTGTAAGTAGTTCACGAACTTCTTCTTCTACCAAGTCAACAAGTTCAGGATCATCAACAAGGTCAACCTTGTTTAAGAACACTACGATAGTAGATACGCCTACCTGACGTGCGAGCAAAATATGCTCTCTTGTCTGTGGCATTGGCCCGTCCGTTGCAGCTACCACAAGAATTGCACCGTCCATTTGAGCGGCACCAGTAATCATGTTCTTGATGTAGTCGGCGTGTCCCGGACAGTCAACGTGTGCGTAATGACGATTATCAGATTCATACTCACAATGAGCAGTAGAAATCGTAATACCACGCGCTTTCGATTCAGGCGACTTATCGAGGTCATCGATAGTCATTAATTTTTTAACTCCACCCTTCATGTTCATCACATGCAAGATAGCTGCCGTTGTAGTTGTCTTTCCGTGGTCAACGTGACCAATCGTTCCGACGTTCACATGCGGCTTGTTTCGAACGAATTTTTCAACAGCCATAGCTTTTAAAAATATAAAAAATAATAAAATGCCTTACCTGGCGTTTTACCCAGCTGTCTTTTGAGCCCGTAAAGGAACAAAAGAACAACCGCCTCAAGGTCATATGTATTTGTAACAGAAACGTGTTTAGAAGTCAAAAAAAGAAAAAAGCGAGAGTAGTAAAACTCTCGCTCTGTACCATAGGGTAGGTGGCAGCAATTAACTGAACTGAACACAAGTATCCTAATAGCAGCAGATGAGCGTCATCTGCTCCGCACCAAACATTTCTGGAGGACACAGTACCTAACTCGACTTGACGGATCTTAGAACACCAGCAAGAAACTATTCTTGCTCAGAACAGATGGGTGTGCGGAAACGCAGGGCACTGAGGACTTCTTGACCGAACACTTGTACAAAAGCTAGCAAACGCAATGCGCTTACTCCTTAGGCGACCTTACTTTACCATGCGCCAGTCAACTTTGGAGTGCGTTATATACCAGCAAGAATTTCTTCCTGCACAGTACACAAGTTGACGGAAGTATACTGAACTTAACTGTATCGTTAATCTGACACAAGTAGATGAAATTCACCTGCTCTGCACAAAACATTTGTGGACGACAAAGTACCTTGCTCCGCAGTATACACCAGCAGAAATTCACCTGCACTGCACCAAACATTTGTGGAAAACAACGTACTTAACTCGACCCGTCGGAACTCAAAATACCAGCAAGAATTTCTTCCTACCCCAAACAGTAATGGGCTCTGCAGGATGGCAGTGAGCTGTACTACAGCTAACTACAATTTTAAAGCAGCAGAGTTTAAACCCTGCTCTCTAACCAACAGCACGTCAGAAGACAACGCCATGCGATAAGGCACAACCAGTTTAATAGCAGTAAGGACAATCTACATACACCCTTACCCAAAAGGAAAGCCAACTCTTGAGGACTGTGCTTAATTGCACCACGCGACACAGAAACACCAGCAAGAATTACTTGCCCAACACTATACCGCGTATCAATGTAGTGTTGTTTACACAACAACACGACTAACACCTGCAGATGAACTCACCTGCACTGCACAGGAACGTAAAATACAGAACAACAGGAAAGGGAACATTGCGCGACGGTAAAAACCAGCAGGAATTCCCGGCTCCGAACAATAGCCCAGGTTATTCTACTTTGCTGCACGCTAGGTTACTTGACCGAACCACACAGAATAGTTTTCAACGAACCCTCCGTTTCAACAGATTTCAGAATAAGACAGGAACAAAACAAAATAACATACTATTATATTTTTTGCAAGAAAAAAGCGAGAGTAGTGAAACTCTCGCTCTGGAACGAACAATAGGCTACGATACTCCACTCCACGTAAACGCACTGTATGTAATACCAACAAGCGAACTTCGCCTGCTCTGTACGACAAAGGACCGGACTAAAAATCACGACACACTGCTCCAAATACCAACAAGATTTTACTCTTGTTCCTTGGTGCACGTGAGTAATCTTCACAGAAGTTTAATGCAAAACACTTCTGAATACTTGATAGCACCAACAGATGAATTTCACCTGCTCTAAACCGAAGGAAACAGCACTCAAGAAGAGAACAGGCTACTGATCAAGAAGCGCACTCAATAACACCAGCAAGAATTACTTCCTGCACAGTACACAAGTTGACGGAAGTATACTGAACTTAACTGTAACGCTAATCTAAGACAAGCAGATGGAATCACCTGCTCTAGAGGCAACATGACTTGACTCCACGCCACGTAACCGTACGACACGTAATAACACCAACAAGAATTTCTTCTTGCTCGACACGCAACATAACAACACTTTACGGGAACCAACAAGAGTGGACTCTAAAGTGGGTTAAACACCAGCAAATGGTTTTCACTTGCTCTGAAGCGTTACGCACTGTAAGATACTCCAAAGAACCGAGGTCGACGTTACTTTATAATAGCAGCAAATGGAATCACCTGCTCCCTATCATAATGTGCGGTATTTAACCGAACTCCACAGAAGTGAAGTACGCGCGAAAACACCAGCAAGAATTACCTCTTGCGCTGGACAGCACGTAGCTTAACCAGAATGAAGTCCACTTAACCGAACTACAAACAGAAGCGAAAATATTAACTCTCGCTGTACACTAAAACGTACCCAGCGCACTACAATACAGAACACAGTACAATACGAGACATACAAGCAAGATGTTACTTGCTCTGAACACGAGCGAATCGGACTAAACAATAACGAGCAGTTGTCTTGGCAACCAAACTGGAAACAAACACCAGCGAATATAATCATTCGCCCTGTGGTCAACCGAACGGGGCAACACTCAAGTTAACAAAACTTGAGGACATATAGCAGCGAAAGAATAACTCTCGCTCAGTACACTACCGTACGTAACTACAACGAACTGGACTGAACAGAAGCAAGCTGAATTCAACACTAGCAGATAAACTTCACCTGCTCTATACCGCACAAAAGTAGACGTCAGAATACGAGAGATTAACGTACAAGAGATCAATACCGGCAAGCGAAACCCTCTTGCTCTGGACGAAAGCGTATCCCAGCGGAACGGACTACAATTCACGTCACGCCACACCAAAACACTAGCAGAAACTACTCTCTGCTCTTTAGTATAGGCCGCGTCAGAAAGACTCAACTGGAGTGTTGCATGCTGAGCCGCACTGTACCGTTAATCACATACAAGCAGATGAATAATCTGCTCCGGAGACGACAGTACGCCAATTCACTGAACCGGGCATCAATCTACCTTACTCAAAATACAAGCAAGCACAAACACCTACTCAATAGGCCAGGGCGCTCCAGGGAGCACGAGACTACCATGTTGGAGTGTAGAGGAAATAATAGAAGCGAGGATACAAAGTGCATCCTCGCTCTGAACTCCAGGGTAATTCAACCCAGGGTAATTTAGCTCACATTAATTGGGATACCCTCGCTAAATTATTCTTTCTTCCCGAGCAACTCCTCAGCATCTGCCATGCATTTTTCAAATGACAAGTCGCTTCGGTAGGATTTGGTGAGCCATTTGGGCAATGCTCCCCATACAATGCGCTTGAATTGTTGCGAGATGAAGAATGTTACTCCCACGTCCCGCGTACTTCGCACATTGCGTCCACGTACCTGCAGCGCTTGCTGCATAACACGCCAATTCCAGAGAGGCCACCTGGCCCCTCCAAACCGCTTCACTTCAAACTGCGTCCCGGGGTCTGTTGGTACAGGGTATCCAGGACGAAGAAAGAAGATGACCGGTGCAATTTGTTTCGGCAAGTCTACACCTTCCGCATAATTGGAAGCCGTTCCCACCAAACAATCACCTTGCCCTTCTTTAAAGGCAATAGCTGCCGCTTTCGCAGTAACTCCATTTCCATAACTAATTGCGTTCAGCCCCTCTTCTTTTGCAAGTTCGAGGAACTTATCGCGTTCCGTGTTGGAAATAGTGATCACCAAGCTTCGATGTCTTTTGGCAGCAAATCGTTTTGCTGCTTTCGCGACTTTCCGAAGTGTTTTGGTCATGTCGCGTTTATCACGTCCCTTGACCGAAAGATCCGGGGTATCAGTTGGTAAATACAGCCTTGTATTCCCCGATGGAAAATTAGACTCCAACTTCAAACAGGGGAATTGAGGAAACTGAATGCCGGTTTCATATCCGAAGATTTTTTCATCACCGATTGTTGCCGATAGAGCAACCGTCAGTGGGGCAAGGATTTTCTTGATGAGCGGCGCTACAAAGTAGCACTTCACCACTAACTTGCACTGCACCTTATCCCGTTCGCCTTTCTCGAACTTGTAGAATGCACATGTGTAATTGAGTGGTTTCCGTTCTTCCGTTTCGAGTGAATACTCAAACGAGTGAACGTACCTGCGCAAATCGCGCACCAGTACTTCTAACTTTCGCAGTGCTACTCGATCCTCCGCGGCATCAATGGTTCCGTTTCTAACGGCTTTTTCAATGCGAGCAAGCAACTTGCTTGAACTCACGTCTTCCAAGATTGCCATGAGACGTCGAATTTCTTCATCCGTCAGAAGTACTGGCTCATCCAAGCTTCTCTTTTTGCAGATGTACCGCATTGACTTGAGAAACTTTTCGAGCGTTTCAACTTCTGGCGCCTCGATTCGAGCAAGCAATTCGATAGATCGCTCCAGGTGATGGTCCGTAATCTCATAAGAAAGAGCTCCGCGCACAATCTCTGCAATGCGATGTGCTTCATCCAGTACAAGCGCACTGGTTTCTGGAAACTCACGACTGAACAATTGTGTAAACAAGTAGAACGCCATGGTACACACCACAACGCCTCCCTGTTTTGCTTCGTACTTTTGTTGCAAGTACGGGCAAGAAGTTGAACCAGGCACAAAAGTTTCCCCCGTTGCCTGATCAACACGATGAGGACAATCCTTGAGCATCGAACACGGAATTTCATCCGCCTTGATACTTTTTGGATCACTCCCAAGCTGAACAAGCTGCTCCTCGCCAATGACTGGCTGGTTCTCGTAGTAATAACAAAGATGCTCGCTCCGTCCCAACGCAACTTTGATGTCAGGAAATTCTCCGCGAATCTGTTCCACCAACGTTTTGTTTGGTGTTACAAGAAAACACGTTTTTCCTCCGCTCGCTACCGCGGCCTGCAAAATTGCAGCCTCAACTGCCGTTTTCCCCGAACCCGTCGGGGATTCGATGATGACGCATCCATGTTTCGCTACAAAAGCGAGCATGTCTTCCTGCCCCTTCCATGGACCGTTACTGTACTTTCCGCCCCTCGGAAAGCTAGCCAGCAATTTCTGCAGGCTAAGATGGTTCTGATGTTCCATTTGCTTACTACTCCGTAAATTGTCAAAAAACACCGCTCGCAGCACCAAATAAGGTACAAGCTACGAACGATTATCTATAGCATATGTTAGTAATTTTGTAAAGCGTATTAATAAAAAAAGCAGGTGTATAAAACACCTGCTCGATAGTCTGAAATACTCCGGGGTACGATAATGAACATTGGTATACGATTACACACCAGCAAGAAATAAATCTTGCTCCGAGCTATACCGAACTGTACCTAAGCGTTGTGCACTCGAGGGCACAGAATACACTAGCAAGCTTAACGCTTGCTCCATAGCGTGCTTCAGGGTTGGTTACTCAAGGGAGGAGTGCTAGAACGCAATACCAGCAGATAAAAATCTGCTCAAGAACCAGAGGCGACGACAATACACGTGAGGTAACACCAGAGTACACGACAGGAATACCAGCAGAAATAAATCTGCTCGTTACTAAACGGTACATTTGTGCACCCCAGTTGGCCTGACGACACTCTGGCAAATACACTAGCAAGAAATTAATCTTGCTCCGAAGAGGAACGCAATTAACGATAATCTAGCTGACGACACTCAACGCAGAAGAAAAGCGGGTAATTCAGATGAACCGCCCGCTCTACACTAGGCTATGCATCACAAAAATGCTGATAACCCAGGTTCACGTCACATAACGCAATTACACCAGCGAGAATTACTCCTTGCTCACCAGTTCAGTCTGCGCTAACCCACGTAAGTCCGCTCAGCAACGCAACAACCTTTCAAACACTCACTTCGTGCCATTCACGAACCTGAAATATTCCGTGTTGCCCCCTGCGAAGAGGACTGAACAGTCCAAGACCACTATAGCATCCCGCGTCTTGAAAGAGCCGCAGAAGTACCTCGCGATTAGTCTTCTTTTCGTCATAGCAGATTCGAGTTGTGAAACCCCACCGATCAAACCGTGGTCGAGGAATACAAATTGAAGTTGGAAGTCGAGAGCCACTTTGTGTTTTGCAAAACACATCGCAGACCCAAACAGGGTCGCGTTGATCCCGCCCATTTGTCAGTGCTACAAATTCACCTTCAAAGCGGAGGACATCAAGGATCCTCGATCGAGTGTATTGCAATTTAGTACAGTTAGTAACGGCGCCAACAATTGACGCAACAAGCATCTCAGTTGGAAGAGCGATGTTACCCTGTCTATCGCGGTAGATTTTCTCAGCAGTTACTGCTTTCACAGAACGCTTTTCCCTCGGCAAGATTTCACCAGACCATCGATCCATAAGAAGCGGGGTTTTACCCACACAAATAACCGTGGCATGTCGCATTGTATTACTCCGTAAATTGTCAAAAAACACCGCTCGCAGCACCAAATAAGGTACAAGCTACGAACGATTATCTATAGCATATGTTAGTAATTTTGTAAAGCGTGAAAATAAAAAAAGCAGATGTATAAAACACCTGCTCATCACGGAAGCGCAATGCAGCCTGGAGAACCGAACCGTACAACACGCTATATACCAGCAGATTAAAACCTGCTCGAAACTATGGTTTCCTTTAGGTTACGCTAAGGAACTGAGCACCACTAAAAAAGAGCATACGAGAACAACACCGGCAAGAATTGCTTCTTGCACTATACGGCACTTGAGGGTGATTTACTCAAGAGAACACTACGAAACTTTAAAAACCAGCAGAAATTACTTCCTGCTCCAGACAGCGCTGTCGAATAGCTAACTGTACAAAACTCAACTACAGGAGACTGGATATACCAGCAAAAATTTAATCTTGCTCTGCACTTAACTTTTCTCGGCTAAACGTAAATTGACTATTGTGATGCGCACTTAGCTGCATCATGCCAGCAGACGGAAATCTACTCTAGACTACAAATTACTTCACTTCACGCTTGTGTACTCCACGAGACAATAAACACTAGCAAGAATTTAATCTTGCCCCAAACTCCACCGAACGTCAACGGACTGTACTCGTCCACCACACGTGAATACCAGCAAGAAACTAATCTTGCTGAATACGGTAGATAACGCCACTCCACGAGAGGCATGCGGACGACAATACAATATACAAGCAAGAATTGCTTCCTGCTCTCTACTGTGCTCAATAGCACGAGAATCTAACCTACTCAGCAAAACGTAACCCTAACACCAGCAGATCGAAACCTGCTCATGCACCTAGGGAAACTCCACAAGACCATACAAGGCGAAACATCACCGAAACACCAGCAAGAAATAAATCTTGCTCTGGAACATATGACACGAATACTAGACAATTCGCCAGTGTACGACAGGTTACGTGAGATACTAGCAAACCGGAATTTGCTCAAAAGAACACTGAGCTTGACTTCTCTCTACACTGCAACAGTCAAGGTGAATTGACTTAACTAAAATACAAGCAAGAATTTCTTCTTGCTCTTCACACTACTCGATTTCAATGCACGAAGCGTAAGTTGGCGTGAGTGAAGCGAAATGCAAAAAAGAAGCGGGTAATTCGAATGAACCACCCGCTCTAGACTCTGCACTAAAGCATTGAACATCACGATAGTACAATTTGGGCCACGGAATTACACCAGCGAGATGTCGTAGGCCTGCTTGCCAAACGACGATTCCCGCTTACTCATGTAAGGCGCATCCAGCCGGTCGTACTTCACGCGTTCGCCCGGAACCAGAAACTGCCGAAGTGGACGCTTGGGAACATCTCTCCAACCAACACGCACACTGACGAGATTTCCATCATCGTACGTGGCAAGAGTACCGATTCCGCGCGCTTCATAGAAGCTCGTGACAATGGCTTCGTTTTCACGAAGTCCGTTTGGCCACTCTTTATCGTCATCTTCGATATAGTCTGCCGAAGACGGAATTACGGCATCGCTGGGCATCAACCCAACTAGCAGCTCGTTCAACGACTGGTGCCGTGCAAGCCGAGGAAATCGAATCTCCCCGTCATCATCACGAACGCATTTGAGTTCATCGTACGCCTTTTGAGCGGTAATGAAGAACTCGCCAAACTGCGAAACAATCGCAATTTTCCAGACGTTGACCAAGTTCGTCCACACAGCATCCTTCATTACACACTCTGCGAGGCAGAGCATGTTGTTTGGATAGCTCACGAACGACTCTTGGCCACTAGCACTCACTTCGAGCGGCATCTTCACGCCGTAGACTTTCGTCCCTGCGGTAAGATTACGTGCCTCAACCAGATGTTTAACTTCTCGCTGCCACGGCTTCTTCGGCTGATCAGGCAAAGCTGCCCAATCCTTCTGAAGAATATAGCTGTCGTCCCCATGCCGGATGAATCCGAAATAGGGCAAACCAGCAGTAACCGTTGCCTCAAGCACAGCGTAACCAGATCGTAATTGTCCGAGATGGCCATCGCTGGCAATTTCAAGTTTTCGATGCTCTTTGTACGCCGCAAACTCAATACCAGGAATCGTGATCATAATAACCGATTTCCTTTTCAAAAAATGTCAAAGATCTAACCGAGATATCCCCAAAAGGTACGCCCCTATGAGAACAGCAATTTGTAGCATATCTGTCAAACAATGTCAAATAAAAAAGCAGGCGTATAAAACACCTGCTACGAACCTTGCTGTCTTTGAACAGCTAGGCGACTTCAGTCGTCGCCGTCTTCTTAGAAGATGTAGCCTTTTCAGACAAGCTACCACCTTCCAACTCCGTACCATCAACCGTCACGAGAATCTTAGTGTCAGTAGTTGCGAGAGTCTCCTCATGCCATTCCTGAACCACAAACATTCCATACCGGCCCTTCCTGTTTGGGCGAAACGACCCGAGACCCTGACTGCTGCCCGCTTCCTTGAACAACTTCATCATCGTATCGCGACCGGCAGTCTTTTCGTCAAACGTGAACGTGGCCTCAAAAGCCCATTCAGGGAACTGCGGCCGCACGATGCAAACCGCGGTTGGACTTTTGCTCTGATTACTGACTCCTCGGCGACGGTCAGAAACCCACGCGGGTTCTTCGCCGTCACGCCCGTTCGTCAGAATCAAGAAATCGCTCTTGAGCTGAAAAAAGTCAAAGAGCATAGTAGTGGCGGCCGTGGAAACCTGCTTCTTGCCGATTTTCACGTTTCGACCAGAATTCACCAGAGCTGCGAGGAGCATATCCGGCGACAGACCAATACGGCCTTCACTGTTGCGATAAATCTTCTCTTCCGCTTTCTCTTCAACAGGCCGATCCTTCTTGATCTGCAGACGGACGCCGGTATCGAGGCTTTCAAGAACCTCGTCCGACATCCTATCCATCATAAGGGGGCTCACCCCAACGCAAAGTACTCGTACCTTTCGCATTACTAACTCCAATTTGCAAAGGACACAAAACATTCGTTCCATCAAGACCTACTTGCGGAACGAATGAACCTAGCACAAAGGTAGTATGCTTGTCAAGATCGATCTATTTGACAGTATTAGTATTATGACCTATCATGCAAACCAGTGATTATTGGTCATTCCAGTAATAAAATATCTGAACTTTGAAAATAGAGAGGATAACGAATGTCCCATAGAGATCGAAGGGCGGGAGGTAAGTTTTGCGGAAGCCACATGACCGTTATACCGACAGCGGCGTTTTTTGCAGACATTGCTCAAACTCAAGAGGAAGTGAGCAAAATAATGCTTGGTTTTATACAAGCTGGATTATCTTCAGCTGGCGGCCAGCGAAGAGTCAAGTTTAAATCCGACATAGGGAGTCTCCTTCTGTTTGTTCGTGATAATATGACCTATCAAGAGCTTCGGGTTTACTCGAGCAATGTTCCGGCAACTCGACTACTGCTTGCCAGATTCGCAAGAAATAATGGCATTCACATTTCGTTTCAAAAGAAAGCAAATGAACAGTGATACTGAAACGATATTCAACTACTCCTGAAGCAACCATATTGGCTTGAGTCAGGAGTTTTATTTTAATTAGATTTATACAAATTACGCCCGTTACAGTTTTTAAGCCGTATAGAAATCAAAAAAAGAGCCGAGAGTCACACATCATGTGTAACATCTCGGCTCGAACGCTGAATGATGAACTTCGTCACACTTTTTCTATTGCCTTAATTTCATCTCCTTATAGGTTTTATCAATAATGTTTGCTCTTGCCTGTCGCTTACCGTTCAAAGAACTTCGGTCAATTGCCTCAAAATTGGCATGGATAGCAAAAGACCCCATACGATTCTTTCGAATCATCCGGTTTGGCGTTTGTCCAAAGAGCGTATCTAGGACAACAAGCCATTCCTCGTTCCATTCCAAGCCCAAGCAGTTCGATGCGCTTCC
This sequence comes from Candidatus Anderseniibacteriota bacterium, assembly GCA_035288905.1. GTDB lineage: Bacteria > Patescibacteriota > Andersenbacteria > UBA10190 > UBA10190 > HO2-45-11b. Next base: position 7,903 of record DATDYZ010000001.1, on the reverse strand, counting down.
GCCTGACTTTTTCAAACGGTAAACAGCCCTATCTAAAATGTTGGAGTAAGCCGAACCTCCCCTTTCTTTCCAAAGGCGAGCTTCCAAATAATGGAGGTCACCTTCCTCGAGCAACATCGCTGGACTGATTTTTTCATCCGCTTCTTCATTGCCAATGCGACCCTCTGCCGCCGCTTTATAAGCATGGCCAGTTTCGTGAAGAATTGCACACCCTTTTAAAAAGGCAGTTTCTTCGTCACTCGTCTTCAAATAAATCATATTGTTCCCTGACGGGTGCGACGCACGATCCGGCCGTTGCCATATTCCCGGAAAATACCTGTTTAAAGACTGGTCTTCGGGATACATTACCAATATTTTTATCATGTATCTGCGGTCGATCGATCCACTCTCGTTCAAAATCTTAACCAAAGTCATCTCAATGTTATCTCCGCTAGAACTTTCAGGAGCGACAACAGCACCATGAACCAACAAATGATTCCAATAGAGCCTAGCCTCTGGATCTCTTGTTGTCAGCCCAATTTCTCGAGCGGCAAAGATATACTGATTAGCAAACGCCAAACGATCTGAGTTACTTACCACGTCGCATTCTCCTTAGAATGAAATGTTCACGAGTTCAGAATTCTACCCAAAACTGAGAATTATAGAATACACTATTAGGCAGAATAGTCAAGTTTTACTTTTGACAAAAAGGACAGAATGATATATAAATGCATAGGCGTTCATGAGACATGTACGGCATGCACTTTAACAAACTGGAGGATTACATGAGTAACAATGACGCAGATGGCCTAGGTGATTTGCCTGAATATCTCCAACAAAGATTGCGGCAAATCTTACTTTTGAATCGCACAATAAACGAACTGGCAAGCGGATCAACTCTGTTTAATGTAATCAATCTCGTTGACGGCGAGCGATTCATCGGCCTTATCGAAGCCAAAAGCTTTGGGAAGTGTGGGATTGTATGGTTCATTCCAGAACCCGCCGGAAATCAACAGTATTTTGAGTGTCAGTTTTGTACCGCTATTGGCCCAAAGCCGAAACTCGAATTCGGCGAGACAGAAGACCTGGACACAGATAAAGTGTCCGACATTGCTCGCATGGATCTTTTTAAGAAAGTAACAAAAAGCGCAATAGAGGCAACACCTGATTCCAATGCTTTTGCTGCGAATGTCATTGCAAGTTTGAGTACCGTAACGTCAAATCGAGTACCGGTTTGCGTTATTGCCTCATACAACGTTTTGAGTGATGACGCTATCACGCTGCTTGCCTACCACCCGTGTATCAAAGCAAGAGACGCAATTGAGTTGTGGTTGGCTCATTTCAGCAACTAATACGCCACGGCTCCAAAAAGAAGAAATGATCGACCGCGCATAGCAATATGCCGGTCTTTTTTAATTTTACCGCGCCTTTTCCAGTTATTGCACCGCATAATTTCGTGCGGCGAAGTCGTATTGCTGAATAAATATCTTCTTCATCGGAATAATTGAGTTAATTTCATAAAACACGAGCATTGCTTCCCGATATTCATTTTCATCAACACTTCTATAGGAAAGTGGAGCACACCCGTGCGCAAGAAGAAGCGCATTTGCCATAAGCCTTCCGGTTCGCTTATTACCATCTTCGAACGGCTGAATATAACTAATACCGACAAGCGCCAAGAGCGCCTTTGCATACGGAGTATGGACTCTCGCAATTGCCGTTGCAAGATCTTCTACCGCTTCCCGAATTTGGTGGATATTATCAATCGGCCGGTATTTCGAGCCCACTACACCCACAGGTTTTTCTCGCAAACCAAAACCGACATGCAAATCTTTCACAAGAATTTTATGAAGTTCTTCTAGGTTTGAAACCGTCAGCGCCATAAATTCGTCGGAATTTTTATGAATAAAATCGAACGCATACTTGTGGTTCAAAATCATCACAGCCTCTTCCTTACTGTGCCCCACTGCTTCTTTATGCTCCAAAATAAGCTTTTCTGTATCCAAAAGAGTATATGTATTTCCTTCAATTTTTGAAGATTTCCAGGCCAGCTCTATTACGAGACGTTCAAGCTCTTTTTTTTGGATTGCCGGCGGAATATCGGAAATCCTCTGTTCGTATTCTGATGTGGCGGCATCCAAGACTTCAGCTTCAGGAAACATCAGTATGGTAAACGGTATACGACGAAGGAGATCAAAATTAAACTTTTCCATGCCATATCGCTTATCCGGCTCAATAGAACAATATTGTTTCGAATCAACGTCGGCAAATAGCCTGCCATACGTTCCAACCTCGTAGTGCGTATTGCGCCCAGCACCAGAAACTTCCAGAAGATGATCTTCGGCCATTTCAGACAATGCACGTTTTACTGTTACGAGCGACGCCTCTTCCCCCCGCAATACAAGCTCTGCATGAACGGCCGATGATTGCAATGCACCCTTTTCAAGTAACAATGCGATAATAGTTTGTTGTTTTTTTGTAATTTCAGTCATTTACGTATCATTTAGACCTTTTAATCGTATCATATTGATACGAAAAAATGAAAAAGGTGATATTTCGCCCTACTCCTGCAATTCTGGGGGTAAGTCTCCTCGAAGGGGTTCAAAACGGATACGAGCGTCGTGCGGCACAGCAAGATCATCATCAGAAGATGCATTTAAATCGTCAAGTACTTCCTCTTCTTCCAGTTCTTGTTTCAACGCATACGTCAGCGCAATGTCGCGATTAATTCTATCGAGTACATCGTCTTGTAACGCAATATCTATATGTTTACGAATAGCGCGAGATACGGTTTCCGCTTGGGGTAATGTGAGCTGCTGTTCTTGTGGTTTTTCTTGCTCGCCTTCGAATACTTCTTTGGAAGCCAATACGAACTGGTTGCCATCTTCATCTGTAAACGAAAATTTGCCACCTAAATCACGTAAAGTATTTAAAATTGGCTGAAGGGTTTCTTTCAGTGGTTTTTGTTCGTGTTGCATATGGTAAATTTATAACGAGAAATAAAAAGATGCAACGGGTTCCCTTCTCTCCAATTGGGGAGAAGGTGCCTCGCCGTGAGGCGGGCGGATGAGGGCAACCCACGACGCAATACAGCCCTCACCCCTGCCTGCGGGCTAGGCCCTCTCCCCATATGGGGAGAGGGGAACGCTTTACTTTTTCGCCGCCGTACCTACAATTGCCTCTTGAACGTTTCTTGGAACTTCTTGGTAATGGTCAAAATGCATCGAATAGTTTGCTCGCCCCTGGCTCATCGAACGAATCTGTGTTGCATACCCAAACATTTCTCCAAGTGGAACAGTAGCATCGATTACTTTCAAGTTTACGCGGTCGTTGATTGCAAGAATTTGTCCTCGACGAGAGTTTAAGTCTCCTACCACGTCTCCCATGTAGTTTTCAGGAGTGATAACTTCTACTTTCATAATCGGCTCAAGCAGTACTGGGTCTGCAGCGCGCATACCATCTCGAAATGCCATAGAGCCTGCAATCTTAAATGCAATTTCAGAGGAGTCTACATCATGGTAGCTTCCATCAAATGCAGTAGCTTTAATATCTACTACAGGGAACCCTGCAAGTACTCCATTTTTAGAAGCTTCTTCTACACCTTTTCCAATTGCAGGTAGGTATTCTTGTGGAATAACTCCACCTTTAATTGCTTGTTCGTATTCCACACCAGTACCGCGCTCTTGCGGCTCCAAGCGAAGCCACACATGACCATATTGTCCGCGACCACCAGATTGTTTAATATACTTTCCTTCCATTTCAACTGTTTTGCGAATTGTTTCTTTGTATGCAACCTGTGGCTTTCCTACGTTTACTTCCACGCCAAATTCTCGCTTCATTCGGTCCACAATAATTTCCAAATGCAATTCTCCCATTCCTTCCAAAATCATCTGCATTGTTTCTGTATCTGTATGCGCTCGAAGTGTAGGGTCTTCTCCAATAAGAGCTTTGAGCGCCATTCCCATTTTTTCTTGGTCTGCCTTTGATTTTGGTTCAATAGCAAGCGAGATAACTGGTTCGTGTCCGATAATACGCTCCAAAATAATTGGGTTATTTTCATCACATAGCGTATCTCCTGTGGTGGTTGCCTTCATTCCAACTAACGCCCCAATTCCTCCTGCAGAAATTTCTCCTACTTCTTCCCGTTCGTTTGCGTACATGCGAAGTATGCGACTAATGCGCTCGCGTTTTCCCGTGGAAGAATTTAATACATACGAACCCGCTGTCAGCTTTCCTGAATATACTCGAAAGAATGTAAGTTGGCCTACGTATGGGTCTGTTGCAATTTTAAATGCAAGAGCTGCGAATGGTTCGCTATCGAGTGGTTTGCGAGTTAAAATCTTTTCTGCGTTATCTACATCAGTTCCTTCAATGTCTGGAACGTCTACGGGAGACGGCAAATAATCTACAACGGCATCAAGCATTTTCTGCACTCCTTTATTTTTGAGCGCAGTTCCGCACAGTACAGGCACAATTAATCCAGCTACAACTCCTTTACGAAGTGCTGCATTTAATTCTTCTATTGAAATATCTTGCCCTTCTAAATATTTTTCCGTAAGCGCGTCGTCTAATCCTGCAATCTTTTCTACCATCTCTGCACGGCGCTTTTTTGTTTCTTCCACTAAATCAGCAGGAACTTCACGCTTTTCAATTTTAATTCCCATTTCACCTTCAAAATACCACGCTTGCTCGGTGAGCAAATCAATAATTCCTCCGAAGTTTTCTTCTTCACCAATAGGCAATGTTAGTACTACGGTGTTTTTTGTAAGTCGCTCATGAATAGAATCAAGTACTTTCCAAAAGTTTGCTCCCGTACGATCCAATTTATTCACAAAACACATACGAGGCACCTTGTGTACATCGGCCTGGCGCCATACTGTTTCGCTTTGCGGTTCAACCCCAGCAACTCCATCAAACACCACCACAGCGCCGTCGAGCACTCGAAGGCTTCGTTCTACTTCCACCGTAAAATCTACGTGGCCTGGCGTATCAATCAAATTTAAGCGATGCTCACGCCAAAACGCCGTTGTTGTGGCAGAGGTAATGGTAATACCTCGCTCACGTTCTTGCTCCATCCAATCCATAACGGTATCGCCCTCATGTACTTCTCCAATTTTATGCGTAAGGCCGGTATAAAAAAGAATACGCTCAGAAACAGTTGTCTTTCCTGCGTCAATATGCGCAATAATTCCAAAATTGCGAACCTTATCAATAGTAACCTGCGGAAATGCTTTTGCGGCCATACCAGGTATTAGTTACCTTGCGAAGTGAGAGAATGCGCGATTTGCTTCCGCCATCTTGTGCATGTCTTCGCGTTTTTTCATTGCACCACCTGTTTTCTGAGAAGCTTCTACTAGCTCTGCTGCTAGCTTTTCTGCCATAGATTTACCACCTCTGCTTCTTGCAGCATCACGAAGCCATCTCATTGAAAGCGTATCGCGCCTTACTGGGCGAACTTCCTGTGCAATTTGGTAGTTTGCTCCACCAACTCGTTTTGCCTTTACCTCAAGTACTGGCGCAACATTCTTCAGTGCAGTATCAAATACCATAAGTGGGTCGTTTTTTGTTGTATCTGAAATAATTTCCAATGCTTCGTAAATAATCCGCTGCGCAACACTTTTCTTGCCATCGTACATCATATAATTGATGAATTTAGACAGCGCCATATTCCCGAACTTTGGATCCGGCTTTAAATACTTCTTATTTTTGTATACTCGTTTCTTTCGTGGCATAAATTATTCACTCACCTTAGGTTTCTTAGCTCCGTATCTGCTTCTTCCGCGTCTTCGCCCTTCAACTCCTACCGTATCTAACACTCCTCGAACTACTTGGTATCGAACGCCGGGCAAATCTTTTCTTCGTCCGCCTCGGATTACAACGATAGAATGCTCTTGCAAATTATGCCCTTCACCAGGAATAAACGCCGTTACTTCCATTCCGTTTGTTAGTCGAACACGGGCTACTTTACGAAGTGCGGAGTTTGGCTTCTTCGGAGTCATGGTTTTTACTTGCAAACAAACGCCTCGTTTGAAAGGGCTTCCTTTCTTAAATGTAATTGGTCGATCTGTTAATACGTTAAAGCCTTTCAAAAGCGCAGGGGCTTTTGATTTTTTCGTCTTCCGTATGCGCTGTTTGCGGACAAGCTGATTAATCGTTGGCATTTACGTACTATAGATAAGCCAAGAAAAAAAGTCAAAGAGCAGTTTGCTTACGCTATAGCCCTCCTAGAACGAAACTGGCAAGAATCACCGCAGGAGCGAATACGAACTTGGTAATAAACCCAGGAACTACGATGATAATACCAAGCAACACAAACATGCCATACCTCTCCAGCATCATGGTGATATCTGGGCGTTTTTCCAGAAAAAGAAATAAAATTTTAGAACCATCTAAGGGCGGTATAGGAAGTAAATTGAAAAACATCAAAAACGCATTCACAAGCCCAATAACGCTAAAGAGGTATGGAAGTGCCGTATCTACTGGCGAAATACGGACCAGCGCTCCACAAATGAGTAATATAATAAAATTTGCCGCAGGCCCAGCCAAGGCAACTAGGAGCGGACCGTATTTCCCATACTTAAGATTATAGTAATTAACTGGCACCGGCTTCGCCCACCCAAATACAAACCCCGCTTGGCTAATAATGAGCATTGCCGGGATAATAATAGTCCCCCATAGGTCGATATGCCGTATTGGGTTAAGCGATAATCTCCCTGCATACTTCGCAGTAGGGTCTCCTAACCAGTTGGCCACATACCCATGCGATACCTCATGAAAAATAACAGCAATACCAATTGCTAAAATAGATGCAATGGTGGAAAGTCCTTCAGGAATGGCTGTTACAGCGAACATATAGTGAGGATAGCACAGAATTTCGTTCCCTTCTCCCCAATTGGGGAGAAGGAGCCTCCGCCAACAGGCGGGGCGGATGAGGGCAACCCCATACAGCATGCCGCCTAACCAGCCCTCACCCCTGCCTTACGGCAGACCCTCTCCCCAATTGGGGAGAGGGGATTTCTGAACATTTGCTTTTTTAGATTCCCTACTTTATAGTAAGAAAATTCTATGGCACGTATATGCGACATCTGCAAAAAGGGAAAAACTATGGGCAACCAGAAGAAGCTGTTGCGTGGTCATTATAATATAACCGGCAGACGCACATTTAAGCCAAATCTCCAATCAATCAAGCACGAAGGTCAGCACGTACTCGCTTGTGTACGATGTATTCGAACAAAAGCTAAACACGCTACTGCGTAAACAAAAAGAAAAGAGCGAAGGAGGGTTGTATGCCTCACTCCGCTCAAGATAAATTGCTTATTTGCTTTTTTAGCGCGGCTTCCTGCTCGCGCTCATTGAAGCGCGTTCTGCGCCCCAATGGATCGGTGGATGTTCGCGACTTTCGAGATGCGCCTGCATTGCAAGATCATGCCTGCGCTTGGCTTCATCTCGCTGACTTCGACTCGTTGCAATCATTCTCGACAAAACTGACGTTTTACCCTGGCTCATCCGAAACTCTCCTTGTATGAGCCCCTCGCCTCATATGAGTAAAGAACCACTCCCTACTCTAATGTCGCATTATACTCCTATTCCTGACTTTGTCAACTGTATCTGACAAATGCAAAATATGCTACTACTCTAGTAGTATATGACGCTTCTCTCAATACAAGAACGGAAAAAACGAGCACATATTATTCACAAAGAACTGGAGCGGCTGTTTCCGGGCGATCTGGCAACCCCACTAAACTACAACACTGATTTTGAACTGCTCGTCGCCGTTATACTTTCTGCGCAATGCACAGATAATCGAGTAAATATCGTCACGGAAAAACTATTTAAGAAATATACAACGGTTATTAATTTCGCCAACGCAAGTGTTCGTGAATTAGAACAAATGATTTTTTCTACAGGATTTTATCGAAGCAAA